>DUDC01000161.1:11963-74531 GCA_012959465.1 Planctomycetaceae bacterium
GCTCGCGTCATGGGAAACGATCAAACGGTTGCCATCTCGGGAGCCGCTGGGGGACAATTTCAGCTGAATATCATGATGCCCGTGATGGCACATGCAACCCTCGAAAGCGTGCAGCTGCTGGCGACGATGAGTCGAACCTTTGTGGAGTTCTGTGCCGAGGGGATGGAGGCCAACGAAGAGGTCTGTAACGCGTCAGTCGAACAGAGCCTCTCGATGGTGACCAGCCTCAATCCGCTGATTGGTTACGAAAAGGCTGCGGCACTTGCCAAGAAGGCTTTTGCTACGGGGAAGACCATACGCGAATTGTGTCGCGAAGAAGGGCTCTTGCCCGAAACAACTCTTAAGCGGGCGCTCGACCCATTGCGAATGACCGAACCGCAGGAATGACGGCCATGCATACGGTCACGTTTTTACTATTGACGAAGTCGAGCGGATGAGCGTGATGGTCCCCCTGTGGCAACGGCCACCCAGAGCAGTCTACTTGCATGTCCCGTTTTGTCGACGACGATGCGGGTACTGCAACTTCACGCTTGTCGCTGGACGCAGCGACCTAATCCAACCGTACCTAGACTCGATCGCGTTGGAAATGGCGGCGTACGACGACCTCCCCTGTCAGGTGGATACGATCTTCCTAGGCGGAGGAACGCCATCACAGGTCCGGGACGACCACTGGCGACAATTGGCGGCGATGCTGCACCGCAACTTCCCCCTGTCTGCTGATGGTGAATGGTCCGTCGAGGTTAATCCCGAGGATGTCGACCGCGGCTATCTCGAACAACTGCGAACGGACGGCGTGACGCGAGTCAGTCTGGGAGTTCAGTCACTCTCGGACGACAAATTGAGAACGCTGGAACGCGAGCACACTGGACAACAGGCCCGCGATGCGATTCAACTCGCCATCGACATTATGGACACCGTGTCAGCAGATCTGATCTTCGCCGCACCGAACGAAACACTGTCACGATGGAAAGATGATCTGGCAAGTGTGATCGACCTGGGTGTTGATCACATCTCGACGTACGGATTGACCTTCGAGCAGGGCGCCGCGTTTTGGAGTCAACGGGGAAAAGGTCTTCTCAAGACGGTCGGCGAAGAGCTGGAATTGGACATGTACCTGTTGGCGATTGAATCGTTGATCGGTGCGGGTTTTGAACACTACGAGATATCGAACTTTGCTCGGCCTGGCAATCGTTGTCGCCACAACGAATGCTATTGGACCGGTGCAACCTACCACGCCATTGGCCCTGGAGCGGCACGGCACCTTAAGGGTCGTCGTGAGACAAACCATCGCAGCACGACCGAGTATCTTCGTCGACTTCAAGAAGGACGAAGCCCGGTGGCAGAAAGCGACGAGGCAGACGATCGCGAACGTGCTCTCGAGGTACTCGTATTCGGCCTACGGCGAATCGATGGCGTGGACCGCGATTGGTTTCTCGCCAACACCGGATTCAATTTGGATGATCTTGGCGGCCAAGCGTTGCAGGAGTACCGAGGGGAAGGCTGGCTACAAGACGACGGCCGCCGAATAGCGTTGTCGCGACGCGGGCTGGTGATCAGTGACAGTCTGTGGGGCCGCTTGCTCGCGTCGTAGGCACGTTGTTGGCCGCTGGACTGGCTGGCTTCCAGCCAACCCCCAACACGAGCCCACGGAGAATCCGTGGAGATCCTGATTTGTCAAAAAACTCCCGGCACGGGTGTTCCTTTCGAGATCACCATGGGCCGCCCGATCGGTGTCTGAAGCTCCTCTTCATAGGGAATATCGAGACGGTGAAGAACGGTGGCATGGATGTCGGCAAGACTGCAGGGCTGAACTACCTGACCGCGTGCGACTTCGGGATCGCGACTAGGATCGGGTGACGTTTCGCCGATAACCTGTCCACCGTTCGCCCCACCACCGGCGATGCAGACGCTGAATCCATGGGGCCAGTGGTCGCGACCACCAAGCCCCGCATACCAGGGCGTACGCCCAAACTCTCCCATGCAAAGCACGATGGTATCATCCAGAATCTGATGGTGTTCTAAATCGCGCAACAGGCCGGCAAAGGCCGGGTCAAGCTGATCGACCAAAGCCCGTTGTGACTCTTCGTTGTTGGTGTGCGTGTCCCAGCCATTCAATGTCACCTCGACACAGCGGACACCGGCCCCCACAAGGCGACGAGCAGCCAAGCACCCGCGACCGAAAGGTGTATCACCGTATTGCCGCCGCTCGGCGACGGTTGCGCTATTCACATCGAAGGCCGAAAGCTGTTTACTCGACATCATCTTGACCGCAGCCTGCGTCGTGAGCCTTTGGAGTGTCTTGTCGGCATCCAGCTGTTGCAGGCGTCCGCGCCGAAAACTCTTTTCGACTTCTCGCAGGTCGACTAACCGCGAATTGAATCGCTTGTTTGAAACCTGTTTCCTGACATCGGGAACAGGTTCGGCCGGGTCACCGATGCGAAAGGCATCGAACTGTTCGCCTAGGTACCCGCCGCGAGCGCCCCACTGACCAGGTAGGATGGAAATGTGTCTTGGAATATCGAGCTGGTCATGTAACTGATGACAAACAACTGCTCCAATCGCCGGATGCTGCAAAGTTGGATCCGGTCGAAAACCAGTTTTTGCATTGTATGTGGCCCGTTCGTGATCCCCTTCTCTACTCATTACCGAACGGACAAGTACCACGCGGTGCATCTGATCGGCAAGCTGCTCAAGTCCCTCAGCCAGCATGATCCCCTTGGCAGACGTTTTTCTTGCTGCCACGGCGGCAATCTTACTTCCGGGGTGGGGATCGAATGTATCCAGCTGGCTGGCACCGCCTTGCAGCCAGAGCACGATCAGGCTCTTGGGGCGCTGCGATGTCGATTCGGCGGCTCGGGCTAGACGTTCAGCGAGCGTCGTAAACAGGAGTCCGCCAGCTGTCGTCTGCAATATCTGTCGTCGGTGCAATTGATGGCTTTGGTGACCGCACTCGGATGGAAAAATCGACATTTCGTTGCTCCTCAATCTCCGCCGCGCCGTGGCTCGGTCTCAGTGGCTAGTGATTCCAACTGAATTCTGTACTGTTTAGTAACACCCAGAATAGGTCCGTCAGTACTTGACTTCGTGTTCCGCCCCTCGTCTCTTGCAAGCGATCCTTGAAATACGCAATTTCCGAAGCCGTCGGTGGACGTGTGAAACAAGCTAGATAGGCAGCCTTAATAGCGTCACGATCGTTGTCCGCAAAGGTCGAGATCTGAGACGAGGCGTTGAAAAGCAAGTTGGTCTTCGTCCGCTCATTGACCAATTCTCCATTCATCATCAACAACCGCTGAGGGATCGTGATGCCGCGATCGTCAAATTCATCTTCACCGAGATCACCGTATCGTTGAACGAACGCATTGGTTTGGAAGAACTTCATCATCTGGGAAATCACATGAGCATCCGCATCGAGAGTGGAAACCGAGCAAGCTTGTGTCAACGCACCGGCCACCTGTTCGGGCCGCAATCGGGTCAGCGGATAAACGGCCCAACCCGTTTCGTGTCTGGGGAGCACTTCAAAACGACCGCGACTGTCCAGTTGAAATACACGTGTGGCCGTGATTACGCGAATCAGCCGTTGAAGATCGTATCCATGGTCTACAAAGTCCGAGGCCAACAACTCCAAACCAGGTGGTAGGTCCCCGTGTAACGGGATCGAGTCAATCGGTTCGACCAAGGGCCTGCTGAACAACAGCGCCCAAATGCGATTCACGGTGACTCGCGCAAATGCACGGTTCCCTGGAGCCGTTACCCAAGCTGCGAGCCGCTCTCTGCGACGGCCTTTGGCTGGTAAGAGATCACAATGGAACGGTACCGAGGGCAACAAGCTTGTTTCCCCATCGTCACCCAACAACTGTACTTTGTAGGGTTCAGTCTCGTCACGCACTCCCGCTGCCGAAACACGAGTCCCCGAATAAAAAGCCGCCAACTGGTGAAAGTCGCGCTGAATTCCACTGCGTGGGTCGTCGGCCTCTCCCAATTCGACCGTCCCGAGAAAATCGTCATGGCACTGAACGCAGTCGATCCGCACACCCAAGAACGCCCGGGCGGTGCGACCAGCCAATCGAATTGGATCCGGACGCTCTTTCTCTTGATCGAATGTAACGGTGACGAAGTTGACGGCCGGGTTACTGGTCCACGTCCCACGCCCAGAAATCAGATCGCGGACGATGGCGTCGTAACTTTTATTCTCATGCAGCTGGTCACTCAGCCAGTGGGTAAAACGACGGCGACGGAACATCAGAAATGGCCCATTTTCCGTCCCAACGTACGCTCGAGCCAGACGTTCGGCCACATAATCAGCATAGCGACGATCAGAAAAGAGTCGGTCTAACCACCAGTCAATTCGTTCGTCTTTCGGTAGCTGTTCCAAGGCCCGGATCTCTTCCAGAGAGGGAAGCGTTCCGGCAAGCCCGAGAGACAGTCTACGAATCACCAACATTTCCGTGGCTGGTTCGGCGACGTCAAGTCCCTTCTCCTGCCAATATTCCGAAAACTCCACGTCGACGGCAGACGCCGACTGTCTCACGGAACTTGATTGAGCGTCAGTCCGCGGTGAAGCGCTCAGATGCGTGTCAACACGTTCGACTCGCGTCAACTGAAATAGACCGCCAACGGAACCCACCACGACGGCGAGCATTGCAAGATGTTGTTTCCACATCGTTTTTAACTCACGATGTTACTAATTCTCAGGATAACGTCACCACAATCAGACTCGGGCAAAACGAAGGTCAGGTCCGAAGGGTACACACCAATATACCTATGCAGATCTTGCCCTGATTCAGTGTTTTTCGTGACAACAGGCAATTTCTTGATCAGAATGTGGCGAAATACTTCTCCAATATGGTCCTGGAATCCCCGAATATAGGGTTTGGGATATCCGACAACGATCAACAACGAACAGAGCGTTACTTCATGTCGGAAATCGCGCCTCACGACACGCATGATGACGACCCCAATGTGGTTGACGCGAATCTGGTTGATGCCGTCGATGCGGATGTCGTCGATGAGAACGCCGTCGATGCGGATGGCGTCGAACTGAATCTGTGCGTCGTGAACGCCGAAATTGCTCCTGCCGAATTCGATAGCGAAACTTCGCTGTCCGATGAGATCGATGCTCCGGTTGTCACTCCCGCTGACCAAGAGACCTCGCGACGGTCTTGGTGGAGCTGGTTGATCCAGAGATTGGCAACCATCATCACATGGTTGGTCGGCATGGTGACGCTTGTTTTTGTGTTGGCTTCACTCGCCAGCGTTCCTGTTCTGCAGTTTATCAGTTTGGGGTACTTGCTTGAGTCGACTGGGCGTATCGCCCGCAGCGGGAAATTTCGCGATGGATTCGTCGGCTACCGAACGGCAGCGCGAGTCGGGACGGTCATATGCGGAATCTGGTTGACGCTGCTACCCATCCGTATAGCCGCCAAGTTCTCGCACGCGACGTACGCCATCGACCCTGATGGAACGCAAACGATCATTTGGCGTGTTGCCGTCACGGTCTTGACCATCGTACTATCGTTGCACGCCGCTTCAGCCGTCTACTGTGGTGGCAAGCTGCGCGATTTCTTTTGGCCCACTCTTGTTCCTTTAGCGATCCTATCCCTGCCATGGCGTAAAGAACCGCTGGAAAACTGGTTCCCACCGATGAAGTTTTTCGCGGCGATTCGGCGAGGTGAAATTTACGACGTCGCTTGCCGTCGTCTATGGGAGTTCTTACAGCAGCTGCGAGTGAAGAAGTTCTTGTGGCTTGGGCTGCGCGGTTACGCGTTGACCATGGTCTGGATCGGAATTCCAGGATTGCTGATGGCGAGCATATTGACCGGCGAGGGTCTCTCGCCGCCGATGCTGTTTTTTTCCGGTTTGCTGATGGCCATTGTTGTCATGTATCTCCCGCTGCTCCAGGCGCATTTCGCGGCAGAAGACCGCTGGCAAGCGATGTTCGAATGGCGACATGTGCGAAGGCTTTTCACCCGAGCACCATTAGCGATGTTAATTTCCATTACGGTGACGTTCGTGCTCGCCGTGCCACTCTACCTGGCGAAAATCGAAGCTACCAGCGACGAGTTGACTTGGATTCCCAACGTGCTGATGATCCTTTCCGTCATTCCGTGTCATTGGGTCGCCGGCTGGGCCATGTCTCGCGCACGGCGACGCGAGACTCCGCGACATGCCATCAGCTGCTGGTTCGCTCGACTCTGGATCCCTCCGCTGTCGATGGCCTATGTCTTCTTCATCGGACTGGCTGCATACATCAGCTGGGACGGGGGCTGGAGCTTTCTCCAGCAACATGCATTCCTAATTCCGGCCGCATTCCTCGGCTCATCGTAGCGCGGACTCGATGTCATCAAGCAGCGCTTGTTCGGCGGCTGCGATCCGATTGCCCAGTCCCAGAATCCCGCCAGCTGCCAGGGCAACCTCGCGGGCACGTTGAACGATCGAGCTGCGAATCTTCTCCATTGCCGACGAATTCAACAACGGTTTCAACTCGCTGACATAGGTCCGCCAATTTTCCATCAACTCCGGGCCAGGTTTTTCGTCCACCCACGATTTCAACAACGCAAAACACGCGTGTGATTCGTCGAGTCCGGTCGATTTCGCTCCGTCCAGGACGGCCGCTTTTTCCCGCTTGTCCATGACATAATCCACCCAGGCCACTTCGACCAATGGTATCAAGACGACAGCCGCCAAGGTGGCCGCCTCGACGTTCTGTTCGGCCAGCTGATCGAGCACAGCGAGGTCAGAGATTCCCGACACGGCCGCCAGTTCATCACGAACCGACTGGCACGACTGCAAATTGCTGCGAAGGGCCTCAAGCAGTTCCTTGTCCTTCTTTGCAAAAAACGCGTTTTCCAACGCCCGTCCACGGTCAGCAAATGTTCCACTCATCGCAGCTTGAATCCTCGTTCCGAGCCAAAAAACCAACAAATACGTCCGCCCGGGGCATTTTTTTTCTGTGGAAAAGGAGCCCCGCTAGGCCTGGCCAATGGTAGCCGAATTCGTAAGTGGAAGCGTCAGTTGGGAAAATCCGTTTGGTCCGATCCCCTCGCCTAATTTTTTGGGCATCAGGCACGAACCCCACTTATTTATGGGTACCAGAGCACTAGTCTATGCGGCCGTGTGGCTCATTCCAATTGGGGCAGGGGTGTGGTCGAACTAAAAAAGTGACGTTATGTGACTTGGGTAGATTAGGTATATTCAGTCGATCGTCTGGGCTGAGTCACACCCAGAATCTACGAAATCGGAGAAAGAGGGATGAAGAACATCCATTTGATCATTGCCTGTACCATGGTCCAATTTTCGGTATGTGCCGCTGTAGCAGCAGGCCAAGAGGCAGACGAACTGTGGTCGGATGTACAGAATCTTGTCAGCAGCCTGAAGGGTGGTTACCAGCCGATTGACGACAAACAACTGGCTGTCGCGAAAAAGAATGTGCTGGCCGCGACCGCAGTGGCTGCCAAACAACTGGACGGTCTACCAGAGGAAGAAGCGCAACCGAGGGCCGAAGCACTGCAATGGCAGTCGTTTGTGAAGGCGGTTGCCGAGTCGACGCCCGATTTGGCGGAACTGAACGAGACATTGATCGGGTTGTACGCTGACAGCGACGGGCTTGAAGCCGACCACTGGTTGGACTTGCGCAGCAAACTAGAACGGTACATGTACCTGTCGCAGTTTGCCGCGGACAAGGACGCGGCCAAAAGATACGAAGCTCGAGTCAATTTGTTATCCGAAGCCGTGACCACCGCAACCACTGAGCCACGCGGGCCCGCCACTATCCTGATCGGCCGTTTGCTGGGCTGGTTCGATCGGCATGACCAACAGCTTGAAGCGATCGGAAAAATACGCGATCATTTTTCACAGCCCAACCTAGTCCTTACCGTGTCGGAGCGCATGGCCGACAAAGCGGCTTCCCGGCACATCAATCGCACATTGCCAGTCAAAGAGAATATCCTCGGCACAAAGATTCGTGGAACGGCTACGACAACAGGTGACATCACAATCAAACTTCTACCAGATCCGAATCAGATTGCCGCCCAGGTCCTGTTGACCGGCACGGCCTCATCGGAAAATACCGGCTGGAATCGTGGCGTTCGCATACGGTCGGAAGGCACGACTTCGATTCAAGCCAGCAAGCCAGTGTTCTTTGACAAAAACGGCATTTCGACTGGACGCACGTTGGTCGACTGCTCGACGACTACTCACATTAAATCGATCAACGCCGACCGCCAGATCGTTGAAAAAATCGCTTGGAAGAAAGCATGTAAATCAAAGTCGGAAGCCGAGTGCATCGCCAACCAACTGGCCGAAGCTCGCGTCCGTCAAGAGATCGATGATGAAGTCATCTCGCTTGTTTTGGAGAATCGCCAAAAGTTCGAGAAAGATATCCGCAACCCGATGTTGCGGCGCAACACGACGCCCAGATCGTTTCTCACTTCGACGGAACCGGAGCGAATCTGGCTGAGAATGCTCCAGGCAAATTCGTTCCAACTGTCCGCATTCGCCGAAGCTCCTGTCGACCTACCGGCGACCGATGTTGCGGTCCAGGTGCATGAATCTTTTGTGGCCAACTTATCCGAAGGCCTTATCGGCGGGATCACTTTGACCGACGAGGGGATAGCCGAAAAAATTGCTGAGTCGGGACGAGAAGTGCCTGACGAATTGAAGATACGCGACGGCACGGATCCGTGGTCGATCACTTTTTCGATGTCTCGGCCTGTAAGCGTGAACTTCGACAGGGACGCGGTTTTGATTGTCGTCCGCGGTTCAAGGTTTACTCGCGGATCGCAAACGGTGACTCGAGACATGCAGATTTCCGCTCGTTACAAGATCGAGCGGACTGCGTCTGGCCTGCGACTTATTCGCGACGGCGATGTCAACGCTGAGTATGTGGAACAAGGAGCGGAGAGTATCGGAGATATTGCGGTGAAGACACTGATGGGGACCAAGTTCGCTGCGGTGTTCAAGGAGGAGTTTGAAACCACGGGAATTCAACTACCAGGTCCGTTGGCCGGCAAGGCGGAATTGAGCCTCAATTCGTTTGACTTAGGTAGCGGATGGGCTGTCATCGGTTGGAATCTGGTGGACATTGCGACAGAGGTCACGGCTTCCGTTGACTAATTTGGTTATGTCGCGCCTGAACTCACCGCCGCTTTTTTGGTATTGTCCATGCTTACGCGGGCCACGTCATCGCGCGAAAATCCTGTAGGTAACGGTCAATGCCATGAATCATTGGGTCGAAGTCTCGTTTGATTGCCTACCTCTACGATCCATCTCGCGATTGGATATTCCAATCGATGCTTCGCCCGGCTTTCGACGCCGATGCGAAGCGATCAAATCGTCGATGGATCGCCACGGGACTCACAATTCGTATTATCTGTACGACGTCGTTTGCGTTTTTCATCTAACAAATCGAGCCGACTTAGGTATGCTCGAATTCCGCTGCTCAGGCACACTGCTCACGAACGCCGACGATACGGCCGCCGAAACGGTCGACTTGCAAGTTGAGCTGCATAGCGAGACCTGTAATTGGCTGACCGAGCCGGTTGTAAAATGGTTCGAAGCGACCGTACACCAGGCCGTGTTGGTCGAATTCAACCGCTACATCGAAGCGGGCGATCTCGAGAAAACCAAGCAACGCGTTCAGCATGTGCAGGAACAATTGGAAGAAAGCGGCGGTTTCTTGGGCATGTACCTCTAGTTGCAGCGCCGCCTTCAGTTCAGGTCCGTCTGGCCATTTGCCGTCATCGGGTGACCAACTGATCGGACCTTGCCGTTCCAAGGTGGCAACCGAATCCCAGCCCGATGGGCTGGGCTAGGCAAATGGCTGGGCCCTTGGCCCGCTTAAATCACGCAAACAACGGACAGGACCCGACACCGACGCGGTCCGTTCACACAAGACACGGGCAGTGCCACTGCCAGACAAGTGACCTACGTCGCCTCCTAAGCCTTCCAATCGCTACGACCGCAACCCGATGTTGCAAAAAAACCACGTTAGATGTTGCCAAATCGCCACAGCTTGCCAATTCGTGGGTTACGTTTCACTCGGAACAATGACTTGAAGTCTCTCCACGTTTTGGGATGGAACCGTGTTAGACAATCGCATCATGCAGCACCGGCAGGCGCTCGGCACTTTACTACTGTTGGTCATTAGTGGCTGCCAGTCAGTCCGCCTTCCGGCAATCGATCCATCGGGTGAGAGTTTCCTGCTCACCGACCGTTCCACGACGGTCATTCTTCCCGACGTCGGTCGACTTGACCACTGGTCCTGCCTACCTAAACCGGCATTTTCACAGCCTCGAGCCGTGCCACCTTGCGGCACGGACCCACCACCACCGGGCAGTATTCTTTTTGCTGACGAGTGCGTCGACGGTCGACTGAAAAACAAGTACGAAGACCCAATCAAGAACGGTACACTTCACGTCGATCCCGAACAGACGGTGGCCCGTGTTGGTTCGGAAGTCGTACTCCGCGCTGGGCTGTGTGGTTCCGATGGTTACTTGGTGACTAAACAACCGATTGAATGGACCCTCTCTCAGGAGAGTAAAGGACACATCGTATCGGTCGGTGACCCCAGCTGCTCATTCCTACCAGCAGCATTACGAGGCGCGCGAAAGTTCAGCGGCAACTATGCTGTCGGCCGAACGAGCTCCCGACACGAGACGGTGACTCGAGGTACAGCAGTCCGCAGAGATGATTTTGACGTCGCCAAGGGGCAGAACTGGGTCAGTATCACGTCGCCCGAAGCGGGAGTGTCGCACATTACCGTTTGGGCTCCGAAAGCCGAAAACTGGGACCGACGGCGAAGCACAGTGACCATTCACTGGGTCGATGCCGAGTGGCAATTTCCTCCATCCGTCGTCGCCGCCGATGGGCAACCAATCCGATTGGTGACAAAGGTGAGACGTCGCTCCGGTGTCGGCGCCGAATCGATGCGAGTGCGGTACGTTATTGAGGACGACCGCGCTCGGTTTGTCGGTGGCGGGTACGAGCGCGAAGTGCCCGTCAGTGCATCGGGCGAGGCAGCCGTAGAGATCGAGCAGGCGACGGATCAAGGAGGCACGGTGCGAGTGAACGTCACGCTCATTCGTCCAGCCACTTCGAGTAGCGATTTGCCTAACATGATCCTGTCAAAGGGCGTCACCACCGTCACTTGGACGGCCCCAGCACTCGACCTCAAATTCACTGCCGGGCCGCAGATGGCGAACCGAGAGGGCTCGACGATTTACCGATTCGAAGTTCACAATCCGGGGAAAATGGCCATCACCAACGCGGTGGTCGACCTCCGTGTACCGGATGGCATGCGATTCGTCATGGCAACTCCACCGCCAACTGCGAATGTCGAACCGAACGTTCGCTGGAATCTCGGAGATCTGGCCGCCTCCGCCGTCGTGCAAATCGAGGTCGAATTGCAAGCACCAAATTCGAATGTCTCGGTGCGAATTTGTGCCGACGCGCGATGTGACGAAGGATTGGTCGCCACAGACTGCTATGACACGGAGATCTTCACTTCGAATTTACAGCTTGAGGTCCGCCACGATCCGACCGTCGTTCAGGGTCAGGTCATCGAGTTTTCCATTGATGTAACCAATACAGGACCGATTGCTTTGAATGGAGTTACACTTACGGCGATTTACGACGACGGACTTCAACACAAATTCGGAAAGAAAAACGACCGCGCAGTCCAGAGTTTGACCCCCAACGGCGGCCGCATCGAAGCGGGGCAGACCGTCCCCCTTCCCCTCCGATTCAACGCTCTCGTGATTGGCCGCCAATGCGTGACGATCGAAGTCATCGACCAGACGAAAACCGACAGGGTGTCACAGAGATACTGTGTCGACGTACAACCACCGTCGGCGCCACCAGCCAATGCCGACATCCAGGTGCGAATTACTGGACCTAACCAGTTGATTGTAGGCGATGCGGAATTCTATAAAATCACCGTGACGAACCCCACGAACGTGCCTTTGACCGGAGTCAAGGTAATCCAACGCGTACCGCAAGAAATGGCTCTCGTCGCGTCCAATCCCAATGCCAACGAAGCCCAACTGGGGACGTTCGAGTGGTCAGTCGGCAGATTGGAGCCTCGAGAGTCCGTGGCAATCGATACTCGATTGCGGGCAATAGCAGCCAGCCCAGGTGCGTTGGTCGAGGTATCCGTTCAGTCCAACGAACGAGAAGAGGACCACGATTCGGTCAAGACGCGAATTGTGGCCGCACAGGTTGAACCGGAGCGACAACCCGATGATCCGGCACCGGCAAACCCCGACGGTGCTGATCGCGGTCCAGCCAGCATTGGCGAGAATGGTCTGCGTGTGAGTATCGATCGCCTTAACGTATTCGCAGCTGTCGGCGAGACGGTCGTGTTTATCGTGCGGATCGAGAACCGCGGAGATCGACCCGACCGAGATGTCGAACTGAAAGTCACCCTACCGGATCGTGTCCCCGTTGTTTCAGCGCCGGCCTCGGCAAGTCGCCCTCGAAACGGTATCATTCGTTTCGAGCCTATTCGGACATTGCGTGCAGGTGAAAAAAATGTGGAATTCCGAATCGAGGTTCGTCCCAAAGTTCCAGGTGAGTTAAAGATCGACGCGGCCGTGACGAGCTGGCGTCAGAAAAAGCCATTGGTTGCCAATCAAACCGTTTCCGTAATCAATCGTGACTAACAAACGCTTCGTCATCCTGCAACACGACACCCCGATCGGACACGAACGGCCTCGACATTGGGACTTGATGTTAGAGGATGACCACGGGACGCTTCAAGCATGGGCCATGGCCGAATCGCCTGCCGACGGCCGACGCATCTACGCTGACGCACTCCCCCCTCATCGACTCGAATACCTCGACTACGAAGGGCCGATTTCAGGCGATCGGGGTCATGTTACGCGGTTGTTCGCCGGCAAGTTTGTCTGGGAGCCGTCCGGCGAACGCACGCTCTATTTTGACGTCGATGGAACCGAGATGACTTGGCGGTTGCGGATTACGTGTACGGGTGATGCCACTTGGTGTGAGTTCATCGACGTCAATACCGCATCGCCACAGTGCTGATTGGTCGTTAATCGTCGGCCCATGCACGGCTACTGGTCGTTTGGTTTTGCCGCCGTCCAACCGGCTTCGAGTACCGATCTCATCCGTTGTACGATCTGTTGGTTTCTTCCGGCGATGTTGTGAGTCTCACTGGAGTCTTCCCTGTGATCGTACAACTCTTCGGCGGCAAATTTTCCCGTCTTCCAATCGACCCACCGAACATAACGGAATCGGTCCGTCCTGACGCTGTAACCCATGTACTCGATTCCGTCCGGAGCGATCCAGATGCCAGTGCGAAGGAATTGGCTAAACACGGCTGACTTCCAAGGCCTTGTTGTATCGTTCAACAATGGGGCAAAACTCGTGCCTTCTAGTTCCTCGACCGCCGGCAGACCGGCTAATTCACAGAGCGCAGGATAAAGGTCGACGAACTCGACCAACCGATGACATGACTGACCGTTTGCTTTTTTTCCAGGTGCACGGACGATCAGCGGCACGCGAGTATCGATTTCATAATTCGTCATTTTGCACCAACTGCCGTGTTCACCGAGCTTCCAACCGTGGTCGCCCCAAAGAACTACGATCGTGTTTTCGGCCAACTCAAGCGCGTCTAACGCATCCAGTAACCTGCCGACTTGGGCGTCGATATAGCTGACCGACGCCAAGTACCCATGTTTCAGCAACCGTTGTTGAGCTTCAGTCAGAGGTCCTTTGTCGGGGGTAGGCGACCCACGAAAGTCGGCGTAACCACGTAGTTCACGAATGGTATTCACGGCCATCAGCGGTGCATCACGTGGCGGTTCGCCATCGCTCGCTAACGGAATCGTCTCCCGATCATAGAGGTTCCAATATTTTTCCGGTACGTTGAAAGGCAAGTGCGGACGATAGTAGCCGACGCCAAAAAAGAACGGCTTGCCTTGTGCCTTGAGTTCCGCCAACTTCTTCACCGCAACCGTTGTTTGGACTCCGTCGAAATAGGCATCGTCTGGAACATCAATATTCTCGGTCGCAACATATTTCAGATACCATTTTCCGAATCGATCGATATACCTCGCTTGCTTGCCTTCTTGCACAATTGCCGACTTTCTCTCCTCCAACCAGTCGATGTTCTCGCTCTTTCGATAGACGGCATCTGGATCAAATGGATAACCGTCGACGTGCAACTTCGGTTCGCTCCACGAGGCATCGTCGGGAAGATTATTGTGAAAGATCTTGCCAATAGCCGTCGTGTGGTAGCCCTGTTGTTTGAAGTGCTGGGCGACAGTGACAACGTCCGGACGAGTATCGCGGAAGGAAGTTCGAAGATCCCACACCTTTAGTGTGTCAGGGCGCAACCCGGTCATGAGACTGGCCCGAGATGGATTACACACCGCCTGTTGACAATAGGCTCTTGTGAACGTGACACCCGTTCTGGACAGGCGATCGATGTTGGGGCTGATCACGTGATCCTGTCCGTAACAACCCAACTCGGGACGTAAATCGTCGATTGCGATGAACAGGATGTTGGGCTTGGCGATCGCACTCTCAGCTATCGTCATTGAGGGAACCAGCAGGCACACGCCAATAAGGAATGAAGCACACAATTGCCTAGTGCACGCTATCGTGCGGTACAGCGTCCATGAATCGGGCTCGCGTGTCGTCATTTGAATTCCCGTGCACCTGCGATTTCGAGGACGCCCCAATGAAAAGTGAGGCCTAGTATAACATCTCCATGCGAAACCATTGGTGCTACCGCAAGGGAAGCGAGTTGATATCCGACGTTCTGCGATCGGGACTCAAAAACGGAACAGAAGAAGTAGTCTTTCCGCGAGGCAAAATAACTGGTGATAGTGGCCGAGACGGCATAAAATCACAAACGACCACCGTGGTGCGTCAAGCGGCAGATTGAGTCCAGGTTAATTTGACACCGAAGATCCTTAAAGAAACTCGCTCGATCCCATGAAGAACGATACTCATTTTTCGCTAAGTCGTCGTGACTTGTTGAGAACGACAACGGCCAACCTTGCCGGTGCCGCCATCGTTGGTCTCGCCGGTCCGATAACTGCAAGTGCAATTCAGAATCCAAAACCAACCGATTTTCAGATTGCCTGCATGACCTTGCCCTATTCACAATTCCCGCTGATGCGGGCACTCAACGGGATCAAGTCGGCTGGCTATGAATTCGTTGCATGGGGCACGTCGCATCGAGAGACGTCAGGCGGAAATCGCATCCCCATCATGCCGACCGATGCCCCCGTGCAAACGGCGCGAGAGCTGGCAAAGCAGTGTCGCGGTATCGGTTTAGAGCCGCTCATGATGTTCTCGACGATTTACCCGGAAGCGGCAGATGGCCTCAAAGTGCTGACACACCGACTCCGCCAAGCGGCGGCCGGCGGCGTACCACAGATTCTCACATTCGGACATACCAAGGGCGGAAATCGTAAGCTGTGGATTGAGCGGTTTAGGAAGTTGGGACCCATCGCTCGAGACCTCGGCGTGGTACTTGTGGTCAAACAACACGGTGGGTCGACTGGCACGGGGGAAGCGTGCGCCGAGATTGTTCGCGAAGTCGACGACCCGGGCATCCGCGTCAACTACGATGCCGGCAACGTCATGGACTATCTGAATGTCGACCCCATTCCGGATATCCGTAAGTGTGCGGACGTCGTGCACAGTTTTTGCATGAAAGATCACCGCAATTGGCCGCAAGACCAAGACTGCGGACCTGGCTTTGGCGAGATCGATCACTACCGTTTGCTTCATGCCGTCGCGGTCACTGGGCGAAGCATGCCGCTGTGCTGCGAAAACATCTTCGCACCATTAGTTCCCCGACCGACGGATCCAAAAGGTGTCGACGAATTGGCGAGACGGGTTCGACAGTTTCTGGAAACGGTAATCGCCGGATTGGGGACGCTGAAGAAATGAGACATTACGCGAACATCAACACCGTGATTCGTCTGTTCCTATTGATGACAGTGGCTGCCTTCGTTAGTCCATCCAACGTGGTGAGTGACGAACCTGACTTGGCGATTGTGCCACAAAAGACAATACGACCGTTCAATGGAAAGAACCTGAGTGGTTTCACGACATGGTTACAGACGACGGAACGCGAAGATCCCAATTCTGACTATACGGCCAAGAACGGAATGATCCGCGTCGGTGGCAAAGGAATGGGATATCTGGCCACCGTCGATTCGTATCGAGACTACCATTTGAGTGTTGAGTACAAGTGGGGAACGAGAACAGACGGGTCGAAGTATGTACGAAACTCGGGGATTCTGCTTCATGCGGTCGGCCCCGCAGGCAACGCAAAGGGCATTTGGATGGCGTCCATCGAATGCCAGCTCGCCCAAGGCTGCGAGGGTGATCTGATCGTGATACGGGGGACGGACCAGGCGGGAAAAGTCATTCCTGCATCAATTACCAGCGATACGACCGTGGCCGCCGACGGCCGTACTCGCTGGAAATTGGGCGGACAAAAAACCGTATACGCCGGTAAACAGTTTTGGTGGTCAAAGCACCAGACTGGCTTCAAAGAACTGCTCGACACCCGCGGACGAGATGACGTTGCCAGCAAGCTCGGTCAGTGGACGAAAGTCGAGTGTATCTGCGATGGCACTCGCATTACCATCAAAATCAATGGCAAGACGGTCAACGAGTGTTACGACGTCTTCCCCACGGCGGGCCGAATTCTCCTGGAAAACGAAATGAACGAAATTTACTTCCGCAATTTCGAAATCCGGCCACTGACACCAAAACGGGCCAAATAAACGCACTTCTTTCTCACTCCAACCAACAGGATCCGTCACATGAGAAAAGAACAGACGTCCAATCATCAAACAACACGTCGTCAGTTCGTCAAGACTTCCGCCACGCTTGCAATGACGGGAACCTCACTTGGCGCCGGAGCTATGTCTACACCGTCGGTCCACGCTGCCGGCAGTGACGTCATCAAAGTTGGGTTGATTGGGTGCGGTGGACGTGGAACGGGTGCGGCTTCGCAAGCGTTAAAGGCCGATAAGAATGTGAAGCTCACCGCAATGGCTGACGCGTTTGATAATCGATTGCAGTTGAGTCTGCAATCACTGCAAAGAATTGACGGTGTGCGTGACAAGCTAGACGTCGCCATCGAGCGACAGTTTGTCGGTTTCGACGCGTATAAGAACCTCTTAGCGAGCGACGTCGATGTCGTGATACTCACAACACCACCGCACTTTCGTCCAATACACTTGAAGGCGGCGATCGCCGCGGGAAAGCACGTCTTCGCCGAAAAACCTGTGGCCGTGGATGCGCCGGGAGTGCGGTCAGTTCTCGAGACATGTGCCGAGGCTAAGAGAAAAGAGCTTTCTGTCGTATCCGGTCTCTGCCTGCGTTACGACGCCGGATTTCGAGAGACCGTTAAACGATTGCACGATGGCGCGATCGGTGAAATCCATACGCTTGTTGCCAACGACTACCGCGGATCGATTTGGCAAAAGCCGCGAAAACCCGATTGGACCGACATGCACTTTCAAATGCGGAACTGGTATTACTTCACCTGGCTGTCGGGAGATTTCAACGTCGAACAACATGTCCATTACCTCGACGTTTGCGCTTGGGTGATGGATGGATATCCTACCTCGGCGGTCGGTATGGGCGGCAGGCAGGTGAGAACGGATAAGAAATTCGGCAACATCTATGATCATCACAGCGTCACGTACAAGTATGCGAATGGTGCCGAGTTCTTTAGCAATTGTCGACAACAGAGCGATTGCAAAAACGACATGAGCAGTCACATGCACGGGTCCAAAGGATGGGCTCTGGTCTCTGAAAAAACGCTTGAAATAGATGCCACGGGGACGTCGTCTTGGAAATTCGATGAGAAAGTGAAAAACATGTATCAAGTCGAACACGACGAACTTTTTGCCGGCATTCGCAGTGGTCGTCCACTGAACAATGGCGAGTACATGGCGAAGAGCACGTTGTTGGCGATCATGGGGCGGATGGCGACCTACACCGGTAGGGAAGTTACCTGGAAACAAGCGTTGAATTCCAAACAGGATCTTTCGCCTGAACAATATGCTTGGGGTCCTGCGCCCGAGGCACCAATCGCAATGCCCGGAATCACCAAATTGGTGTAGGTCCCTTGACGGACAACTTCAAATATCTTCGTGCCTTTGTGTGAGTACAAATCATATTCTCACACTAAGGCACTAAGGCCCGCCCCACAAGCCAAGCCAAAACACTGACGAAGCCAGTGCCACGCGTTATTACACGAGCAGTTGCTCGGCGACGGATCCACCGACATCGGTCAAACGGAAATCTCGTCCTTGATGTCGAAAGGTCAGCTGCTCGTGATCCAGTCCAAGGCAATGCAGAATCGTCGCTTGTAGATCGTGCACATGAATCGCGTCCTTCGTCGGGTGATACCCAAGCTCGTCGGTCTCTCCCACGATTTGGCCGCCTTTGATACCTCCGCCAGCTAGCAGCATGGTGTAGGCAAATGGATGATGATCGCGCCCCTCTTTGCCTGGAGTATTACCGCGACGAACCTCATTCATGGGCGTGCGGCCGAACTCACCACCCCAAATCACCAGAGTCTCGTCCAATAGGCCACGCTGTTTCAAATCTCTGATCAGTCCTGCGGCAGGCAGATCGGTCATATCGCAATTCGTCTTCAGCTTCGTATTGAGATTTGAATGGTCATCCCACGTTGAATGATAGAGTTGTACAAAACGGACACCCCGCTCGACCATCCGCCTTGCGAGCAGGCAGTTGGACCCAAACCATTTGGTCGCTTCTTGGTCAAGTCCATAAAGCTCGTGTGTGGCGCGTGTTTCATTGGAAAGGTCGACCAGATTTGGCGCCGAGGCCTGCATCCGATACGCCAACTCGTACGACGCAATTCGCGATTCGATTTCGTGATCGCCGGTGTCCTGAAATCTAATCTCGTTGAGTTTACGAATGGCATCAAGACGGGATCGTTGCATGCCACTACTGATGCCTTTTGGTGTCGTCAGATGTAGGATCGGGTCCCCGTTGCTGCGGAAGTTGACAGCCCGATATTCCGACGGCAAGAACCCGTTGTTCCAAAGCGACGAACCACCATCTACTCCTTCGCCCGAATTCGACAGCAGCACGACGTAGCCAGGTAGATCATTGGCCTCGCTTCCGAGTCCGTACGTCACCCAGGAACCCATTGACGGATATCCGAATAGAGGCACTCCACAGTTCATGACCAATTGGGCCGGATGATGATTAGACACGTCCGTATGCACCGCACGCAGCATGCAAAGATCGTCGGCGCAGGTAGCCAAGTGCGGCAAGTAATCGGAAAAGTCCATACCACATTCTCCGTGTTTGGAGAATGTTCGCGGACTGGCAAACACCTGTGCGCTTCCCTTGATCAACGCGTCGTCCAGATTCCGCAAGAACGACTCAGGAACGGGTTGCCGATGTAGCCGTTGCATTTCAGGTCTTGGTAAGAACAAGTCGTACTGACTTGGCGCACCAGACATGAAAATGAATATTACGTTTTTCGCCCGTGGCTTAAAATGCGATGGCCGAACGGACAATCCCTTTGCGGTCGCTTTAGACGAAGTGTCTGCCAGTAACTGCGACAACGCGATGCCCCCGAGGCCGCAGGCCGTGCGTCGCAGGAAGCGGCGGCGGCTTTGGATCGGCAGCATCGTTGGCAATGCCATCTTAGTTCCTCGTCACAAACTCGTGCAGATTGAAGAGCACACTACACAGAACAACCCAAGCCGGATCCTCGTCCAAGCTTGAGCCGTCCAAATCGTTCTCGGCGACCGGGCCAGTTACCTGTGAATCATCTCGCAATTGCTGCAATAGGTGGTTAAGTACCGCCAATTCGTCGCGACTCGGATCGCGCGAGAGACACCAACGAAAAACCTGCCTGATCCGCTGTTGATCGTCCGTATTGACTTGCTTCCCCAGTCGCCGCGCCAACGCTTTGGCTGCCTGGTGGAAGACCGGATCGTTCAGCAAAGTCAATGCCTGCAACGACGTATTGGAGCGTTCGCGATGCGTGCAAATGTGGTTCGGATTCGGCGCGTCGAACGTTATGTGCATTGCGAACGGCGAGGTGCGTTGCACCCAAGTGTAAAGGCCGCGACGATATTGGTCACCACCCTTACTCGTCTCCCAACTGTTGCCATATCCCTGCTCTGAGACACTATCAGGTTGAGACGGTTTGACGCTCGGTCCACCTAGTCGCGAGTCCCATAAACCGCTTACTTGCAAGACCGAATCGCGAATTTGTTCGGCCGACAATCGCAACGGTACTTGACGAACCAACGACGAGTCGTTGTGCGGACCAGAAAGTGTTGACTGTCGATAGGTCGACGACGTCACGATCAACCGCTGCATCGCCTTCACATCCCAACCGCTGCGAATGAACTCGGCGGCCAGCCAATCCAACAACTTGGGGTGCGTTGGCAGGGAGCCGCGGGTACCAAAGTCACCGGCAGTGGCGACAATTCCCTGGCCGAAGAACTGCTGCCACATACGATTAACAGCTACTCGCGCCGTTAACGGATGATTGGGCGAGACCAGCCATCGGGCGAGAGACAACCGGTCTCGGCGTTCAACGTCAAGCGGCGGCAGAATGCTGGGCGTGGCGGCCATCACGTCTTCGCCCCGGTCGCGAAAATCACCGGCAAGGTGCACGAATGTCGTTTGAGGGGTTTGTGTTTCCATCATCGTTGCCGCACGCGTCACTTTCGGCAATGCACCACGGAGCTTTTTCAATTCTGCGTTCAATTCGCTCAGTTTTAGTTGCTTCGCTTTTTCGGCGTCGACCGTATCGGCTTTAGGAAGGAAATAATCGAGAAGCCGGTCCTTCTGCAGTCGAGATCGTTTTGCTGGGTCTAACCTCAATATCTGCCAGCCTTCGAGTTGACCCTCACCCAATCCTCCGCCCCACACCAATCCGACCAGTTCCCACTGACGGTCCCAGAACCACTCTCGGCCTGGATTATTGCGAGCGCTACGCAATTTGTCTTCCCACCGCCGTTGAAGTGCATCGATTTCCTGTGCCAATGGCACGATCAGTGCTCGACGCTTGCGATGATACTCGGGTAAAGCAGATTCGTACGATTCCTGCTCGTCGGCCAGCGGGGCGTCAATGTTGATTTCGTCAGCCGCGTCCAGGAACGCATAGAGTTGGTAGAACTCTTTCTGAGATATCTCGTCGTATTTGTGGTCGTGACACCGAGCGCAACCAACCGTCAAACCCATCCAAACTTCACCGACCATTGAAGTGCGATCGATCACTTGCTTCACTCGAAATTCCTCCGGATCAGCTCCACCTTCACGATTGCTTAGTGTCTGTCGCAGGAAGCCGGTAGCGAGCTTTTGGTTTGTGGTTGCGTCTGGCAACAAATCGCCGGCCAACTGCTCGATCGTAAATTGATCGAATGACATTCCCGCGTTTAGTGCGTCGACCAGCCAAGCTCGGTATCTCCAGGCCACTGGCCTCGTTTGATCCGTCAAGTAGCCATCGGTGTCGGCGTAGTGGCACAGGTCTAACCAAGGTCGCGCCCAGTGCTCGCCGTAGTGTGGCGAAGCCAGCAAACGATCGACCACTCGCTGGTACGCGTCGGGACGGATGTCGTCGACGAAATCTTGGACTTCGTCCGGAGTGGGGGGCAGACCGATTAAGTCAAGCGTGACCCGTCGTATCAGTGTTTCACGATCCGTTGGCGACGATATAGCGAGCCCATCCTGCTCCAATCGACTAACGACGAATTGATCGATCGCATTATTGTTGATTGCACGATGGTCAGTATCCGGCACCCCGGGAAAGTGGATCGGACGGTATGCCCAATGGGGAGATTGGGCCGAGACGCCGAGACAGTTCACGGAAACCGCGAAAATCACCGCGAGGACTGCCCTTTGTCGTGCGTGTTGGCTCATGGCATCATTATTTGGCGATAGCGGTACAAACGCAAGGAATTTCGCGGATGGTGCGAATGTCCCTGTACTCAATTCTGCTCGCTCAACACCTGATCCGTACTCCACACTTTCGTGTAGACGCGCGACAAAGCGGACAACGCGGCTCGATGATGTTCAGCAAAAAATGTTGCCACGGCATCTTCCACAACAATGACGTTGTAACCTCGGTCCGCGGCATCTCTGGCTGTTGTTTCGACACACATGTCGGTAGCCATTCCTGCAATCACGAGCGTTTCCAGGTTCATGTTCCGGAGCAATTGATCGATGCCGGTTCCGTTGAACGGGCTACTTGCATTCTTGTCAATCACCAGTTCATCGTCGGTTGGACGCAATTCAGCGACGATTTCGTGTTCTCGGCTTCCTCTTCTCCATAAGGTCGGGCGATCCGTTAACTCGCGAGACTGCGTGTCACGGTATTGTCGCCGATCGATCATGTCTCGACCATCAGACAGTAGCGAGCCATGCCGTGTGAAAACGACCTCGCGTTTCATGCGACGATAAGCGTCGAGTAACCGACGTGTATTGGCAAGCGTCTCGCGGATGCGGGGCAGATAGTATTGCGCCACATCGGGATACCGACTGGCGATCATCTGCGCTACACCGCAATCAGGATTTGAACTGTAATTCTGATAATCGATCACAACCAGCCCAGACCGCGACCAGTCGACATCGAATGACGGCCACGGCATGATCCAACCCGGAAACGAATCTGGCGAGTCAACAACGGAGTCGCTCATGACGTGGGCACCTTGTGATCAGATCATGGAGTCAAGAGGTGTCAACCATAGCAAAAGAGCAACGATGTCGCACACACTGTCTAGAGAGACGCTATCATTTCAACGTCCGGGTCGTTAATATCATATTCGTCCTTTCCGCCCGGGAATTCAGCTGGAGTCTGTGATATGAATCGCTCGTTGATGCTCGTCGCCGTTGCCTTCGCATTCGTGTCACCGCCGAAAATGTTAGCGGAAACGCCCTCCGGATTTGTATCCCTCTTCGATGGCAAGACTTTTGCCGGGTGGAAGGTCCCCGAAAAAGACAACGGCCACTGGAAGATTATTGATGGCGTGATTGACTATGACGCGTCGAGTGAATCGCCGATGGACAAGAATCTGTGGAGCGAGAAGGAATACGGAAACTTTGTACTTTTGGTTGACTGGCGGATCAAAGAGACGCCGTACATCAATCCTCGAGTGCCGATCATCAAGCCTGACGGTACACACAAATTGGGTGCCGATGGAAAACCGATTGTAACTTCCGTTCCCGACTCCGATTCAGGGATCTTCTTGCGCGGACAAGGTAAATCGCAAGTGAACATTTGGTGTTGGCCAATAGGCTCGGGCGAAGTGTACGGTTACCGGATGGATCGCAAAATGTCTGCGAAAGTGCGGGCCGGAGTTACTCCAAAGATGAACGCGGACAACAACATTGGAGAGTGGAACCAATTTGAGTTAACCATGCAAGATGATCGCCTGTCGGTCAAACTGAACGGTCAACAGGTTCTAAAAGATGCTCAGTTGCCAGGTATTCCAAGCCGGGGCCGCATCGCTTTACAACACCACGGCGGCAAAGATGCGGAAGGGAACTGGCGAAGTCCACCAGCCCTTGTTCAATTCCGCAATATCGCGATTCGGGAACTCGACTAGCTCGCCCACAAGATGCTCGGCGTTTTGTCGTCGAGCGATAACGGCAACGATAAACGTCGAGCTTTGCCGCCTAGAAAAAATTCGCCCGGCAACGGATACGCATTCAGCTTTTGACGTTCAACGTCTATTACTTCGACCTCTAACCGAAACACCTCTCGAGCACCGAATTGTCCCAGCCATTGACACCCGAGGATAGTTCAACCGCCGAACAAATATCGTCTCTCGAGCCGAGAAATATGTTCGTGCTGGCCGCTCACCATATCTTTATTCGGGTCGCCTGGGTCTTTAAAACAGAATCGGTGATCATGCCGGCGTTCATGGACCACATCGCCGGAGCTGGCTGGCTGCGTGGATTTCTTCCTGTACTGAATCGGGTCGGGCAGAGTTTACCACCCCTGCTATTGGCAGAACGGCTAAAGAACACTCGCCGCAAGAAATGGACGTTGTTCTTCGCGGCACAGATGATGTCGGTCCCTTTCTTAACATTATCCGTCATTTGGCTGTCGCTCGACGAGAAACGGCACTGGTGGCTGCCAATGATCTTCCTGAGCCTCTATTTCTTCTTCTTCTGCGTGAGTGGAATTCATCAATTAGCCTACGGCACCGTCCAGGGAAAACTGATTCGCGCTAACCGGCGGGGGCGTCTGCTAAGCCTCTGCGGCATGGTTGGTTCGATTCTGTCGGTGACGTGTTTGTGGCTGTTGTTGCAGGACTGGCTAGAACGTGGCGACGGTGGATTCGGGCTGATATTTGGATTCGCCGGAGTAGGCTTTGTAGTTGGCGGACTCTGCGTCTTGCTACTCGCGGAACCACCCGACAAGGCGTCGAAAACACCATGGACCTTCGTCCAGCCGTTTCGAGACGCTTGGCAGATATTTCGACACGACAAAGATTTTCGTCGCGTCGCGGTTGTAGCGATGTGTTTCAGTCCCGTAATTCTGCTTTTTCCTCACTACCAGGCACTGGGCCGCCGTGGCGCCAGCATTCAGTCGAGTGCCTTTGACATCATGATGTGGGTGATCGCCCAAAATATCGCCGTCGGAGTCTACAGTATGATCACTGGATTCTTCGCGGATCGTCATGGAAACCGACTGGTACTTCGCGGCCAGTTGATCGTCGGTGCGGTGGCACCACTGCTAGCGCTAGGATTGATGAGCGGAACGAGCAGCGGAATTCAACGCTGGTACTGGGTGACATTTTGTTTGATCGGTATTGCGCCGGTCACGATGCGCACCCTGGTCAATTTTACATTGGAACTAACCGAACCCGTCCATCACCCGCGGTACGTGAGCACGTTGAGTGTTTGTCTGGCAATTCCATTTTGCACGTCGCCATTGGTTGGCTATTGTGTCGACTTGTTCGACTTCGCGCCGGTTTTCGTCGGTGCCAGTGCAATCATCGCACTCGGATTCGTCTTGACGTTTCGCATGTCAGAACCCCGCTTGGAGTAAACGTCGGTGGGTTGGTTTCAAGGCAACACGGATTTTAACCGAAGGCGCTAGCCTCAGGTCGGCGGAGCCAGTGCCACACATTGGTTGGCGTCCGCTAACAACCGATGATTGGCCACCAACGGAGATTCTCCAGTCGGTCCCGCATCTGCTCGAGGATCTCCGCTTTGGGGTCGAGCAGCGGGTATCGGTGACCCGGACAGATGGCGGCAACTTCGAGGGTCAGACAACGGAGCATCGACTCACGTGCCGCCTTGAAGTCGTGTGTCAGAAAGCGAGACATGAATCCGATATGGTCGTGGACGACCGCGAGTGCGTCACCGGCAAACAGCACATTTTCCGCCTCGAAAATGTAGCTCACGTGACCATCTTCGTGACCCGGGGTTTCAAGGACGCGGAATTCATCCAGGATCAAGTCACCTTCACTGACGAAAGTTGTTGCGGAAACTGCTCGAGGAGGCGCCAGTTCCAACAACCCTCGAACAGGTGCCCAGAATCCAGCGTCGGGCAGGCGTCCAGCAAGCCAGCCTCGAATTCCTCGAGCCCGCGCTTCCCTGGTATATTTCGCGTGGCCATCTTCGTGGTAATAGATTTCAGCGCCCGAGGTTTCGCGTATGCTGGCGGCACCGGACGCGTGGTCATTGTGCCAATGAGTGAGAAGTATTGCCTTCACTTCTTCAGGCGATCGGTTGATTTCAGCGAGGCCGTCCCGCATGTCTTGAGCGTTTGAATCAATGCCCGAGTCGACAAGAACGATGCCATTCTCGCGTACGACAATGTACGAACAACTCATATAATCACGCCGCTGTACGCAGTACACGCTTTCGGTAATCCGCGATATCAATGGCTTAGAAATCTTCGATCGGTGGCTGCGCGGTTGGGTGTCTGTCGAGTCCTGTTGTGAATCTGATTCGTTCATTGAGATGCCAAGGTCGACTCTACCCGTTTCTTGCTAGATCCGGTCACGTGTCGATCATGATAGCCCATCGATGATAACGTGTCATCGTTCACCGCCTATCAAGGTGATAAATTCGCGTTACCGTTGTCACGGGCCCGTTCGACGGGACGCCCGAACGGTCGTACAATCACGCATATTAAAAACGACAACAGAGCTTTGCTACTCTGGCCGTCCATCGGAATTGCTGGTCCACTTTCGGCGAAAGTGACCTACGTCACGGAGATGCAATGAACAACTATATCCAGGCGGTGCGCTGCCATCGATACGCGGGACTTGACGAGAACGGCAAACCGCTGACCGAGCCGGAGCCATTGCGAAATGTATTGTCACTCGACGAAATACCGACGCCAGAGTGTGGCCCTGAAAGCGTGCTCGTCACCGTCAATTACGTCGGTGTGCAATACCCGGACGCATTGCAAGCGCAAGGCCTCTACCAAGAGAAACCTCCTCTGCCGTTCGTTCCTGGGATGGATCTGACAGGAACGGTACGTGAAGTTGGGGAAAACGTTGAGGGTCTGCAGGTAGGTGACCGCGTTATTGCACAGGTGAGTACAGGTGCGTTGGCGGAAGTCGTCAGGGCCGAAGCCCCGTCAGTCTGGAAAGTCCCGGATAACATTCCGCTATCGCATTGTGCCAACATCGGCCGCAATTTCTTCGCAGCATATCACTCGCTGAAAATAATCGGTGAAGTCACACCGGGCGACTTAGTGCTGATCGACGGTGCATCCGGAGGCGTCGGCATGGCCGCAATCCAACTCGCGAAGGCCATGGGCGCCCAAGTCATCGCGGGTGTTAGCATTCCTGAGAAACGAGAGTACCCCGCCGCTGCCGGCGCCGACCGAGTGTTCTGTTACGGTAGCGATCGCGAAAGCTATCGATCTTTCAAGAACGACGTCAAGAAGGCTAGCAATGAACTGGGGCATCCCGCAGGTGTCGACGTCGTGCTGGATATGGTTCAGGGAGATCTCTTTGAAGCAGCACTTGTCTCCTCAGTGAGACCGCTGGGAAAAATCTGCCTAATCGGATTCACTGCGGGTCAAAAACCAATTCGACCAGGAATGCTGCTCATCAAGCAGGCTGCCGCCGTGGGCAGTCTATGGAGTCCTTGGGCGGCGGCTCATCCAGCTCGCCACGAGGAGAACGTCGCCGAGATCATTCAGTTCATGTCGACGGGTACTGTTGAGCCACGCGTCGATCGCCTGTTCCCACTCGCTCGTTTCATCGAGGCCTTCGAGCTCTTTGAGAACAATCAGGGACGCGGCAACACGGTGGTGTGTGTTTTAGCCGAGTGACTGAGCCGAACGCGTTAACCTCGGGTTTGTTTAGTCGACTTTGTGGAATTTGCCCCACCGGCCCTGTGCCGGTAGGGATTGCGAGTTTTCAGCACTAAGTCAACAGACCAAGGACAAGATCCGACGCTAGCGCGTTCGGCTCACCCAGTGGCACACACATTTCACACGTTCGGCCGTATCTAGTTACGCTGGTCGGAAAAACACCACAGCTCGCCATTTTCCATGGCGACAAACACACGGCCGCTTGCGTCGATCGCCATGCCGCCCTTCACCGCGTCGGCGGGCAACTCGTGGACCCACACATCGGTGCCATCGTCGATGTTGATCGCCGCCAGGAACGAAGCATCCGGTTTACCATCTGGGTGGCCAGTCGACATGAGGATCTTCTCTGAAGCGATGAAGCTCGTGAATCGGCGGTCCCGTTCGTCTTCCCATAATTTCTCAATCTTGGGGAAGTTACGTCCTCGACGACGCAGAAACTCGCGTGCTTCGTCCTTGATCAAAACACCCGGCGGCAACGCCGAATGCAATGAGAGATTGCCGAACAAGCTGCCTTCGTAACTCGCGTCGTGGGAAAGTACCTTGCCGTCACTGCGAGTGAATTCCAGCGACACAAACTTTCCGTACGCAGGATAGTACGGATAGAACGCCGTGCGATACTGAGAAGTAACTTGCACCTTCGGTGTGTTTAGACACTTCAGTGTCTTGAGGTCAAATCGAGCAGTTTCGTAAACGCCGCCTCCCAAGAACCGCAGCTCGCCATCGACAATCTTCAGATTGCCTTGCATACTGACGCCGTCGTTAACTTGTTGGGCGAGTTCGCCGGACGTATTGTTCTCGAGCAGTGCTTCGCCGGTCACGGCGTCCAACGCAACGACACGTGTTCCGTCGTAATGGGTGAGTCCTGCAGCCGCGTAGACTCTTCCTCCCTCGACAACCACTCCACCGGCAACTGGCCATGATGACATCAGCTTGCCAAAAATTGGAATCAGGCGGTCTTCGGTGGCGACGCGGTACGACCACAGTGGCCGACCAGTACGGGCCTCGAAAGCATAGACTCGGCCATCAGCCGAGCCGACAAACAATCGATCGTCTGCGACCGCTGGCGGATAAAACACCGCACCGCCCGTGTACTCCTTCCAGATCAGGGCACCGCCCGAATCGTAACCGCGAACCACTCCCGTGCGGTCGGCGATAAAGACCATCCCGCCCGCAGCGACGGGAGCCGTTGGCAAGTCTGTCGGGCAGACATCGACTGTCCACTGCAGTTGCACCGCAGTGGGCAGTTCCCGATCGATTGCGTCCGATCGACTATTGTTCGCTCGATACGAAGCCCAATCGCCAGGTTTTTGTCCCAAGGGCAAAACCTCGTCAAGCCGTCCATAAACAATTCGCTGCGGATCCGTTGCGTCACGATCCACCATAGCGCCCACTGGTGCCAGACCAATGTTCCCGTACAGCGAAAGTTGGCAACCGCACATCCATGGACCCCAGTACAACATTCCGTTCGATACGATCACTCCATCCTGGCAGGGAGGCCTCATAGGTGAAATGTGTTGCGCCGTGTTCGTTTCGGTCATTACCCTCACTGTACCACCACTGGCACGGTAAAAAATACTATCGATACAGCCGGTGGCGCGTGTGCACGCGCGACGGGCGGGAAACTCATTCAGAACTTTCCCACTGGTATACTCGAGCCGAACGCCGGTCGTACCCTGCTGTCCGGCAGCGAAAATCGCATCCTTGCGAAGCACCAATTGGAGGTTGCCGACGGGATGTGTCCAGGCCAACTTACCGTCGATCGCGGAAGCAACGACCATCTGTTTTCGTTGCGGGCCCGCAAAGAACAGGTAATCGTTATTGCATTTCATGTAACAAGTGGTTGCGTACCCTGTTATGTAGTGCTGCGCGCGCTCATTGGGCGCGATTGCGTCCAGCAGATCGTCGTCGGAGTTTCTCCAAATCTCCTTACCGTCGGACGCATCAATACAGCAGATGAATTGCTGGGGACTGTAGCAATAGATTCGCCCATCCTTCATACAAACGGCCCTCGAATCGAGAAACTGTTTATCGCGATAGTGCCACAGTGTCTTATTCGTTTTTAGATCGATAGCGACCAACGTGCGTCCGAATCCAAATGACTTGGTTGGATCCTTATAGTCGTGTCCCTTCCACATTCCCCACGGCCAGTGGCCAAGGCCGCGGCGATTGGATCGTTGCGTATCGACTTGGATTTCTAAGTTGCCGACCATGCCGTAGAGAATCCCATTATCGATTGCCATCCATTTCCAGACCGGACCGTCCGTTAACTCATCCGGAATCGTGATCTGAGCGCGCACTTCTCCCGTCTTCGCGTCGATGACTTTGCAAGACTCATGGTCGCCCATATACAGAGCATCGTCAGTGGCGACCATCGTGTTTCGATGGATCATAAAGCCGGGTGGATTGGGACGTTGCCAGAGTATGGTGCCGTTATATGCGTTGATGCACAACAGAGTATTGAGCATTTCGTTTTGGTTGGCCTTATGAGCAATGTGGCCCATTGCCTTGTAGATCCGTCCACCGGCCGCGACCGTCTGCTGCGGCATGGGGCTGAATTTCGGCGCGGCGATAAACTGAGTGCGAAAGTCGCCTCGGACAAGTTGGTCATTAGATTGAGGGTTGTTGTCCGCGCCGTGATAGGGGTGACTCCATTCGTCGATTCCATCGGGAACCGGCTTGACAATGACGAGTTCACCAATGTAGGCGGTGGCTCTGGGTCGTAACGTTCGCAGCAATTCGTTCTCCGACACTTGCCCGGCTGCCGAGGCAGCTACAAGGACCCCATCGGCCATGTTGTCGGCAAGATGAATCGAACGGAGTGAACCCGATCCGACAAATATCTTCGTACCCAGCAGCCCGGCGAGCTCCGCCGCGCGTCGCACGGAACTGGCTTGCTTGGTATCGGACGACTGAAAATAGAACGTGGCGGCACTCGATTCGGCGATCGCAATGAAATGCTTAACATCACCGTCGGGAATATCGAGCACGCAAACGATACCAGGCTGCGCGCCGAGTTCCTCAAGGGCACCCGCCGGAACTGCGGCGAGAGAATATCCCACGCAGTGAAACAACATTGTCACACCAAGCAAAACGGTTAGTGAAAACGGTCTCATTTATCTTGTCCTCGAATAGTGACGAGCGTGACATTGTGTGCGAGCGAGTTGACCGTCCGGTCGAGAAATCTAGTCTAGTGTTTTCGCTGGGCCACTGCACGAAATCGTCGTCGACGACTCCCGACACATTGCGCCCGCCCATTGCGAGATTTACTCGACGGCCGTAGGTGGCTCATTTCGAGCTAGCAATTCTCCGGCTGCAGTGCCGATCGAGATTGCATCTTCTTCCCCGATTTCGCAGAGCAAAGGCACGAGTGGACCCATCGTCGCGATTCCGGTCAGTGTCACTGCACTGTGCAACACACGGATAGGATTAATCGAGTTTCGCAGGTCTTCCAACGGCGAGAATATCTGGCGGATTTCATCGGCTTTCGCCAGATCACCGCCCTTGATCGCCTGGAGCATTTGCATTGACAACCGGGGAGCCACGCAAACGCAACCCGAAGTAAAGCCGGCCAAGCCAAAATCCCGCATGTGCGAAATAGCAGGCTGCTCCCCAATACCGCTGACAACCCGCGAGGCACCAACCGTGTCGACCAATTCGCGCAAGTAATTGTCGTCCGACGTATTCTTGCGAACAATCGCGTATTTGATCCACGACAACAGTCCATCGTCCATCATTTGTTTGACCTGATCAATTTCGATGAAACGATCGTGTTTGATGTAGAGCACGGCGGGCCGATTCACTCTTTCGACAAAACGACGTACCGCCGTTGCCACTCCACTGGTCGTCGCGACATCGCGAGTTGGCAAGATCATCGCCGTAGGAAACGGCATGTCGCGAAGAATTGACGCTTGATCCATCATCATTCCGTACGATGGACCAACCGAGGGAATGACCAATGTTTGTGCGCCGACAGATTCGGCAAGCATACCAACGAGATCTGCGTATTCACTGAGTGCGATGTGATACAGGACAGCGTTTCCGCCATAAAGAAGTGTCGTCACGCCACCAGCTTCGAGATGCCGGATCTGTTTTTCGTTCTCCGATCGGTTGAACGTTAAATCAGCATCACGCGCCAATGGTGGAACGGCGATAACGGAAGCGGAAAGCGTCTCAGGTGAAATTGGTTGAGTATTCATCGGTTTCGCGGCCATCTCCAATACGAGTTCTGAGAAGATTTAGCCAGTTTTCGCATCCGCGGCGATAGACGTAAACCATACGCGACCGAATTCCGCGTTTAGAATGGCCGCCAGCGTGAGAAATGTCGAACCGCCGAGGTGAATTGTTATCCAAAATATGGGATGATTGTCATCCTGATGTTTGGGAATCCACTGCACAACGGCTACGACCGCAGACTGCCCCTCGATGTAAGGAGAGTGAGCCATGCAGGTGTCCAACGTCCACGTCACCGTGATCGATGTACCACAGATTGAGCCGATCTCGCCGTATCGTTCGCACGTTCGGACCAGTTCGACAACTCGCAGCGCCATTGTGCAGGTCGAAACCGACGATGGATTGTCGGGCTGGGGCGAACACAATGTGAATTTCTTGGAGGGCATCAGCGGCCAACAGATGCAACAGCTGGCCCGAGATTGGTTGATCGGAAAAGACCCTCAGAATATCACCGCCTTCCACCGTGACTGCCCGCTCGAGACACGGTTGAAATCCGGAATCGAGTTGGCACTATGGGACTTGTGCGGCAAGTCACTTGGCCTTCCCGTGGCTGTGTTGTTAGGAGGCGTCGTTCGCGAGCACGTCGAGGTCGCAGCGTGTATGGGGATTCAATCGTACGCACGGGCCGGCGAGATCGCAGCTTATTATGTCGAGCAGGGCTTCGGATCACTGAAAACGAAAGCTGGCACTGACATGGACGAGGATATCGAGATGGTTCGAGGTGTGCGCGACGCTGTCGGGGACAAACTCAAACTGCGGATCGACCCAAATCGAGCCTACTCACCTCGGGAAGCGGCCGAATTGGCGAAACGTTTGGAACCGTACAACCTCGAGTATCTCGAACAGCCAATTCCTGCCGAACCTCTCTCGGACGCCACTTGGCTGCGTTCGCAAACCACGGTGCCAATCGCATTGAACGAGAGTGTCACGGATCCAGGCAGTGTGCTTAGGATCCTCCAGGCCGACGCGGCCGAATTCCTTTTACCCGACACGCACATCGCGGGCGGGATCTTACCCTGTGTTACCATTGGTCGGATATGTGAGGCGGCCGGAATAACCTGCATCATGCACTGTGGACACGACTTCGGTCCGAAAACGGCAGCGATGGTCCACGTAGCCGCAGCATGCCAAGCCTATTCACTGGCCAACGACACCACGTATTTCGGACTAGAGGACGATATCCTCACCGAACGAATACAGATCCGCAACGGAAAGATTGCCGTATCAAACAAACCAGGTCTTGGTATCGAGGGCGACCCGGAGAGAATTGCCAAATACAAAGTTGCTTGTTAACTGACCGTATTTGTATTGCCACACATGTTGCTCCGGCAGAATCTAAAAGAAAAAACGATCATGCGACCGACCAACCGCAGGCACTTTCTTTGGCACACCGGAATCGCCGCGTGCGCTAGTACTTCTTTTTCTGGTGCTGGCGTCACGCCCAATATTTTCGCAGCCGACGTCAAAAAACGCCCGAAAGTCGCCGTCATCTTCACGGTATTGCGATTCAGAAGCCACGCCTACAATATTCTCGAGAATTTCCTGGGACCCTACTACTTCAACGGCGTGTTGACCGATCCCGGAGTCGATGTCGTATCGTTTTATGCGGACCAGTTTCCGCAGGACGATATGGCTCGCGAAGTATCTCGACGGTTTGAGATTCCACTGTATCCTTCCATTGCCGAAGCGATGTGCGTCGGTGGAAAGAAACTGGATGTCGATGCCGTCCTACTGATCGGGGAGCACGGCGACTATCCGTACAATGATCGCGGCCAACATCTCTACCCGCGCAAGCGATTCTTCGATGAAGCGGTGGCGGTGATGCGATCGGCAAATCGCTTCTTGCCTTTATTCAACGACAAACACCTTTCGTACCGCTGGGACTGGGCCAAAGAAATGTTCGACACCGCACGGGCTCACCAGATGCCACTCTGCGCCGGCAGCTCGGTACCGTTGGCACAACGCAAGCCGATGTTCAACTTGCCAAGCGGTGCGGACATCGTCGAGGCCGTCTCGATCCACGGAGGTGGGCTCGAATCGTACGATTTTCATGCACTCGAGGTACTGCAGTCGGTCGTCGAGTCCCGTCGTGGGGGAGAAACGGGCATCGCCAAGATCGAATTGTTGTATGGCGAGTCATTACAGCGAGCGAAAGCAGCCGGCCGTTGGTCACAGCAACTCGTCGACGCGGCGATGGCAGCCGAACGAACGATGGCGGCGCGCCGTCAACCACGACCAAGCACAGGAGTTTTTCAGTCCAAACCTCGCCAAGTTCCTCCGCCACGGCCGGACGGACCGCATGCAATAGCTATCGAATACCTGGATGGTACTCGAGCCACCGTTTTGAAAGTTGGATCCAGTGCCGACCGCTGGAATTTTGCCTGTCGTCTACGCGGCGAAACGAAACCTCGGGCAACCGCCTATTTCAACAGTCCGTGGGGAAATCGAGGCTTGTTCAAGGCTCTTTCCAATGCGATTCAACAGCACTTTATTCACGGCATTGAACCATATCCGGCGGAACGGACGCTATTGACGACCGGTGCGGTCGAAGCCGTAATGCACTCCTTTGAACAACAGGGCCAGCCCATCGAAACGCCTCACCTGAATATTACCTATCAAGCAAAACCGTGGAAAAAGTTTCGTGAGTCCGGTCGCACCTGGGACGTCATTACAACCGATACGCCGCAGCCAACCACGTTCCACCCTCGGTCGTTCAAAGAACTTCATCGCTAAGTGAAGTTGCTAGCGATGGATCCGGCAATTAGGCAGGGCCTTCTTGAGCGCTTCTTCCGCCGTATCGGTCACTTTGGCATTGCGAAGCCAAAGCGTTTTTAGGTGTCGCAGTCCGTGCAGGTGAGTCAATTGAGCATCCTTAATCAACGTGTCGCTCAATAGCAGAAACTCGAGCTTGGGAAAATTGAAAAAACACCACGAATCTCAATTGTGCCGCCGATCGGATCTTCACCGGCAAACAGTTTCCGTGACACTCCGCTGCCCACAACGGCCAAATTGGCGCTATTTGCGACGACAGCATCCGAGTAGAAGCGACCGCGTGACGTCATCCGACGATAATCCTTCCGTGTAAGGCCATAGCGTTCGTTGCCAGCAGAACTGGCCATTATTCTGGACGAGTACAATGATCGATTGCGGGAGTTTCAGGCGGATACCGACTCGGCGAAAAAATATTTAGCTGGTGGCGGTCAACGTAAGGCGGCGGCGGATTTAGACACGGCCGAAGTGGCTGCCTATGCGGCCCCGTGCAGCTTGATCTTCAATCTCGATGAGAGTATCTCGACAAGCTGACTTCAGCCGCCCGTGATTCCCGTCAACGAATTCGGGCCGAATCGTTTTGACCGCGGGACCGCTTTAACTGGCGATGGTCGCGTCGAATGCTTAGAATCGTAGGCGACTCAAGGGCCGTCGCAATGACAGTGGTCTGTTTTCGGCGGGGCGCAAAAACCAATCTCCAACGCGCCGGTTGTGTCGTGTAGGCCATAGATTGTTGGCCGAGGCGAAATTCAATCGGTTCATCCACTGCAAAATCACAAGTGGCGAAAGAAGATTTCATGACTCGACGATTCAATCCGACAGTGGCGCGATCCAGCGTTCTTCGCGTTCTAGTTGCCGTCTCGTTTTTTGGATTTGGCGCCATCGGTATGCGTACCGCGGTGGCAATTGAACCTGCCTTGAAACTCCAACCCGGTGATCACATCGCCATCATTGGCAATACGCTCGCCGATCGAATGCAACACCATGGCTGGTTGGAGACCTACATCCACGCCCAGCATCCGAATCACGATTTGACATTCCGTAATCTGGGTTTCTCCGGCGACGAGATCAAGAGTCGTCCACGTTCGGCTAATTTTGGATCGCCGGATGAGTGGCTGACCAAGGCGAAGGCGGACGTTGTCTTCTGTTTCTTCGGTTACAACGAAGCGTTGCGAGGTGAATCGGGGCTCGTCGGATTTTCCAAAGACCTTACCGAGATGATCGACGCGATGTCGAAGCAACAGTACAACGGAAAATCGGCGCCGCGTCTCGTCATCTTTTCACCGATCGCACACGAAGACCTCGACCTGCCCTACCTGCCCGACGGAGTCGAAAACAACGTCAAGCTGGAACTCTACACAAACGCCATGCGGAAAGTGTGCGAGGCGAAAGAAGTTACCTTTGTTGATTTATTTCACGAGACACAAAGACTGTACAAAACTGCAGACGCACCGCTCACGATGAACGGGATCCACTTATTGAGTCGCGGCAACGAAGCGATCGTCAGCTTCGTGGTCAGGTCACTGTTTCTACACGAAGGCATACCGGCGAACATCTCAACGCGTGAACTGCGGGAAGCTGTGCTGGACAAAAACCTACATTGGTTTAGCCGGTATCGCGTGGTTGACGGGTACAACGTCTATGGAGGTCGTTCGACGTTGAACTGGCATGGTCAGTCAAATGCCGATGTCATGCGGCGAGAAATGGAGATTTTCGACATCAAGACGGCAAACCGCGACAAGCTGATTTGGGCTGTCGCCAAAGACAAGGACTATAAAGTTACCGACGACAATTTGCCGATCGAAATCGGGGTCAAGACCAACAAGCCGGGAATTCTCGAAGATGAGAAACACCCGTACTTCGGTGGTGTCGAAGCGATCGAAAAAATGACCATTCACGAGGGCATGGAAGTAAATCTATTTGCTTCAGAAGAGATGTTCCCTGAAATGATCAACCCGGTTCAGATGGCGGTCGATACCGATGGCCGGCTGTTTGCCTCGGTCTGGCCTTCCTATCCGCACTGGAATCCAGCGCTACCGCGAACCGATCGCATCGTCTGCTTACCTGACGAAGATGGTGATGGTATTGCCGACAAGTGCATTGTCTTTGCCGACGAACTAAACAGCATCACAGGGTTTGAATTCTGGGGAGGTGGCATGTTGGTTTCCGCCCCACCGGAAATCTGGTTCCTCAAAGACTCTGACGGGGACGACAAGGCCGACGTCAAAATCCGCATGTTGCAGGGCCTCTCGAGCGCAGATACGCACCACACGGCCAATGGATTGGTGATCGGCACCGACGGCTGTCTCTATTGGTCCCGCGGTGTGTTCCACGTCACGAACATGGAAACCCCGACCAAGACGTTTCGCTCCAAATCCTCAGGAGTCTATCGATTCGACCCGCGCACCTTCGAGATAAACTTCCACTTTCCGATCGGGCCAAACCCGCACGGTGACGTGATCGACCAGTGGGGCTATCAGTTCGTCAATGACGGAACGAGCGGCACGGGGTCGTATGCCAACATTGGAAAAGGCGTGGGAAACAAGCAGTGGTTTCAGAAGCAATGGCGGCCAGTGGCGGCGACCGGGATTCTCTCCAGTGAGCACTTTCCAGAAAACACCAACGGCAACTTTCTCATCTGCAACACGATCGGTTTCCTCGGTGTTTTGCAACACGAAGTGCACTACAACGGAGCGGAGATTACCGCCAAAGCGATTGACCCGATCTTATTTTCATCGGACCCGAATTTTCGTCCCACAGATATTGAAGTCGGTGGCGACGGCGCGATCTATGTTTCCGATTGGTGCAACGTCTTGATCGGACATATGCAACACAACATGCGAGATCCCAATCGCGATCACGCGCACGGTCGAATCTATCGTGTCACCGCAAAGGGGCGACCGCTCACAAAGCCCGTCAAGCTAAAAGGGAAACCCGTCGAAACAGTCCTCGACTCTTTCTATTCGAAAACCAATAGTGTGCGATATCGAGCTCGATTAGAAATGAGCGGCCGTCCGACCCAAGAGTCGATGGTCGCCGTCTCGCGATGGGCGGCGAAGCGAGATCCGAGGGACCCGGACGACGCTCAGGCACTGCTCGAATGCCTCTGGGTTTTTGAGGAGCATCGAGTACTGAACTTGCCGTTACTGAAAACTGTTTTTGCTGCCGAAGAACCGCGTGTCCGAGCCGCGGCTATCCGGACGCTTGGACATTGGGGTCCCCGAATCTCGAATTGGGAACCGATCTTGGTTGCCGCCGCACGGGATGAGTCCGCACTCGTCCGAGCCGAAGCCGTGAAAGCGGCCACGTCGTTCCCAGGACTCGATGCGGCCGAAGTGATCTTTGAGGCCGCTACACGTCAGATGGATCCGGAATTGGTCACCGTGATAAATTACGCTCGACGCCAACTGAATGTGGACGCAATCGTTCAAGACAGCATCAATTCGGGTCGTAAACTCTCATTTGCCGCTCAGTCGTACGTACTGCGAAACGCCAGCGTCACCGATCTTCTCAAGTTGGACCCGACCGAAGCGGTTTACTTGGCCCTCTTGAGTCGTCCGAATGTTCCGATCAAGAACATGCGTGATTCGATTGATGGTTTGGCGAAGATGCGAAAGGCGACCGCACTTGCGCTGATCCTTGATCTGATCGAAGAGCGTGACAGCAGCGAGTCCACGGAGGTCGCGAGCTTAGGTGAATTGCTTTTTGAGCAGTCTGAAGGTGATCTCACCTCGGCCAAGAACCGCATCGAACACCTAGCTGTTGCGGCCAGTACATCGGAGACCAAACAGATCGGGTACGCCGCCTGGATCATGGCCGACCAGTCGGTTGGTAATGCACTACTGGCCGCTACACAAGACAAGGACCGGCTGCGGGACTTTTTGGAAGCCGTGCCGACAATTCCCGATAAGAAGCTGCTTGGCAGCCTCTATTCCAAAATCCAACCGTTCACTGCTGAATTGCCGGTCAACCTGAAAGCCGAGTTGGGTGGATCTCTATTCCATCAACCCGGAATCAAAGTTGATTATTTTTATCCAAGCGCTGCGGACGTCGCCATCGAAACACTTGCCAAGATGAAACCAAAGGCGAGTGGCGTCGTTCCTCAGATCGTCATGAATGTGCCGCAGAAAAAACAAGGTGATAGATTTGCACTTCGATTTACCGGCTCCATTCTGGTCACTCGCTCTGGCCGCTATCAATTCTTCACAAAGTCCGACGATGGCTCGCGACTTTATATTGGGGACAAATTGGTAGTGAACAACGACGGCTTACACGGCATGATCGAAAAGAGCGGTCAGCTGGACTTGCCGGCCGGAGTTCACCCGTTGATTGTGACGTACTTTGACAATGGCGGTGGGGACGGGCTGTCTGTCACATGGTCGGGACCAGGCATTCGAAAACAGTTGATCCCCGCAGACCGATTGTTACTCGCTGGCGGTGAATCGCTGCACGATGTTGCCATCCAGTGTCTCGCGTCCATTCCCGGTCATGAAACGCAAAAGTGTCGTGACTTGATCGCACTCGTCAAGGCGGGCACGCATCGTGCATCCGCCATCAAAGCCCTGCGGACGGTTCCGATTGAGCATTGGCCCAAGGAGGAGATTCGTCCTCTCGTGGACAATTTGGTCGGGTACCTCAGCGAGATACCTTCCGAATACCGAACAGGTCTGGCAGGAGTCGATGCAATGGCATTGGCCCGTTCATTGGCCCCATCACTGTCGTCCAATCGATCCAAATGGCTTGAAGATCGACTTGCCAATCTCGACATTCGCGTCATTGCCATTGGCACGGTTCCCCATCGCATGATTTTTGATAAAGAGCGAATTGTGGTTCAAGCTGGCAAGCCGGTCGAATTCCGTTTCTCGAACTCCGATAACATGCCGCACAACTTTGCGATAACCGTTCCAGGTGCGTTGGAGGAAATCGGGCTGCTCGCGGAATCAACTGGAAACGATCCCGATGCGATGGATCGACAGTACATACCGGAGTCCGACAAGATCCTATTAGGCAGCCTGTTGTTGCAATCTGGCGAGGACCAGGCAATCGCGTTCGATGTTCCGTCGACACCCGGCATTTACCCATACCTATGTCCTTACCCTGGACATTGGCGTCGAATGTACGGCGCTTTGATCGTTGTGGAGAACTTGGCGGAATATCAAGCTTCACCGACGAAGTACATGGCCGCCCATCCGCTACCTCTAAAGGACGAATTGCTTGCCTTCAACACCCGCGGCCGTCAGTGGAAGTACGACGACCTGATCGACGAAGTAAAATCGCTCAGCGGGGGACGATCGTTCGCAGTGAGTAAACAATTGTTCAAGGTCTCCAATTGCGTTGCCTGCCATAAACTCAACGACGAAGGGCAGGTATTTGGACCCGATCTGGCGAAACTCGACGAAAAGAAGCGAACGTACGAACACATTCTGCGTTCGCTGCTGGAGCCGTCAAAAGAGATCGACGAGAAATACCAATCCCAGGTCTTCGAATTGGTTTCGGGAAAGATCATTACGGGAATGGTCGTTGACGAGACCGGCGACGCGGTGAAGATCGTCATCGATCCAGTGGCTAAGGGCGAACCGAACGTGATTCCCAAATCGGACATCGATGTTCGAGTCAAGTCAAAGATATCGATCATGCCGCAGGGCTTGTTGGATCGACTCGCGCGCGAAGAGATTCTCGACCTGATCGCGTATATCTACGCCGGTGGTGACGAAAAGCACATGCTGTTTCAAAAGCACGATCACTGAGCCATCATCCTCGCAGCGTACCATTTTTTGCGAACATTAAGCACGTTTGACGTCGAGCCCGTTTTGAGGCAATTCCGAAAGGCGTCCGATTTGACAACTGACCTCGGTTTACTGGCAAAGGGGCAGTCAATTGACAAAAAGGAACTCTGCGAATTAAAACTCGGTTTCTGCTGTGCGGCCTAATGATGGTGATAAGCTCCGATACTGTCGTAGCTCAGTCGAAACCATCAGACCCTCCGACTGCCGAAGAACGCCGCGAGTCGCGAAAGAAGGCAAGGGAACGAGACGTTGATAAACTGCTGGGCCAGTTTGACAAAAACAAGGACAAAGTGCTGGCTGATTCAGAGCTGCCGAAAGCACTAAGAGAATACCTTGCCTTGTTGGACAAAGATGGAGACGGCATGCTCGATCGAGTCGAGTTGCTGAAGATGAGTGGCAGGCCCGGTTCGAAAGCTGGCGAGATCATTACCGGACCGGCAAAGGGAGAACGGTACAACGACAAGATCGAAGTGGGCGATACAGCGCCAGACTTTCGCCTGGCGGACTCTTCGGGAAAACGCATGGTGACGCTGTCTGCCTTTCGAGCCAAGAAGCCGGTGGTGCTCATCTTCGGCAGCTACACGTGACCGCCCTTTCGTCGCCAGGCTGGTGACTTAGAACGCCTATACAAGACGTACAAAAACGACGCTGAGTTTCTTCTAATCTATATCCGAGAAGCCCACCCCGATTCGGTGTTGTTCGTCGAGTCGGATGGCAAAAAAGAGTTGATAAGGGTGACGCAGACTGAGACGTTCCAAGACCGAGTCGCAACGGCCAAAACGTGCTCGGCAAGCTTACATTTATCGATTCCCACTCTAGTTGACAAAGCCGATAACGCTGTGAATTCGGCCTACGCCGGCTGGCCCGACCGCATGGCGATCGTGGATCTCGACGGAAAAATTGCCTACTACGGCGAAAAGGGGCCTGGCGGATTCAAGCCGAAGGAAGTGGAAAAGTGGTTGCAAGAGTTTCGTGGCGATCGATCGGACGACTAGCCAGACACTGGCAGAGCCCAATAGTGTCCGGTATTTGAAAAATTGGGGCATTGGAAGTACAAGCACGAAGTGCCACACACGTTGGTCGCGTGACCTTGCGAAACCCGAGGCTAACGCCTTCGTGCAGCCATATCACTTAACTTGGCGGTCCAAGACCCGCTGCATGATGTCCGTCCATGTCGCGTTTAGCTGCAGCGTGACGGTATCAACTCTACCTTCGGCATTCGGTCCGAACTCAATGAGAAAACCAGCCTTCGATAACGTGTCGTTTGTTCCCTTGCCAGCTTGACAAGACTTCCAGAATCTCGGTGTCCCCAGGACGGTCGATGATTTATCTGTTGCGGTTTCTCGGATGATCTCTTCAACGGATTTTGTCACTTCCGGCGTCAATTCCGCCATCATCGTCTGGCGTAATTCTTCCGCCCATTCCTTCCAACGCACTTTATCTCGTATTGTCATTCCCCACCTCTTGCTAATGGCTATTCTTGTGCCGCATGGCGGTCGGCAAAAAACCGATGTTCGCCACTGGCAACGCTGTATTGAGGGATCGCTTTTTTCCGAGTCCCAAACGCTTGGATGTTGAACTCGACCGTCTCTGACGGGACCCACAGTTACTTATTCTTCTTTTCTTTTTTCAGCCTTCGCTTCTCCTTTGGGCTGAGTTGAGCTTTTTTCTGTTGTTCTTTCTTCCCTTTGTCTTTACCGGCCATATTCGTTTCTCCGTGGTCGAAAACGGGCTGTTTCTCTCAACGCACGTTAAATCGGTGTAACGTTTTCGGCTCTGGGCCCTTTTGGTCCCTGTCCCTCGGTGTACGAGACTCGTTGACCTTCTCGGAGTTCCTCGAAGCTCACCCCCTCCAAATTCGACATATGAAAAAACATGTCGGTGTTTGTCCCGGTATCGATAAATCCAAATCCCCGGTCCGTAAGTCGCTTGATCGTGCCTTCTGACATTTGTTCATTTCCCAAAAAGTGTCCTGCAGCGTCTCTCAAAGAGCACCATGCTCGAGCCGTGCCACCGCAAAGGTGCCATTCTATCGGGCAGAATGACCTCGAATCAAGCCGCCGCAACGATATGACTGGCCAGTTTATGTGACAGTTCTCGTCTTGGGCGCGAACTCGGACGACATCCACAGGCTACCAGCGCCACGATTGCGGTGATTTTTCGTCGGGCAACTACTGGAGCACCGTTCTGCACGGGGTCGCAACGGTATGCAGCCGCTCCCTCGCTTACGCGTCGGGTTACGAAGCCCGCCCCAGCAATATGAGAGGGGGAGAGAGTGGCAGGGCAGGTTTTGCGGGGCGACGCAAGAACTCACGGCCGCCGCCGGTGAAACCGAATACGCCGACGACGCCCGCTTTCTGCGTATTTCCGAAGACAAGATGAAGGAACGTACGGTGTTCACCCAACGGCGATCCACACTATTGTTCGAGGATTAATTGCAATGTCTTCAGGCGGCCATCGAGTTGACGGATCTGTGATGCAGCGGATGTTCGGTTCACTAAACCCTTTTTTCACAAGAGATTGTTCTCGTTTTAGCTAAATCTCCGCTGCTTTTCGATCCAGTTGAATGGCATCGATTTCCAGTTCGACAATCGCCATCAGCAGAGTCACCTTCCGTTCCGCAATCTGCAATTCCAAGCGGATCGTTGTTGCGCTGACTTCTGTGATCGCTCCACTCTGAGCATATCGAACTAAGTCCTTCGCCTTCAACTGCGCCAACTCTTTGACGCCAATCATCCCGACGGCGATTGCCGCTGCTTTTTTTCCCGCTTCTTACGGAAGTGGACGGCCCACATGATCCAAACGACGCCCAGCGGGACCAAGCAGAATATGCCGAAGCCCCGCCCTAGCAGAGCGGCCCGCTCATTGCCGGCCCTCAAGTCGACGAACATGAAAAGCACAACAAGCCCCGCCACAGCCGCTCCGATCACGATGGCTGCCGAGGCGATGATTGCAAATTTCGTCGTCATGTACGGCTCTCCAAGAGGAGCAGTAGCAGTTAAGAAGGGAAAAGCGATCGAAGTCTAGTCGTCGCTTCGATTGTCTTTCTTGTCGCCACTCTCGACGCCGTCTTCTAGTATCGCAGCCATCTGCTGCATGCACTGATCGGTTGTCCCTTTGTCTCGCCAAAGGACAACAACGTGTTTGCCTCGTTGCCATATCGTAAAGAACCGGTCCTTCTCAATTGCGTTCTTCATCGCACGCTTCGCCACGTCTATGTTGGTGAAGGCCCATCCGATGACGCCAAGATCGTTCAATTCTGAGTAACCGCCATAGTATAAAATCAACAACCTCCCTTGACGGACATCCTCAGATAACTTTGTGTGTGACAATGAAACAAGCTCACATAAAGCCACGAAGTGTCGGTCTTGCTACGCGACGATTTCGTGCACGACTTTCCCATGGACGTCGGTCAGTCGAAAGTCTCGACCCGCATGACGGTAGGTTAGCTGTTCGTGATCGAGGCCCATGAGATGCAAAATCGTGGCATGAAAATCGTGGATGTGAACAGCATCTTCCTCTACGTGATTGCCGATATCGTCACTCTTTCCGTAGACAACGCCGGGACGAACTCCCCCGCCCGCCAGCCAACAGGAAAACGCTGACGGGTGATGTGTGCGGCTCTTGGTTCCCTTGCCGTCCTGAGCCCATGGACTACGACCGAACTCTGTACAGAAGACAAGAAGTACGTCGTCAAAAAGGCCGCGCTGTTTCAGGTCACGGATCAGTGCGGCAATCGGTTGGTCAACTCGCAGGGCGTACTTTGCGTGCGTTCCAACGTCGCGATGAGCGGCATCCCAATTGTCCGCACAGGCCCCGACTGAGTCGATAATTTCCACAAACCGAACTCCGTGTTCAATCAGTCTCCGCGCCATCAGGCACTGAGCCCCATAGGAAGTTCGGTCACCTGGTTGGGTCGCAAACATCGCCAACGTCGACTTCGATTCGCGGCTCAGATCGAGCACTTGAGGAGCCAGATCCTGCAAGCCTTTCGCGGTCTGGAATGAATCGGCCCGCCCGATCAGTTGCGGATCGTTGGAACGACCGATCAAGTGCCGCTGGTTCAACGATCGAAACAGGCCGAGTTCCAATTCTTGAAGCGCAAGTGGCGAAGCTGGATTCAGATTCTGTATAGGTTGATCACCGGGATGAATGCGGACCCCGCCGTGGACGCCGGGCAGAAAGTTCGCGTCCCAAATCTGCGGCCCGTTGTACGGTCGATGCTCGGAGATCACGACATGCGCTGGCAAGTTCTTATTGAATGTGCCCAGGCCATAGCTCAACCAGGCACCAAGACTTGGCATGGCGACGGCCGTGCTGCCTGTGTGGAGTTGCATCGTCGCCTCGCCGTGATCGCGATGATCAGCGTGCATCGACCGGATCAAGGCAACCTCGTGCATCACTTCACGGATATGAGGAAACAGATCGCTCACCTCTGTTCCGCAAAAACGATTCGGTCGAAATCGCCACAACGGCGCTTTGAGAAATCGGACCGTTTTGGGTTGGCCGGAAACGGCTGCCCGCAACTCCGTTCCGATCGTCTGGTCGTGATCGCGGATCAGCCGCGGTTTCGGATCGAATGTGTCCACATGCGAATAGCCGCCAGACATATAGAGTACGACGACGTGCTTGGCCCTAGGAATGTAGTGTGGCGGGCGGGCCGGTGATTCGTGTGCTGACAGCGACTCGCCCATCGCGGCTGTTGCACAACCGGCAACGGCCGTGCCAATCGCCGCGCGACGTGAGAGTTGTTGAGGTTGTCTTGTCATTACGCAATCATTCGATAAAGAAGAATTCGTTGCCTGTCAAAACGACACGTGACAGTGCGGTCAGCGCCTGCAAATGCCGCTCGGCGGCTGGGACCGATTGACGAGCCTCTTCGCGATAACGCTTCATGAACTCACGAATCGACTGCTTCTCGTCCAGATCAGGATCGCGTCCAAACGCCAATTGATACAGCCTCGCCACTTGTAAATCGTCTCCCTGCACTTCCGTGATCAGCCGTTGAGCAAGAGCCTCCGCCTGTTCTCTTACAAAAGGCGAGTTCATTAGATAGAGCGCCTGCGACGGGACGTTGGAACTACTGCGGAGCGACGTGCTGGAGTTTCGGTCAGGGCCATCGAACAAACCGAGGAACGAATTTCGAAACAACCGTTGCGTCATGACGTAGACACTGCGTCGGTTCGTGGGAAACTCCTCATGAAACGGCCGATTCAGGCTAAATCGGGCCGCATGCCACGGCTTAAATGGATGGGACCCGCCCTGACTGCGGTCGAGCAGACCGGCGACGGCCAGCACGGAATCGCGAATCACTTCCGCTTCCAATCTGCGGCGAGAGAATCGCCACAAATAAATGTTCTCCGGGTCCGTAAATTCAGGGTGGTGGTTTTTGGTCTGAAGCTGATGTGAGACAACTTCTCTGCCCGGCAACCCGATATCTGAACGCAAACGATATGTCTGGCTGAGCATGATCTGTCTGTGCAGTTTTTTTAGCGACCAACCGTCGTTGACAAACTTGTAGGCGAGCCAATCCAGCAGTTGGGGATGAGACGGTTCGGATCCTTGTCGGCCAAAGTTGTCCGAAGTCGCCACTAATCCGCGACCAAAGTGCTGTTGCCAAATGCGGTTCACGATTACGCGAGCTGTTAACGGATGCTGCGACCGTGTAAGCCAGCGAGCCAATTCGAGTCGGCCAGAACCCGAGGGAATGGCCGGCGGTTCCGGGCCATCAATGATCTGCAAGAAACGACGAGGCATCTGCTCGCCAAGACGTTTTGGATCCCCACGACGGTGCCGTTTGGCGTCGTGCGGCGGTCCTTCGGAAACCGCAAAAACGAACTCGACGTCCGGATGTTCGGCCAGCCGTTTCTTCTCTTTCTTGATCCAGTCCAGATCGTGGAGCATCAATTCGCTGAACTTTCCTTGATAGCGGGCAAGCAGCAACTTACGTTTTGCTTCCAACGCATCAGTTAGCTGGCCCGCCGCTTTCGCTTGCTCAATCTCCTTCGTCGCGTTCTTGAATTCGTCCAGCGTCGGCTTGAGCCATGGACGATGGTGATTGTTGATTTGGTACTCGTAACGCGAAATCAATGCCCAATACTCGTCGGCTCTGCGAAGTGACCGTTCGTCCGGAATGGCCGGAGCCAGCGCCGAGGGCGATTTCTCGTTCGACGCGCCCATCCACGGATAAATGGTGCTCTCGAAGATGCCGTAGAGCCCGTAGTAATCGCTGCTCAGAATCGGATCGAACTTGTGATCATGACAGCGGGCACAGCGGAACGTCAGTCCGAGTACACCTCGGCCGAGCGTGTCGATTGTGTCTTCGATTGTCAGGTGCATGTCATCGTTTTTTGTATTTCCGAATCTTCGCGAGATGGCGATGAATCCGGTCGCCACCACTAGCCCGCGGGCTACCTCAGCATTCTCCTCGTCACGGGCGAGTAGGTCGCCTGCGATTTGAGCCCGCAGAAACTCGTCAAATGGCATGTCGGCGTTTAGTGAGTCGATGACCCAATTGCGGTATCGATACGCCATAGGAATTGGAAAGTCTCCCACGTCACCCTGGGTGTCCGCGTACCGGGCGACGTCGAGCCAATATCGTCCTTGCCGCTCGCCATAGTGCTGGGAAGCGAGTAACCGATTGATGACGCGTTCGAACGCCACATCGTCGTCACGCGAGTCGTTCAAGAAAACGGAAACTTCCTTGGGAGTTGGCGGAAGTCCAATCAAATCCAGCGTCGCTCGCCGAATCAATGTACGTCGGTCCGCTGGTTCCACCGCGGTCAGCTCGAGCTGTTGACGCTCTGCTTCCACAAATCGATCGATTCCAGATTGGGCCCAGCGGAGATTGGCCACTCGCGGCGGTGGATCATGACTCGGCGTCTGAAAGGCCCAATGGGTTGAACGCAGGGTGCGGCGTGCCGATTGAGGCGTTCTCGTATCGTTGCCGCTTGGATTCTCCGTTGTGAATTCTGTGCCTCCCCAAACAGCGCCCTCGTCTATCCAGCGTGCCAGATCCGCTATCTCGGTCTTCGAAAGCGCGTTGTCATTGTCTGGCGGCATTTGCAGCTCTTTGTGGATCCGCTTGACGGCGTGCATCAATAGACTGTCCACGGCGCGTTCGGGAACAATGGCCGGCCCATATTCGCCACCGGTAAGCAGTGCTTGCCGCGAACCAATGGCCAAGACAGAATCCGATTCCGGCTCGCCGGAATGACAGTCGGCACATTTTTCGATGAACAGAGGACGTACCTTTAGCTCAAAAAACTCCCGCCGCGCCGCCAGCGTCGAAGGCGGTTGATGTTGCAACATCAACTCCCGACGTCCAGATTCAAAATGGCGAGAAACGGTAGCCGCATCAATGGCGCGGTCGTAGACGGCCAACTCGTCGATCCCGCCACGCCAAGTGGCATTCGACGAGTGGTTGTTCCCGATAATTAGCGGACCGTCGTTGTCGATCGCAACCTCGGAGTCGATGACCGAGTGGGCAACTTGTTTTCCATCCAGAAATGCGAGTAGGCGTCCCTTGCCATCTTTCGCCTCGGCTCGATCGACGCTAATAACCAAATGATGCCACTGGCCATCACCTGCCCTTTTCTCCCCAGCGGGATTCGCAATGGTGAGACCGAGCTGCCGACCCGATCGTCCACGAATTCGGAAGTGGTATCGGCCGTCTTGGCGCGCGCGGTACAACCATAGCGAGTTGCCAGTAAACGACTTCTCGTCGGCCTTGTAAAAAATGCTGTAGTTTCTCTTGCCGTCGGGTGCAGTGGCCTCGTCGAGCAGCCAGAGCTCTACGCTGAACGAACCGTTCAGAATTTTCTCGATTGTCCGGTCTCGCTGTTCATCGAATCGCATTTCCACGCGGCCGGCTCGATGTTGATGGTCAAACATCGCAGCAAGTCCACTCACGCCTGGCCGATTGATTGCCGACGCGAAGTATCGCCCCTCTGTCGTACCTGGTGGAAAGCCCGGAGCATGGTTGCGAACCAACTGATTTGCCAATCCATCAAAACACCAATAGGCTGCCGGGCGATCCGTCAGAACATGCTGGCGATAATCGGCGTGTAGACTTCCAACTCCGCTCGACAGCAGTACGCACGCCAATGGTATCGTGGCAATCTTCATGATTCGATTGTACTACGTAGCGTAATTGGCGGCATCCCTCGCCGAGCTGGTAGAGATCGTTAGCTTACGGGATAGGGGTCACGGGACACCCGACGCTAGCGCGTTCCGCTCATATTCGCTATATGATCTCAACTGGCTCAATTTCGTCGGCCGTTTCGAAGCCGAACACGCGTGAATAAAAATAGAGCTCCGCATCTAAAGCGCGCTTGATGTTCTGGGACTGTCGAAATCCGTGCTGTTCGCCGGCGAACAACAGATAGGCGACGGGGAGTCCCTTGTTTCGTAGGGCTTCGACCATCAGTTCGGCCTGGTTGGGCGGCACGATCTTGTCCTCGTCGCCCTGAAAGAAAATCACCGGACACGACAGCTGATCGACGAAATTGATAGCAGAACGTTGTGCGTACAAGTCGCGACACTGTGGATAGGGACCGATCAGCGAATCGAGATAGCGACTCTCAAACTTGTGCGTGTCTCCGACAAACACCGTCAAATCGCTGATACCGTATAGGCTGGCGCCTGCGTGAAATACGTCGCGGAACGTAAGTGCGTTGAGCGTAGTGTAGCCGCCGGCGCTGCCGCCATCGATTGCCAGTCGATTCTCATCCGCTAACCGTTGCCGGGCGAGATATAAAGCGCTGTTTACACAATCATCGACGTCCACTACTCCCCATTCTCCTCGCAATCGATCACGGTAGGCGCGACCGTAACCGGTGCTGCCACCGTAATTGACGTCCATTACGGCAAAACCGCGACTCGTCCAATACTGAATCGTGAGATTAAAATCGCTCGATGTCGCACTCGTGGGTCCACCGTGGCTCTTCACGAGTAACGGGGGAAGTTCGTTTTCCGGTGCCTCGAAGTCACCATTTTTCGGAGCATAGTAATAACCATGCGAGGTAAGGCCGTGTTCCGTCGGGAATGTCATCGCTTGTGGGACGGACAGATAACCCTCCTCGATATCAACGGAACTCGAGTGTCGAAGGACGTCGATGTCATTTGTGTTCAAGTCAATCCTGGCAACGACAGTCGGCCGTGTGAGAGAGCCGGCTACGAACACGGCAAAGTCTGATCCCACTTGTAGATTGCGGAAACTGCAAAATGGAGTCGTCAGCGGCTTCAACTCGAGAGTGCGCGTATCGAGACTCGCCAAATATTGGATTCCATTTTCGGCATAGGTGCAAATGAGGGAGTCCGTGGATTGAAAACCGTAAGACGACATCCCGAACACCCACATCGGATAGCCGAACTCGGCATCCTTCGAACAGAGAGATTCGGCCCGCTGGTCGACCCAGCGATAGAGATTCCACCAACCGCTACGGTCGCTCAAGAAATACAACACACCGTCGGGCGACCACTCGGGCTGAAGCACGGATTCCGTCAGGCCACCGGCAATTCGTATCGTCTCGCCCAGCGACCCGTCCGCCGCTCTGTCGGCCACGCACAACTCCGTGCCATCCCACGGCATGTTGGGATGGTCCCACTCGACCCACGCCAGTTTGGTACCGTCGGGACTGAGCCGCGGCGACGCGTAAAAATCACGACCCGAGACAATCACCTCACCGCCGTCGATGCCATCCAGACGCTTGCTAACCAGACAGTTGACTGCCTCCGCATCCGGCACCGTATGATCCTCTCGCACGCAAATCAGCCGATCGTGCTGTCTGTCGAAGACACCATCTGCGTAGCGTGTGTCGGTTTCTGGTGTGATCGGAGTTGGCGTTCCATCCGACGACTGTCGATACAGCCGCTGGTCACTAAAGTTCGAGAAACAGACAGCACCGTCGCCAGCAACAAAGGCACCGCCTCCATACTCGTGGACTCGAGTCCGAACGTTGAACGACTCCGGCGTTACATCCGCACAATTGCCGTTGAAACTACATCGCACGAGCACATATCGCCCGGCCTCCGTGGGCCGCATTTCGACCCAATAGATCTCTTCACCATCAATCGCCAATTCGACCAGCTTGACGTTGTCCGAGACGATTAAATCAGATGTGACCGGAGACGCCCACGATCCGTACGGCGATACATTTCCCTGAGGCATGGCGTGCTCCCAAACGAGTCTTGAACGATTTATCAATAGTGTCCTGGAAATCGTTGCGTGTTCCAATGACAAATCAGCCGGCACGCATTAGCGTCCGGTTCTTGCCACAACAAAACGGGGCACGTAAGGCAAGAGCCGGTGCCACACATTTCCCACAACACGAAGGCGAATCACACCAATTCTGTGATTGGTGTTCCCTCTTCCACCAGATAGGTCGGACGTCCCTGGTTGCTCATGATTTGGATTCGATGGTCGATGCCAAACATGTGCAGTATGGTGGCCATCAAATCTTGGGGAGTAATCGTGGTCGATTTCGGGTACTCGATCTTGGGCGACGATTCGCCGATGACTTGCCCCATGCTCAACCCGCCACCGGCCAGAGCCAAGGTGCACAAACGACCCCAATGATCACGTCCAGCGCGTTTGTTGATGCGCGGAGTCCGGCCAAATTCTCCAGTGATCACGACCAATGTGTCGTCCAACATCCCGCGTTGGTCCAAGTCGGTGATCAACGCCGACACACCTTGGTCCATTTGCTGGGATCGTCCTTTCAGTCCCTTGACGATACCGCCATGCATGTCCCATCCACCGTAGTTCAACGTGATGAAACTGCAGCCTGCTTCCGCCAGTCGGCGCGCCTTCAATAGATTTTCGCCCAGACCTTTGCCATACAACTTGCGAGTCTTGGCATCTTCCTTCTTGATATCAAACGCGTCTTGCGATCCTCCTAAGACCAACTCGAATGCCTGTTGTTCAAAGCCATCCAAGCCCTCCATCATCCCCGTTCGGTCCACTTCACGATTGATCCGATCGAGGCTGTTGAGCAGATTACGTCGTCCTTGGAAGCGATCCGCCTGAACGCTAATGTTCATGTTCTTGCGAGCTTGGCCACTAGGATCGAACGGACTGTATCGAGTGCCCAACCAACCGGGGCCCTCGGAGCGAATGCGGCCCATGCGGACGTACGTCGGCATGCCAGTCGCGTCGTTTGTGGTACCGAGAACATTCGAGACGATCGATCCTGTCGATGGTCGCATGTTCGTGCGATCGTTGTAGCCGGTCATGAGCCATTGAGTTCCGGTGCCGTGACTGCTGCTGCCGTGGGCAAACGAACGCACGATGGCCATCTTGTCGGCAACGGAGCCGATCTTTGGGAACGTTCCCCCAACGGTGACACCGGGAATCGGGGTCGGCGCTTCGCCGGTAATACTCCGGAATTCGACGGCCGCCGTCATCTTGGGATCAAACGTCTCGACGTGCGTCGCACCGCCAGACAACCAAAGCCAAATGACCGTCTTGTTCTTGACGTCGGACCCCTGCTCGCGAGCCAGCGCCTTCGTTCGCAGCAAGTCCCCAAGTGTAAATCCGGCTGCACCCAATCCTCCAACACGAAGGAAATCACGGCGAGTCGAACCGGTACAGTCTCGACTGCTGTTTTTGCCAACAAATGTCAACAAGGCTCCGTCCCTTTATGGTGGTGAGTGCTGTCGGTTTCTCTTCAATGAATATATCGGCAATCGCTGATGTGTTCAGCTTAACAAATTCAAGAAACGGACTCAATCGAGATGCAACGAATGACAGCTAAAGAGTTTGCGCAATTACTTGCATTGTGATTTTTCCGTGCTGTTCAAACCAAGACGGCACCTGCGCCGCCTTCGCGATAAGACGACTGGGTCGAGAGGCAATCGAATGTGAGGCACTGGGGATTACCGCTGTTCCCTCGCTAACGCTTCGGGTTACGTCGCGGCTCGATCAGCGGATCCGCTGGCTACTCTGAGATTCTAGCCGATCAGTTCCGCCTGCTTCATCGCCTCGCGGATCTGCGCTAGCCCGCTCGCATCACACGGCATCGAGGGCGATCGTGGCGCTCCGGCATCGAATCCCAATAGGTTGAGGGCTGCTTTTAATCCTGCAGCGCCGCGGGAAAGAACCTGCCAGTCCATTTCCAAAATACGGGTCTGAATTGCTTGCGCCTTGCCCAACTCTCCCTGCGACACGAGGTTGATTATGTCATGACAAGCTTGAGGCGCGACGTTGGCGAGCATCATGCACCCACCGTCGGCGCCAGCGACTGCTCCGGGAAGTAGCAGGCTTCCATTACTGACCCAGAACTTCTTGTTCTTGGGTATCAGGGTACGCAGCCGCGACTCGAATCGTAGGTTGTCCGACATGATGTAACCGAACACGTTGTCCATCGCCACAATCTCGCCAATCAGTTCCGCCGGTGCACCGATCGCCACCGGCGCGTTCAAGAACTGTCCAGGTGCCATTTGATGAATCAAAACGACAGGTAACGATGCCCGAGGGACCAATTCAAAAAAGTACTCACGAACGTTCGCGGCGACGCGAGGAATTCGAACGCGAATCAACTCGGCCCCTGCATCCGCAACTGCGTCAGCGAAGCGGAGTGCGTCGGTGACTGACGGGCTGTCGATACCGCCGATAATAAACTTGCGTCCGCCGAGAGCGCGATGGACCGTTCGTATGATCTCTAGGCGTTCCTGTTCCGAAAGAAACGATTCCTCGCCGTTCTCCGAGTTCAACACAAATCCCGATAATGAAGAATCAAGCCATCGCTGAACATTTTTTTCAATCGCGCCATAATCGACAGAATCGTCGTCTCGAAACGGTGTCGGACTCGGCGCGACGAGGAGAGGGTCCTGGGACGGTACTGGCATTTTGTGTCCAAAAGATTCGAGAATAAATCCGCACCACGGATCGCGGAATTCGCCTAGATTGTACTCGGATCGATATCCACAGCCACCGCCCAAAAAAGCAGGGTACCGAATCCGACCACAACCATCGTCGCGACGTAAGTTCGTACCGCACAACGGCCTTGGTCGAGTGGCATCAGGGCTTACGCAGGCGGAATAACCTTTCGACTTCTCGCATGACAAGCGATTGCGTCAACTACTTTTGTATTACTTTAATCAGGTTCAAGGTACAATTGAGTTGCTGGTCCTATTTCTCCGCAGAGGAGTGAGCCATGAAGATCACCGACATGCGCTGGCTTGGATTATCGGTACAGGTTGCGATTTGTGTTGTGTTCTCCTGCGCCGTTCATTCATCGGCACAAGACCTGACCGAAGAGGTGGCTGTCCTCGAAGGACCGAATGCCGCTCTTGAATTTGAGAAGAGCTTTCGAGATCTTGAGAATGCCAAGAAGTCAAAACCCATTCAGCTACAGCAATGCGAGAACATCACGGAGCTGACGAAGGAGCTGTGGAGCAAAGAGCACGTGTTGGCCGATTTCGAAGAAAATCGCACGCCGGACCAGATAGGAGTGATCGTCTTTCTCAAGACGGAATACTGTTGCAGGGGATCACGTCTCTGCGCGGTGACGACAGCGTGCATGGAAAAAAAGTCGACTCCATTGGTCGGTCAATTCCGTGTCTACGCCGGATGGATCAAAAACAATGTCGACCACCCCAAGGAAGAGTGGAGCGAGTGGGACAAAGAAGTCATCAAAGAATATGATTTTGTCCAGGGACCCGGTGCCCGGGTTGTCGTCATGCTGCCGTTGGACGACGGAGAAATCCACGAATCACGAAGCACTGCTACAAAACTAGGATTCGGCAAGAAGACCTTTGAAAAGCACGAAGGCGAAACACCGAAACTCAAGAACTGGCTGGAAGACGCGCTCACGCACTTGCCGACCGTGAAGCCGCCGAACCCCGCAGTGCCAGAGGATTCTTAACGCCGCTACGACGTTCTCGACGTGTGTCCCTAAACCCGATTCTCAGGGCAAGACAGAACTGATCGGACGATGTTCTTCTAATGGCGTGAGCAGTTGGCGAGGAATTCCGCGAGCAAGACGGAGTCGACCAATGTCCAGCAGCAAGTGCATGATCGTGGCCATCAAGTTCTCGACACCGACTGGATCAGAGTGAGGCACGTCGTTCTTCGGCGCGGATTGGCCAACGATTTGGCCCGTCTTCAGGCCACCGCCAGCCAACAGCAGCGTGCTGAGGTTCGCCCAGTGATCACGACCGGCGAACTTGTTGACCTTGGGCGTACGTCCAAACTCTCCGGTGATGACGAGCAACACTTTGTCCCGTAGTCCCCGCTCGTCCAGGTCGCTCAAAAATGCGCTAACTGCTTTGTCCAACGGACGGCCGAGCATTTCCATGCCAGATGCGAGACTCATGAAGTTATTTCCCGAACCGCCATGCATGTCCCAACCCGAGTTTTGCACTGTGACGAATCCGCAACCAGCTTCGATCACTCGCCGCGCTAGTAGCATCTGTTTCCCCAACGTGCAGGAGCGAACCTCTTTTTCACCAACGCGATACATACTCGTATCGTACCGCTCGACGTTTCGCGGATCCTCTCTCGACAGATCAAGCGCTTCCGTTGCTGAACCGAGTACGACATTAAATGCCTGTTGACGGAATCGGTCCAAGCTGTCGATCGCATCATGACTGTCGGCGTGCTTCTTAAACCGATCCAGTTGGGCCAGTAGGTGTCGCCGGTCATCGAGTCGACCGTGAGATACGTTCAACGACATATTGTCGATGACTGGGCCTGTTCCGCTCGGATTGAAAGGTGCGTACACCGCTCCCAATTCGTGGGGTTGGGAACCGTCGACGATCCGCTTCTTTGGGTTTTGAAATCGTCCGATATCGGGCGCGGTGAGCAGTGCCGTTGTCGGCATGCCGGTGACTTGATGATTCGTGCCACGCAATCTCGAATAAACCGTGCCAATTCCACCCGAGAATACGTCACCCCCGGAGAGTACATAGGGTACGGCGGTGCTGTGGCTACTATCGTTATGGTGAAACGAGCGGACGATAGCGAGCTTGTCGACGTGTCGGGCGAGTCTAGGAAACGTGCCGCCCAAAGTGATTCCGGGAATCGCTGTCTTTACCTCACCGGTCATGCTCCGAAATGGGGAAGGAGCACCCATATTCGGATTAAATGTCTCGATGTGACTCGGTCCGCCACCGAGGAATAGCAACACGACCGCTTTATCTTGTACGAATCCTCCCGGCTCCGCCTTTGCCTTCAGCAACGTCGGCAGCGTCAAACCACCCAATCCGAGGCTGCCGATTTTCAACAACTCTCGCCGCGAATAACCGGCACACGTCTTTTGGTGAGGATTCGTTTCAATCGTCAACACGACATTGTTCCATTGTGCTGGATTGTCATCCAACGCGACTAGAGAGATCAGATCTCCATCGCACTTGAGTGATTTTATCGGACGCGAGACGGGGCTTGCAAGGACAATTGGAAACGGTGGTGCTGGCGAGACTTTCTATTCCGTGAAATGGTGCTTACCCGCTACCGGTCGGACCATGAGATTCGCGATAAGTGCCAGACCGAGCAGCGCAGCCATGAGGTACATTGTAGAGTTATAGAGTGTACTTGAAGGATCGACGGTCCCTGGCGGCGCGCATTCCATCAGTCCAGCAATCGTAACGACATTGTTTTGGACCAACGTGTCGAGCTGACTAAAGGGAGCGCCAAACGCCTCGCGAAATCGTTGCGGATCGACTTGCATGGCCAGGTCGTGAATTCCGGACAAGACGGAACGCTCTCGAAACCAGGTGATGGCCCACGGCCCCAGTACGCCGGCAACGCTCCAGGCGGTCAACAGCCGTCCGTGAATCCCACCCACAAATCGCGTCCCGAACAGATCGGCCAGATAGGCCGGTATTGTCGCAAACCCGCCTCCATACATGGTGAATATGATCATGGTGACCGCATAGAAGACCACCAACCAGACAACGGCCGGCGCAACACTCATCCGATAAGCCGAAAAAGGTACGGCTAAATAGAGGACAATCCCCAGAACGAAAAACACGGAATAGGTGTTTTGACGACCCAAATAATCGGAGGCACTCGCCCAGAAAAAACGGCCCACCATGTTGAAGACGCTGATCATCAACACGTAGGTGGCCGCGAAACGCGCGTCAACGATGTCTGGCAACGTTGACCCGAAGATGTCCGTGATCATTGTCTTGGCGACGCCGAGAACACCGATGCCAGCGGACACATTGAAACAGAGCACGATCCACAACAAATAGAACTGCGGCGTTCTCACCGCCCGATCGATTGCGACATCGCGAGAACTGATCAGGCCTCTTGCCGATTTCTCATGACGCGGCTCGTCCCAGTGCTTTGGTTTCCAACCATCCGGCGGTACGCGATACGAAAACGCCGCGAACAACATTACGACAAAATAGACTATTCCGAGTACGAAGAACGCTTGGGCCACACCAGTTCGACCCGTTCCAGCGACGTAAACACCTGCCGGACCCTGGACTAGCATTTGTCCGACGTCGTTCGCACCGACAACGACCACCTCGGCGAGTCGTCCGGAGACGTCAGCAAAGCGTCGCCCCGCCTCGGTCTTCAGTACCACATCGGCGACGGGACCGAGGTAATCCGGCGCGCGATAGAATGATCGAATCAGAAACTCCTTCAACGGAGCTCCAATCATGGCTCCGCCACCAAATCCCATGATGGCCATCCCAGCGGCCATGCCGCGGCGGTCCGGAAACCAGTGGATCAAGGTGCTGACCGGAGAGACGTAACCGAGACCCAACCCGCAACCGCCAATGACGCCATATCCCAAATAGAGTAGCCAGAGTTGGTGGGTGAGAATCCCAAACCCACCGATGATAAATCCGCCGCCCCAACAAAAAGCGGCGACCGTTCCCACCAGCCGCGGCCCAACCCGTTCCAACCACCGGCCGGCGACGGCCGCGGACAGACCGAGACAGACGATCGCGACGGTGAAGATCCACACGACCTGAGAGAGTGTCCAGTCGTCGGCCGCGCTGGCAGCGACGCCGTGCACCCTGACCAGCGCGGGGTTAAAGATACTCCAAGCGTAGACCGAGCCGATACAAAGGTGGATTGCCATCGATGCCGGAGGGATTTTCCAACGATTGAATCCCGGCTCGGCAACAATATGCTCTTTCGTGAGTCCAATCACAATCGTCTCGCTTGGTTAGCTCAAATCCCAGTGCCGAGATTTTGACCATCTCACGCGTCTGGGTCAAATCTCCGCGGGCTGTTCCCTCGGCTTAGTCGAATTCGTGGGATTTACCCCACCGGCCCTGTGTCGGTGCGGCTTACGATTTTCAGCCGTAAGTCAGCAGACCGCTAGCACCTATGGATCAATCCAAATGGGCTGAGTGAATGCTCCGTTTGCGGCAATGTCCCAAACCTCCAAACGAGCCCAACGACGACCTCTCAAGTCCAGTTGGATTCGAAGCGTGCGCTCGTCGAACTCAGGAGAGTTTGACAGGTCGATTCGCTCTCGATAGACACGATCGCCGTCCCCGCTGATCACTTCAGCGAAGCTGAGGGGAAACGTCCCTTCCATCTTCACCACTGCCTTAGAGCGTTTTCCGGCGACGAGTGTGAGAGTCTCTCCACTGCGTTTTCCGTCGATCTCGAATTCGGGGATGAGCACCTCACCAGTGGTGACGAAGAAACGACCCCCACGCAACGCTTCGAGGATCGGCTGCCAGCCATCTTGAAACTTCGGTAGTTCGTCCAGTTGCAAATAATTGACGTTGATGTGCCCGTACAACTCATGTGTATGATCGATCTTAAAAACATCCACCTCACCCAAAATGTACTTGACGCTTTGTTGCGAGTCAGACGAGACGGCCCAATTGGCCATATCGTCGAGTAGGTCAAGAACTCTCATGCCGATCTTCGGTCTTGATAAATCGGCGGGCATCGCTTTCCAGGCGGCACCCAGAAACCGATCGGAAAGAAAGAACGGCTCGCGATTATGCTTGTCCGGGTAACCGTGCGATCCCTTGATACGGGCGTGCGCGGTCCATGCTAAGCCCTGTTCTTGCTCGAGTAACCGATGCATCTCCACAGCGTTGCCAACTCGATAAACACGACCGTATTGCGGGTGCTCCTCGACAAATGGTTCACCCTCTTTCCGACCCATGATCCAATAAACCTCATGGGGGAAAAAACTCATCCAGTGACCACCGAGATGAACGTTGGGCTCCTCGCCGGGAAGCAAGAGAAACCGATCACTAGAAAGTCGTTGACACTCGCGGTGCATCAGCTCAAGTTGTGGCAGTCGCTTGGGTCCTTGATCTCGGGGGTTGCCATCGCCGTGAAACTCGGCCAAGTGAACTATGTTCAAACCCATATTTTGAAACACCGAAACGAAGTCCGGCACGTTGTCAACATTCTGACCGGCCGATCTGCGCTTCATGACGTCCATTGTGTGAGCGACATGGTAGTGGCTTGAAAACGTCTGAAAACCGTCGATGGCCTTGAATCGATCATTGCGAGTGTAGCGCAGGACGTGCTCGAGCGCTCCGCTGGCGCCAAGGCGGCTGATCAGCAGGAACATCCCCATTCGCTGTTCGGTTCCCTTTGGAGCGTTGAACCAAGGGACATATCTCTGGTCGCCTTGGGGGTGTTGCCGAATGCCAATGCCAAATCTCTTCTCGCCGTGAAATTCGAATCCGGCCCAGTTGAATTTTAGGTTCGTCGAATTGTCCAGTGGAAAGAAAAACTGATGTGGTGAGGGAAAGACAGCGACAGAACCAGCGTTCTCGCGCGACGCCACAACAGCTCGATGTTTGGCTGCCAACGCCGGTTCACCTCGGATCGTTTCCGGGGCGCGAACTCGCAAATCACCTTCGACATCCCGCCAGGCAACTTGCTCCCACTTGTTAGCACTTGCCGCAAGTCCGGCATCGTAGAGAATGGCACGTCGGTCCTGCGTCGTCTGCATTACCGCGTCGACCTTAATCAACGGACTGCCGGCGAACACTTGGAACTCCAATCGTCCATGGAATTGGCCGGCGGTCAATTCGTCGATCTCGACGACTGCCCGGGTACGGCTGCTTCGCATCCGCACTTGTCGCGGTTCCAGCTGCGCCTGATGTGTCTTGTAAGGTCGCCGGTCAACGTGATCAAAAAAAACGACCCAACCGTCTGTTTTGATTCCCTGTCGCGATCCCACCGTTAGAAAAAACGTCGGATCGACATCCTCCATGATCAATGCTCGTCCAGCATTCTTGGAAATCGCAATCGACTCGATAAGTGGCCGTTGCCCATCCAATCGAAGAACAAGATCACCGAAGGACCCGTCCTCATCAATCGGCCAGTGGACCTTTATTCGGCCGCCGTCCATAGTCAGTTGCACCAGCGAATCCGATTCCAGTTCCGATTTGTCGACGGCTACTGTCTGTCCGGTCGCACAATTCAATGCAAGAACCAACCAGACAACGCCGATCATCAGTCGACAAACGGAGTTACGACCTATCACTTGACGCATTGTGAATGCCCTTTTTTTATGACAACGGACTGATTGTCGTCGGTACGTTGTGAGCGCAAGGAGAAGTGTAAGCGAGGGACGGCGCAAGGACAAATTGTCGCGTTCCCGTTCGGGCTACGTTTCACATCTCTCGCTAACACTTCGGGGTGCGAAGCTGATCGTAAGGGTGTCTATCATCGCGTGGTCGCTCAAATCGAATTCACGACGTGACCTCTTGACGGGGTCATCAGACTCCCAATACTCAAGTGCCAGTCGCCGGAAGAGGACGTGGAGCTGGATTGCACCAACTTAAATCGGAGCTTAGAGCATGAAACTGGTCGTAGCCAGTCGCAACGCGAAGAAGAGTATTGAATTGGAAAAACTTCTCTCACCGTTGGGGGTCCATGTCGAATCTGTTACATCGTACCCAGACGCGCCAGACGTCGAGGAAACAGGTACAACGTTTGCTGAAAACGCTGCTTTAAAAGCTACCGAGGTGGCTCAGTTCCTCGACATGTGGGTGATCGCCGACGACAGTGGGCTTGAAGTGGACCATCTCGACGGAACGCCTGGAGTTTATTCCGCTCGTTACGCTGGTGAGAACGCAAGCGATCCAGAAAACAACGCCAAGTTGCTCCGGGAGTTAGAGGGCGTGCCGGCCGAAAGGCGAGGCGCGCAGTTTGTATGTCACTTGGCCGTGAGTGATCCGAATGGACAAGTGCGTTTGACGGCCGATGGGAAGTGCCGAGGCAAGATTCTGACCAGCGAGGAGGGAAACGGCGGATTTGGGTACGATCCACTTTTCCTACTGCCTGAGTACCACCAAACTTTTGGGCAGTTATCACCCGTCGTTAAGTCCGTGCTTAGTCACCGCGCAAGAGCGATGGCCAGACTGTTGCTCCAATTCCCAACATTGCAACGCACCTGGCTCGAGGACTCGGCGTAGACTTTTGGTTAATGCCCAAATGCGGCCTTGGAAATCTCAACTGCCAAACATTCTGGCGAGGAAAAACATGGCAAACTATATCGGAAACATGATTGCTAACAGCGGTACGCTTGCTATGGGATACGCGGAAGGACTCTTGAAGGGTATTCCGGCGGAACACTTCGCTCGCTTTGCAAGTCCGGGCGGACAAGTCGTGCATTCGAACCACGCGGCTTTCATCATCGGACATTTGGGGCTGTACGGTCATCAGATGGTCGAAGAACTCGGAGGTCCATTGGCCGCCGATACGATCCCCACGCGGTTTGCTGAACTGTTTTCCAAGACGGCAACGTGCGACGACGACAGGGACGGTTCGCGTTACCCCTCCCCCACGGAAATCACCGACGTTTTTTTCACGGGTTACCGCGCCGCAATCGATGCACTCCGCAATACGGATGACGAGTTGTTATGTGGCGAGAATCCGTCGGATGGCCCGATCAAGAAACGATTTCCGACGTTGGGTGGACTGCACGGATTCTACATGGGCGGTCACGTGATGATGCACCTCGGCCAACTTAGCGCATTTCGTCGGATGCTCGGTCTGAAACCGGCTTGAGCGTACGGTTCCCTGACAAATTTGTTCGGCGGCCGCGAGCCGACGGCGCGACACTTCCGATTTGACGACAACCGCTCCGGCTCGCTACAAGTGGGGGTTGGGGTGTTCATACTGAGTCGACCGCCCAATCACTCCAATCTCCCGCGATTTTGAAAGCTCCGGATGCCCACTTTCCGTGATTGCCGTCGCCACCAGGGGTTTACGTTGGTCGAGTTGCTAGTGGTTATCTCGATCATCGGCATGCTGATGGCGTTGCTGTTGCCAGCCGTTCAAGCGGCGCGTGAGGCGGCCAGGAATTTGCAATGTAAGAACCGGCTGCGGCAGCTGACCTTGGCCACAATGCATTTCGAGGAACGGCATGGCAGGTTTCCGTATTACCATACCGTGTTCCCTGGGGCGGTCCCTCAGTCAGGTGGCACAGGCCCCGAGACCAATCGTCCAGGCCCACCAAAACATGCCGGCTGGTTGCCGCAGATCAGCGCTTACTTGGATGACAAGCCGCTGTTTGAAATATGGAATGATGAAAAAATCGCCTACAACGATCCGGACCTTTATCCCTACATGCCCGTCTTGGTCTGCCCGAGCACCGGCAGTCAACAGATGTCACGTGCACCCTATGGGGCCACGAATTCCTTTGTTGTCAACGCTGGCTTTTATCCTCGCAAGGAAGGTTGTATCGCGTGCACCCGCTCTCGAGATCACGCTCCATACAACACCGATGCCTATTTCGTGACGCCAGGGTTGGCGGCGCGTTCAGCCAACGGCTTATTTCACGATGCGTCAATCGGTGTACATTCGGGAATGCGGGACGTCCGTGACGGGTCTAGCCACACGCTGATGTTTGCGGAAAACTTGCAGGCGGGAATGTGGAATGATGTCTTTCATCCTGTTACGAAGCAATACGACGTGCGGAGCGCCAAACAGAAAATAGTCATGGTCTGGATGTACTCAAACCATAGCGATGATGATCCGGTCAGTCCGTCTCGAACACCTGGCCATTACAATCAACTGATTCCGATCCGAAGCGACGAACATATCGTCCACCCACACCGGCCGATCCCTTGCGGATGCACGACTCCGCAAGTCCTCGTCAACGGGCTACTCGAGCGGATCCACGGTGGGACGTTCGATACGGCTCGTCCGTCGAGCTTCCACCCGGGAGTGGCAAATGTCTCATTTGCGGACGGCCACATCGGTACCCTTTCAGATGGCCTGCGTTACAACGTCTACCAATGTCTGATGACTCCGCAGACCCGGCGATCCGACATGCCGTGGAATCGATTCCGCGCCGACGAAAACGACTTCGTCCATGTCAATTAGACTTCTGTCGTAACCCAGCGAGCAAGCACTTGTCATTCGCGGCAGACGAAAGCGAGTTGCGACAAAAAAAGGGACTTGGATATTGATCCAAGTCCCTCTTGAAGTTCGTTCGTCGAGCGTGCTAGTTGACGCCTTCCTCGACCTTCCAGGAAGCATCGACTTTGCCC
>DUDC01000161.1:74541-90093 GCA_012959465.1 Planctomycetaceae bacterium
GGACCTTCGGGAAGACGGTGCCGTCGCAAACGGCCTGGATGAGCTTCGGCGTCGAAGCGTCCATCTCTTTGACACAAACGACGTCACCACAAGTTACCGATGCACGCTGACGCGTTGAACCGGAGATGCCGGCAGACATCGGACGTGTCAGCGACTGGCTTACGCTTAACAGATTGATCCAGTCCTTATGGTCTTTGTCTACAGATTCGCCCTTGATATCACCAATCTTCAAATAACCGGCCATTGTCACTCTCCCATTAAATTGGTTCGAAAAACGCTCAGGTCTGTAAAAATTGTTCGCTCTGAAGAATCGTGGCCCGTTTGGTTTCGGGCTCCCTTTTTGGCCACCCACTCGGTGACATAGTCGTTATCTGGGATTTCCCTCAACTGTTGCGGGATTCCCCAAAAAAATCTCAATTCTGCCCGATTTCTCCGGCGTTCTGCTGTCGAAAAACAGGGGTTCAAGCCAATCTCCGTGACCGGCGCCAGGTAGTAATCTCCGTGACCGGCGCCAGGTAGTGAGGTATGCTGGGAAAATGGTTCCAATCTCGCGATGGTCACCGGCTCACTCTCCACGCAGTACGCTCGTTTTCGCAGGCAGCGTCCTATTACGAGCGATATTTGCGATTGCTCTGACCGCGTTAGTGCAACTCCCCGCGAACGGTGATGAAGGCGACGCGATTGGCTACGAGCTACAGATTCGCCCCCTCTTCAAAGCCAAGTGTGTCGCTTGTCACGGTGGAAAAGAGCCGAAGGGGAACCTACGGCTCGATACACGTAAGGGAATTCTCGCTGGTGGCGAATCCGGTGCCGTAATCGTTCCGGGAGACGCAGCGGCGAGCTATCTGTTTGAGCTTGTGCACGACCGTTCCATGCCGCCGAAAGAGAGCAAACAGAGTCTAACAACAGAAGAGGTCGAACGGATCGGCAGCTGGATTGCAGCCGGGGCAAAGTTTCCCGACCTACAATCGAGCACGGTCGTGGCGTATCACGACATCTTGCCGATACTGCTGCTACGGTGCGCAACCTGCCACGGCGGACAAAAAAGCGAAGCGGATCTCGATCTGAGAACGCACAAATCGATACTTCGCGGAGGTGTGTCCGGACCTGCCATCGTCGCTGGCAAGCCCCTGGAGAGCTTATTACTGCGCAAAATTCACGCCGGGGAAATGCCGCCGAAACGGCGTCTGGTTGAAGCCAGCATCAAGCCAATCGAACCGGGAGAGGTCGAACGAATCTCGCGATGGATAGAACAGGGAGCTCCCACAGCTCCAACACCAGTCGAGACAAAGCACTCGGCCGTTGAGGTGGATTCGTTCTGGGCATTTCATCCGGCTCGGAAAGTAGACGTTCCCAGTGTCGACGTCAATGGCCTCAATGACGTTCATCCGATCGATGCATTCGTATTCCAATCACTCCAACGCATTGGCCTTTCGCTTGCGGAGTCCGCCGGTCCGCTGACTCTATTGCGCCGTGCTTACATCGATCTTACGGGCCTGCCTCCCACTCCAGAGGAGATTCGCGATTACGAAGAGTGTGCGGCACAGAATCCCAATTCGGCCTACATCGATTTGATTGAACGTCTGCTGGCTTCGCCGAGGTACGGCGAGCGGTGGGGACGATACTGGCTGGATGTGGTGGGCTACTCAGATTCGGAAGGTGTTCAGCATGCTGATTCCATTCGAGCCAACGCCTGGCGATATCGTGATTATGTCATTCGCGCCTTTAACGACGACAAGCCTTACAATCGCTTCCTCACCGAACAGATTGCCGGCGATGAACTTACCGACTATCGGAACGCAGAGGTCATCACTGACGAAATCTACGACAACCTGGTCGCAACTGGTTTTCTAAGAATGACGCCAGACGGCACTTGGGCCAACATAACGAACTTCGTGCCCGACCGCTTAGATATCATCGGTGACGAGATCGAGGTCTTGAGCTCATCGGTCATGGGTCTGACGTTCAAATGTGCTCGCTGCCATTCACACAAATTTGATCCGATCTTACAGCGGAACTATTTTGGCCTTCTCGCGATCTTCAAAGGTGCGTTGGATGAGCACGATTGGCTCAAACCCTACGGGGCCACGCAGTTTAGTTCCGGTCCATTCGGACGACGTCAACTTCCGTTTGTAACAACCACTGAGCGAGATGAATGGGAGGCTCATGAGAAAAAGATCCAAGGACAGATCGATCAGTTGAAGATGGACCAAGAACTACAGAAGAAAGAGATAACAGAAGCAGAATTCAAGGAGCTTGAGGCAAAAACAGCCAAAGCTATCAAGGCACTTGAAGCACAACGAAAAGCCGAACCGCTGGTTCGAGCACTTTGGGATCGAGGCGATCCGTCACCAACCTACTTGCTACGACGGGGTAACTACCTTACGGCAGGTGACCTTGTTTCGCCTCACGTGCCCGATTTCCTGGAGACGACGCGGCCGTTTCACGTTGACTTACCAACGGGCGGCGCGACAACTGGACGCCGCCTGGCATTCGCCCGTTGGCTAACGCAACCCGATCACCCGCTAACGTCTCGCGTGTTAGTCAACCGCCTTTGGAAACACCATTTTGGCGTAGGCATTGTCAGTACGCTCGACAATTTCGGGAAGACTGGGGCAGAGCCGACTCACCCGGATCTACTCGATTGGCTGTCCATCAGATTTGTGAAAGATGGTTGGAGTATCAAGGACTTTCATCGGTTGATCATGACCTCAGCAACCTATTGTCAATCGTCTCACGTGACGCCCAAGCGTCAGATGCTTGACCCGGAAAACCGGTTCTTGTCGCGAATGCCACTCCGCCGATTAGATGCTGAATCGTTGCGGGATTCGTTGTTGTTCATTGCCGGCCGCCTTGACGCGACGCCATTTGGTCCGCCCGACCCCGTGACCATTCGTGAAGATGGTCTAGTAACGTCCGTTGGATCGAAAGAAGGATGGCGGCGAAGTATCTATGTTCTTCAGCGGCGAACGCAGCTCGCCTCGATTCTCACGAACTTCGATCTTCCTCAGATGGGGCCTAACTGTGTCACAAGAATCGAGTCGACGGTCGCACCTCAAGCCCTGCACTTGTTGAATAACCAGATGATCCACGGCCTTTCGCAGCAGTTTGCTCGACGAGCCATCGAGCAAACCGATGGCGGACAAGTCCTCGGCGATGAGCAATTGGGCCGGCAAATCGAGTGGATCTATCTGGCTGCGTACGCCGAGCACGCTACGGCTCGACAACTGCGCATTGGCAGGCAAGCCGTGCAAGAACTAACGTCCGCCTGGCGAGACGATTTGCCGGCAGACAAAAAGGGCGAAGCGTACGAGAGGGCACTCTCCAACTACTGCCACGCTGTTATGAATTCTGCATCACTAATGTACGTTGATTGAGGACGACTATGTTCCCAGCGAAAAGTGACCGCCGCAGCTTCTTCGGACAAGTTGCAACTGGGCTAGGCACCACAGCACTGCTGCAGATGCTGGGAGAGGATGTGCAAGCGGAGCCGCAACCCACCTCAACTCCGTCTCGTCGTCAATACACCATGAGCCCTCGAACGCCTCACTTCGTTCCGCGCGCCACATCGGTGATTCAGCTCTTCATGAACGGTGGACCAAGTCAGATGGACCTGTTTGATCCCAAGCCGGAGCTTGACAAGAATCACGGCAAGCCATTTTTTGAGAACATCTCTGGGGAGGTCGAGAATCCAGCCGCGGCAGGAGCGCTCATGCGTAGTGCGTTCGGCTTCCGCCAGCGAGGACAGTGTGGGATGTGGGTCTCTGACGCACTGCCGCATCTGGCACAGTGCGTTGATGAAATCACACTGATTCGATCAATGCACACACCGAACCTAACACATGAACCTGCCCTCTATATGGCCCATTCCGGCAACACACTACCCGGATTGCCATCGATGGGATCGTGGGTGACGTACGGTTTGGGATCACTGAATCAGGATCTTCCCGGTTACGTCGTGTTAGACGACCCCCGTGGGTTACCAATTAACCGAAGTCAAAACTGGCAATCTGGCTATCTACCACCGGTCTATCAAGGGACGCGATTTCGCTCAACGGGATCTCCAGTCTTGAATTTACAACGCGAGTTCGAAGAACCCGATTTGGTGACTCGACTGGAACGCAAGTTAATCGGAACACTCGACCGGATTCATCAACAGGGGCATCCCGTCCAACAGCAGCTCGCCGCCCGCATCGCGAGTTATGAATTGGCCGCCCGTATGCAGATGTCGGCGACCGATGCGTTGGATCTTAGTCGCGAGACAACGTCCACACTGAACATGTACGGTTTGAATCACGAGACAACGGAATCCTATGGCCGACGCTGCCTGTATGCCCGGCGGCTCGTCGAACGTGGCGTGCGATACGTTCAATTGTTTATCGATTCACAGATCTGGGATAATCACACCACGCTGAATAGTTCGCTGAAGACTGCCTGTGACCGCACAGACAAGCCGATTGCAGGGCTCCTCAAAGACTTGAAACAACGCGGCCTGTTGGACAGCACGCTCGTTGTCTGGGGTGGTGAAATGGGCCGGCTACCGATCGCTCAATTACCTGGTGACAAGGACGAGAAAAAAGCCGGACGCGATCATAATAAGAATGCGATGGTCTGTTGGATGGCAGGTGGAGGCATCAAGTGTGGTTACACACATGGTGCGACCGATGAACTGGGGTTCGCTGCAGTGGAGGACCGGGTGAGTGTCTCGGACTGGCACGCGACCATCTTGCACCTGCTAGGCATGGATCACGAACAGCTTTTCTTCCGACGCAACGGACTCAAAGAAAAGTTAACCGGCGTCAATGGAGCGCGCGTCGTTCGCAAGATTATTGCGTAGGCAAACGGAATATGACGATAGGACGCGGGCCACCGGTAACAGACTGGCAAAGCCCAATAGCGTCCGGTAACTTGAAACACTGGGCATTGAAGATACAAGCACGAAGCGCCAGCGAGTGAGTCATTCGTCGTTGGATGCGCGGTGCGCAGCTAGACCTTCTAACGATACGATCTTAAGCTGATGACTCGCCGCCAGCTGAAACAGGTCCTTGAGTCGCGCTAACTCCCCGTCTTCGCGCAAAATGTGAATGGTCACACCGGCCGGTGCAAGACCCGCTAGCCGTGCCAAGTCTGTTGCCGCACTAGCAAATGTCGAGCATTCCAGCACGCCAGCTGACGTGGTGAGAGCGGGTTGGACGAAACCCGGCGTTCGCAAATCCGCTGGCGATGTCGCCGGATCGACAATCGCACGAATGGCTGTGGCCCGGTCGCTTGTGGATTGTCCCGTCGGCGATCCGTCAACAGACAAATTGTATGACAGCGTATAGCACAACCCATCGGATCGAGTGTTCTCCAGTGGACGCAAACCGAACTTCAGGCAGATCGACTGATCAACGGGAACGGATAAGAAGCCGCGACCTTCATTTAAAAAGAAACTCAGTACTTCGGCCGTTACGTGATTCGCCGCGACAACAAACGCCCCACACGATTGGTTCGGGTTCGTGTCAACTACGATCACGGCTTCACCGTCGCGGATCGATTCAATAGCCAACTCGGGCGAATCGAATGGGTTACTCATTTGGTTCTCAGACAGGGTCAGGTGGTCGGATCCGTGCTGGAAATAAGGGCCTCGAAAAGGCCTCTCCGAATCTTCGAGAAACGATTATCGCTGTCTACTCGTCAAGGTGTCAACGACTCTAAGGAGTGTCCGACGACGCCCGTCCCCGCGAGCGAAGCTCGGTAGGCAAGTTTCGAGACCCGCTCCTCGTCAGTTTTCTGTTTCTCTCTTCGTGCGAGACAATGAAATAGCTCACACAAAGCCACAAAGGCACGAAGTGTCGGTTGGGTGCGGTGGGACTAGGTTTGAAACTACGGTGTAGGTAGATCGACAGCTGCACCATACTGAGCGCTGTCGGCGACCGCATCGGTAAATTGCATGTACTCAAGTCCCGCGGTGAAATGGGTAAACTTCACTTGTTCGTTTCCGCGAATGGCGGCAATGAACTCTTGCTCCACCCTCCAGCCGCCCACTTGTTCGGCGGGTATTTCCGCAAGCCGCAGGCAGCTCTCGCCAACGCGACCCAGCCAAAGCCCCGGTTCGGGGGAGATTTGCAGCTTGATCGTTCCCTGACTGCCGTAGAGATGGATCTGCAGTCCGGGTCCAAAGAGTGCGCAACCACTTAGGTGATAGATTCCACGGCCGCCATTGGCCAATTGGGTCACGACCTGAGCGCTGTCGGGAACCGTCACTGCCACCGAGTCGCCATTTTTGGTTCTCGTCGCTGCGAAGGTGGCCGTTTGAGCGAACACTCGCGTCGTTGGCGGCGCCCATCGCATGGCAGTTTCGTGCAAAATCCCCATGGCCAACAGGTTCTTGCCACTGATTTCCTGATCCTGGCGCCAGTGGAGTGATGCGGTCGCATCTTGAAACTGATCATCAGCACCGATCACAACCAACTCGCGGACATCTCCAAGAAAACCATCTTTCAGGAGGGACATGACATAATCATGCTCTCGCAACCCAAACGGACTTGGAACGACTTGGGCGACCAGCTCGGCGTTCCGAGTCGAGGCGACATGCATCTGGCGGGCCTCGTCCAAGTTGCGGGCCATCCTCGCTTCAGTCAGGACGTGCTTACCATTGTCGAGCGCCGCGCATGTCACTTCGGCGTGTAGATTTGGCCAAGTGCCAATCATGACGGCGTCGATCTCAGGATCGGCAACTAGATCCTGCCAAGATGCGTAGGTCTTGGGAATAGAAAATTCTGCCGACGCCTTGGCAGTGGATTCGGCCGAACGATTGACGACACCCAGTAATTGTACGCCACCAATAGCCTGAAATCCTGGGATGTGCCTCAGCCGTGTGTTGGCGCCTGCACCGATAATACCAACTCGGATCGTACTGTTCATGGATTGCAATCCAATCATAAGTGAAAAGAATCAAAGAACTGCGAGTTGGTCGATGGAGGGACGTGGCCAGCTAATTGTGCTGGATGGTAATCACATCGCCATCCTGGATCACGTATTCCCTGTGTTCGCGGCGGACAAGATTCTGAGCTTTCACTTCGCGTTCGCTGCCCAATCGTATCAGATCTTCGCAGTTCATCGTCTCCGCGCGAATGAACCCTTGGGCAAGATCCGTGTGAATGTTGCCCGCTGCCTCAACTGCGGTGCCTCCTATGGGCAACATCCAAGTCCGCACTTCTTTGTCACCCGCAGTAAAAAACAACATCTGTTCCGACACGTCCATCATCTGCCGGATCAAGCACTCTGGTACGACCGTTTCCACTCCCATTTCATTACAAAACTCGGCACGTTCCTCGGCACTCATTTGGGCCAAATCCCGTTGAAGCCCGAGTGAGACGATAAAGCACCGCTCCACAGCCATCTCCGGGGCAGCAATCTGGGTCGGATCCACGTCGTCCGCGATGTTAATGACAACCATTCGCGGCTTTTCACTGAACAACTGGAACGAGCGGATGGCTCGGGACTGTTCGGGGTTCAGCTCGATTTCACGGAGCGGTTTTCCTTGGCTGAGCGCTTCGAGAAGCGGCTCAAGCGATTCCAGTTCTTTTACCTGTTCATCGCGATTGGGGCGAGGTTTTTTCACCGACTCACGTAAACGCTCGACGCGGCCACTGACGATTTCCAGGTCCGCCATCAGCAGGTCGTCTTCGAAGTTACTCAGGTCCGCATCCGCGTCGACGTCGTTATAGGCGCCGACAACCATGACCAGGCATCCCGCTTCACGAATCGCCGCCAATTTGGCCGCATTACCCTCGTGCGATCGGCTCAAACCGGGCGTGTCCACGATTTCCAATGACGCGAGCGTCACCTTCTTGGGCTGGTAGATTTCGCACAGCTGAGCGACTCGTGGTTCGGGGACCGTCGCCATTGCCATCTGAGTCAAGTGGGCGAGTGACGGATCAGCCGTTTCCCCAGTCACCCATTCAAATAAGGAACTCTTTCCAGATCCCTGGTAGCCAACTATGCCAATCTTCATGATGACGAAATACCGACCAATGTTGAGAAGTAAGAGTAAAAGCTCGATGTCTTAAAACTACCATCGGATCACTTTCGAGCAACCCGTGGATCGCTAATGTCGTAGCAGTAGATGATATCCTGATCTCGCAGATAGAGTCGCCCGTTCAAAACGACCGGATGAGTCCAGATTTTCCCTCTCGGACTGCGGATCTCGGACTTGGGGTCCAATGTGAATTGGCCGTGCAATGCGAAGCCATTTGGTGATGCGTCGATCAGGCCAATCACACCACGCCTTTCACCTACCAGGTAAAGCTGCCCATTGACACAGGTCACCGATCCTTTGCCGACATCGTTGTCCTTGTCATTCCATACGATCTCGCCAGTCTCGAAATTCAGGCACGTCCAACCCACCTGGTCTGAATAGCCATACAGGTGGCCTTCATGAAACAAGACGCCACCATGCTGGTTCTTCATGTTCTTGTTGAGATAGACGTCTTCAACCGTGTTGTCGGGTCGGATCTTGACGAGCTTGCAACCGGCTCCGTACCCAGAAGAAACGAATACGTGATTGTTGAAGAAAATGGGCGTGGGAATGACGGCAGTCCGCCCGGACCAGTCCGATCGCCACAGCACATCCCCGTTGTCCGGATCCACACCAATAATTGACTTCTGCAGAAGTTGTATGTACTGCTTCGTGCCATGTGGTTTGGCGATGATCACCGACGAATACTGTGCGCCTTCCGTGAACCCCGTTGACCGCCAAATTACTTCACCATTCGACCGGTCGAGGGCAGCGATTGTGCCCTCGCTACCACCGGGTGTGCAAATTAATCGGTCACCGTCGATCAAAACCGACTCGCAGTAGCCCCAGTTCGGTTTTTTGCCGGCCAGGTCCCTGGTGAGCGAGACGCTCCAAACCTGTTCGCCGGAGTCCTTTGTACAACAGACCAATTCCCCGATGCCAGTCAGGACGTAGACATGATCATCGTGTACAGTCGGCGTGCTCCTCGGTCCATTCCCCCAGCCGTTACTTAGAATCGGCGACAGAGGAGTGGTCCAACGTGGCCTACCCGTCGCAACATCCAACGCGATGAGCACTTCCTGTTCACCTTCAGTACCCAACGTATAGAAGGTCTCATCGACAATCGCCGGACCGGAATACCCATTGCCGGCTTCACGGTAGATCCACAGTAATTTCGGACCTTGCTCCGGCCACTCCTTCAGTAGCCCCTTTTGACTCGAGACATTGGTCCGCTCGACACCCTGCCAAGATGGCCAGTCCTCGGTCTGGGCAGCAGCTTTCTCGGCAGCGACGAAGCCAACATGGATAGCGAGCAAAGCGTGTAGGGCAAGTAACCGATGACTCATGAAATCAATCCTAGGTTGATTGGCAGGCTTGGAGACTGAGGTGGGATGGCTCGTAAGGCAAGAGGGCAAGAGGGCAGAGGGCAACGAGATCGCCAACCTCGCGCGGTGAAACAACATCATAATCGCATTCGGCATCACCGTCGCCCCCGCTCCGATAACGTACGCCGCGTCGAACACCCAACGCACGTGCGATGTCGACTGTGTTACACTGTTTTCACTGAGTCGAAGTACAGCTTTCAACAAGGACAACTGCCGTGGGCGACATCCAGATTATCGACCACCCGCTCATCGGGCATCATCTCTCTCGACTGCGATTGCACACAACCAAGTCAAGTGAGTTTCGACGGCTTGTGAGGAGATTGTCGACGCTGCTAGCGTTTCATGCTACGGAAGACCTGCTGACTAAAGAAGTGGAGGTCCAAACTCCGGTTTCTCTCGCCAGCGGTGTCCAATTAGCCCAACGGGTTGCCATAGTGCCCATTCTGCGTGCCGGGTTGGGAATGGTCGATCCGATTCAAGAGTTGATTCCTGATGCGGAAGTTTGGCACTTGGGTCTTTATCGAAATGAGTCGACGGCCGAACCAGTTGAGTACTACAATCGGTTGCCTCCGGACGCGCCAATCGATGTCGCTCTAGTGGTTGATCCCATGTTGGCGACCGGCGGATCAGCGGCACTCGCGTTGGAAAAACTGTACGGGATCGGAGTTCAGCGTTGCAAACTACTATCGATTATTTCGTCACAGCCGGGAGTCGATGCTGTACTTGAAAAATATGCCGATGTGCAGATCTACACGTGTTTTGTAGACGCCGTCTTGAATGACAAGAAGTTCATCGTACCGGGACTAGGCGATGCGGGCGATCGCATCTTCAACACGTAATCGCCTGTGGACGTTGGGGCTTGTTTACTTAGTCGACATGCGATTTAACCCATCGACCCGTGTCGGCGAGGCGCTTGCCGGCTGAATTCCCGGACACTCGAATTACAAGGAATCAACGCATGCATTCGGGACAACTCGTGAGTTTCACGGGGTTGATCGCCATGGTTGTTTTGACGTGGCTGTTGAGTTCCCACCGAAAGCTATTCCCGTGGAAAATGGTACGCAATGGGATTCTGTTGCAATTCGCTTTGGCGATGGCCATCCTCTGGACTCCGCCTGGTGAGATTCTGTTTGAGCTGATTGGAGCGTTCTTCAATCGTGTCCTCAGTTTCGTCAACGATGGCTCCGGTTTCCTTTTTAATATTAACGCGCGATCGGATGACCCGGTACTTCCTCCGCGATTCATACTACTTCGCAGTTTTGCTTTCGGAGTGTTGCCGACGATCATCTTCTTTTCGTCGTTCATGGCGATTCTCTACCACCTCGGTGTCATGCAATGGATCGTCAGTCTGATGGCCGCCATAATGCAACGCACGATGGGAACATCTGGGGCCGAGAGTTTGGCGGCCGCTGCAAATGTCTTCGTCGGACACACCGAAGCACCGCTTGTGGTGAAGCCGTATATCGCATCGATGACTCGGTCCGAACTCAAGGCATTGATGGTCGGTGGGTTCGCCACGATTTCTGGCGGGCTGTTAGCCGCCTACGCCGGAATGGGAATTGACGCCGCTCATCTACTTACAGCCTCCGTGATATCGGCGCCAGCCGCGCTTGTTGTCGCCAAGATCCTTCAGCCGGAGCAAGAACGTCCTGCGACGATGGGCGAAGTCAAGTTGGACATAAAACGCGATACCGTCAACGTACTTGATGCGGCTGCAAAAGGAGCCACTGATGGCCTCAAGTTGGCATTGAATGTCGGAGCCGTTCTGATCGCGTTCTTAGCCCTGATTGCCATGGCCGATGCTGCTTTGGGTGGCATTGGCAGTCTGTTCGGATTTGACGGTCAACCTGGCCATCCCGAGTGGAGTCTGACTGCGTTACTTGGTTTCCTCTTTTCGCCGATTGCCTGGCTGATGGGAATCGAGTGGAATGACTGCCGGGCGTCTGGACAACTGCTCGGCCTCAAGATGTTCGCCAACGAGTTTGTGGCCTACGACCAATTAGGGAAGTGGCTAAATCCCGATTCCGATGTACAACTTCAGCCGCGCTCTGTGCTGATCATGACGTATGCATTGAGCGGGTTTGCGAATTTCGGTGCCATTGGAATCCAAATTGGCGGAATCGGTGGCCTGGCTCCCGAACGGCGCAGTGACTTGGCTCGACTCGGCTTGCGGGCGATGCTTGGCGGAGCGATCGCCTGCTGTATGACGGCCTGCATCGCCGGCATGCTTATCCCGTGACGTAGATCCAAATGTCTTTACCCTCGCCGAAAGGCATCGGGTAACAGTTGTTCCAACGACGTGTCCAAAACAACTTGGCCACGTCCATCGATCGTCAGGACGCGGACGTTGCCAAATTCGCCAATCACTTGGCGACACGCGCCACAGGGTGACCCTCCGTCCTCGGTGCAAATTACGATCACCTCAAATTGTTGATCTCCACTTGCCACAGCGGAACAGATGGCGTTTCGCTCGGCACAAATCGTCAGACCGTAGGAGGCGTTTTCGACATTGCAGCCGCTGTGGATGGTGCCATTGCCAGTAAGCACAGCGGCGCCGACTCGATATTCCGAGTAAGGAGCATAGGCGCGTTCCCGCGCAGACGTCGCTGCGTTAATCAGCCGTTCTATTTCCATGGGCATCGAATTCACAAGTTCTCTCTCTTTTCATCGTCACGGTCGCCTATCGAATTGTCTCCAGGATCGTCTCGATGGGATCCGACGATTGATCAACGATGGTCAATGCGCCCGTGAGTTGCACGGTGATTTGTTCGGCTACGTCATTGTTGTCGACGTTGTAGAGTCGTGCCCAAGGCTGGCCCATATCGACAGGATCACCGATTCGCACCAACACTTCGATTCCCGGACGTGGATCAATCTTGTCGAGCATTGTCCGACGGCCTCCCCCCATGTCAATAATGGCCTGGCCGATGACTTGTGCGTCCATTTCACCCACAAAACCATGTTGTGGAATAAGAACGTCACGGCTATGCCTCCGACCGGGAAGTTGTTGCAGGTCGCCGCCTTGACAACGCACCATCTCGGCAAACTTCTCAAAGGCTGATCCTTCCGAGATCTTCCTTTCCAGACAACGATACGCGTCGTCAAAGGTTGCCGCGATTCCTGAATTCTGAAGGATCGGGATCCCCAGAGCAAAGAGAAGTTCCGAGACATCGTCGATGACCTCGCCCTGCAACACTCGCACGGCTTCGTCCACCTCGACTGCATTGCCGACCATCCGTCCGACGGGCTGGTTCATATCGGTAATGACAGCCGTGGTTTGCACACCATTTCGAGTTCCGGTCCGGACCAGACTTCGCGCCAGTTCCACCGCTCTCAACTCGGTCTTCATGAAAGCGCCAACACCAAATTTTACGTCGAGGACGAGTTGATCCAGGCCCTCGGCAAGTTTCTTGCTCATAATGCTGGCGGTTATCAAAGGAATCGACGAGACCGTCGCGGTAACATCTCGCAGGGCATAGAGTCGGCGATCAGCGGGGGCAATTTCATCGCTGGCGCCCGTGATCACACAGCCGATTGACTCGACCTGAGCTTGTAACTCGCTCAGCGACAGATCGGTGCGGAAGCCAGGAATCGCCTCAAGTTTGTCGAGCGTACCTCCCGTCGCACCTAGCCCGCGACCAGAAATCATCGGCACACGTAGACCGCATGCCGCTAGCAAGGGCGCCAGGACCAGTGATATTTTGTCGCCGACGCCTCCGGTCGAATGTTTATCAACCACCGGAGACCCGTCGCCCCAGGCGATAAGCGACCCGGAAGTCGTCATCGCATCCGTCAATGCGGCGGTCTCGACAGGAGTCATACCCTGAAGAAAGACGGCCATTGCCAAAGCCGACATTTGATAATCTGCTAGCCGACCGACGGTAAATTCGGCGATCATCCAGCGAATTTCCTCGGGGTCCAGCTCCTCACCGTCTCGCTTTTTCCGTATGATTTCGACGGGGTTCATGTTGACTGCAATTCGATATTGCTGGGATTGCGGTTGGTTTGGGATTGGCCGTCGGGCTAGATTGGGCAGCGATATCACTAGTGCCACACGGATCACAAGCAAAGCACATCGTAAGGAATTTGAGACAGGATGACAGAGTCAAGCCAAGTGATACAGAGATACGAAGAGCGAATCGCCGTCCTTCGCATCGACGAGGAGAGACAAATTGGCTGGGATCAGCGATTTGGCGTCGCCCGAATCGTTATTTTCCTGGCGACGTGCCTGTTGGGGCTGCTAGGTTTTTTTTCCGCTGACAAAGCCGTCCTGCTTTGGTTGGCCGGTGGCATGTTTCTGGTGTTTGTGGGTGTTGCGTTACGGCACGATCAAATCCTGAATCGACTGAAAATTCTCAAGGCGCGGCGGCTTGTCAACGAACGACGCATGGCGCGATGGCACCGTGATTGGGAGCAATTCCCAGTGCCGAAGGTCGAGATCCCCGACGAGTTTTCCAGCCTCGCCAATGACCTCAACCTCTTCGGACGCGCATCGCTGTTTCAATGGCTTTGCGTGGCCAATACCAGCATGGGTCGCGAGACGTTGAGGGATTGGATCCTACATCCGGCCGCACCCGACGTCATTCGTGATCGCCAGGCCAAAGTCAAGGTGCTGGCCAACGAAAAGGCCTGGCGGGAAGATCTCGAGGTGACGGGCAAGATGCTCGCCGCCAGCCCTCGCGGTCCGCAAGCATTTATCGACTGGTCCGAGGTTGGCATCTGGCAAGACAAACACCCACTGCTCCGGTGGGTAGCAAGACTGCTGCCGGTTCTTTCATTCACCATGTTGGCGCTGACATTTTCCGGTGTGTTGCCCTCTTCGTTCGGTTGGTTTGGCGTAATGAGTTTATTGTTGGCTCAAGCCGCCATTTCCATCCTTTATACGGGCACGATCCATGACGTGTTTGACAGCATTGCGGCGAGGCAAAGGGAAGTCTGGCACTATGTACGCCTACTGGAAATTGTCAGCTATCTGCCAGCTGATGTCGCTGATTCGAAAGGTATCGACATCCGCGAAACGGCCAGAGAAGCGGTCCCCAACCTGGCTGCACTGGGAAGAATCAGTAACTTCGCAGCTGCCAGACACGACAGCATATTCGGCGTGTTGTTCTTCACCGCTAGTTGGCTGCTCTTGATCGATTTTCAAATCTTGTCGTTCATGGAAGTATGGCACCGTCGTTGCGGTCACCGTGTGCGGAGTTGGTTCGACGCGATTGGTGAATTGGAAGCGACTGCCTGTCTAGCCAACGTGACTCACGACCATCCCGATTGGTCGTTTCCACGGGTTGATCGATCGGAAACGCGTATCGTCGCCACAGATTTCGGTCACCCGCTGCTGACGAATAATGATCGAGTTAACAACACCGTAGAGGTTGGGCCGGCGGGACGGTTCCTGCTGGTTAGTGGCTCGAACATGTCAGGGAAAAGCACATTGTTGCGGTCTCTGGGAGTGAGTGCCGTGTTAGCTCAAATGGGCGGTCCGGTTGCCGCCGGCGAACTTCGCCTGCCACCAATGACGATCGCGACCAGCATGCGTGTTCACGATTCACTCGAAGATGGCGTCTCGTTCTTCATGGCAGAACTAAAGCGTCTTAAGGAAATCGTCGACATGAGTCGCGCCCAGAGCGAGGGAGACGAACGAGTGCTATTGTTCTTGCTCGACGAAATCCTGCAGGGAACGAATTCTGTCGAGCGGCACATTGCCGTAATTCGAGTCCTGCGACACTTGGTAGGTCAGGGCGCAATGGGCGCGATTTCCACCCATGATCTGGATTTGGCCCGCAGTGAAGATCTGGCGCCGCACTGCGACGCAGTCTACTTCCGCGAACAGATCGATAAAGGGGATGGGACAGGAAAAATGACTTTTGACTACCGTATACGTGAAGGAGTGGCGACGACCACCAATGCTCTTCGATTGCTGGAATTGGTCGGTCTATCGGAGATTGACGACGATTGAGCCGTAGACGCAAGCCTCGGGTATCGTTTTCAAACATCGTTCCACCGTCACAGGACCGGTGGGTTAAATCCCACAAAGTCGACAATAAACAGACACTGGCGAAGCCCAAGAGTGTCCGGTAAATTGAAGGACTCTGGCACTGAAAATACCAGCACGAAGCGCCAGCGAGTGAGTCTCGAGGGCGGCAAACGACTCACTCGCTGGCGCTT
>DUDC01000161.1:90118-102026 GCA_012959465.1 Planctomycetaceae bacterium
CGGGATGTTAATAGCAATGACGAAAAACTGACGCTGCGTAGGGACTGTCAGAGCCGGCGAAGCCAATGGCACGTCAAAGAGGTTGTTAAAAACGGATGACAGAGACTCGATCCGATCCCGAGATCGCCGTGATCGGCGGTGGCATTTCTGGTCTGTCGGCCGCGTTTCGTCTCACCCAGTTTGGACATCGTCGCGTCACCGTGCTGGAATCGGAATCGCGTTTGGGTGGTGTGCTGCGGACAGAGAGAGTGAATTCGGCGCTGATCGAATGTAGTGCCGACATGTTCACAACAAAACAAGACGGCGCAATTCGTCTGTGTCAGGACTTGGGCTTCGAGCACGAATTGATCGGGACAAACGACCGTTTTCGCCGCTCCTTCGTCGTCAGGAAAGGCAAATTATTAGCCACTCCATCCGGCTTGGTCTTGCTACAACCCACACGATCATGGCCGATCCTGACCAGTCCGCTACTGAGTGTCCGCGGCCGTCTACGAATGCTGGGAGAGTTCTTCGTTCGAAAGAAAACAGACGTGGACACATCACTTGAGGAATTTGCCATTCGCCGATTCGGTCGCGAGGCCTATGAACGGTTGATCCAACCAATGGTCGGCGGTATTTACACAGCTGATCCGACGAAACTCAGCGTGCGGGCGACCATGCCGCAATTCCTGGACATGGAAGAAGAACATGGAAGTCTGATCCGGGCTGCGTTCGGGGGAACCAAAACTCGCGACCGTTCCACGGACGAAGAAGCGAGCGGCGCTCGCTATTCGGCATTCGTCGCACCACGGGATGGAATGAGTTCACTGATCGACAGCCTGAAACAGCGCCTGACCGACTCCGGTGTCCAGATTCGTCTGAATTCTCAGGTCGATGGCCTTCATCGAGGCGATGTGGGCTGGCATGTGGCAACGCATGACAAGGTGTCTGTTTACGATGGAGTCGTCTTAGCGTTGCCGGCAACGCGTGCCACAGAGCTGTGTCGCGAGTTCGATTTAGATCTGTCGAATTTATTGAGCGAAATTCCATACGCCAGCGCGGCGGTTGCCCTGTTCCTCCTCGAACGCTCAAAAATTACTCACCAGCTCGACGGCTTCGGGTTTGTTGTACCGCAAACCGAAAAACGGAAGATATTGGCGGGGAGCTTTGCAAGTGTCAAGTTCTCGGGCCGAACTACCGACGACCAAGTGTTGGTCCGAGTGTTCGTTGGCGGAGCAGTGCAAAAAGAATTGCTCGAGCACGACGACGACGCGATCCTTGACTTTTCCTATCGCGATCTAACTCAATTGCTCGGTATTGAAGGTCCGCCGATCTGGTCAAGACTTCAACGATGGCAGCGTGCAATGCCACAGTACCACGTCGGCCACACGGACCGCGTGGCCGAGATTGATCAACGAGTCTCGCTGCAATCGGGGTTGGAACTGGCGGGCAACGCGTATCACGGTGTCGGAATCCCCTTTTGCGCCGCGAGTGGTTATGCAGCTGCCGAACGACTTGACGCATCCTTTTAAGGCATCCGCGCGCGAGTAATGATAAGATGACGACGTGTTATTCGGCTGATCGCCCTCTTGCTCAGACCCAATTCGACCAATGGAGGCACAAATGTATCGTGTAGGACTAATTGGTCACACAGGAAAAGGAAACTACGGCCATGGCCTCGACAGCGTCTGGAAAGAGATTCCCGGCTGCCAGCTGGTAGCGGTGGCAGACGCCAACCACGCAGGACTGGTCGCCACGAAGAAACGGCTCGGTATAGAGAAGGGCTTTGACGATTACCACCGAATGCTTGAAGAAACCAAACTGGATATTGTCGCCATCGCTCCCAGATGGCCAGCCGAGCACCATGACATGGTGTTGGCAGCAGCGAATCGGCGAGTGCATATCTACATGGAAAAGCCGATGTGCCGTTCGCTAAAGGAAGCCGACCAAATGGTCGCTGCCTGCGAAAAGAACCAAGTCAAACTGGCGATCGCCTTTCAAACACGTTATTCACCGAAGCTACGAGTTTGTCGGGAAATGATAGAGGACGGAGACCTCGGCACGATTCTCGAACTGCGAGGACGTGGCAAAGAAGACCGTCGAGGTGGCGGTGAGGACTTGTGGGTTCTCGGTAGTCATATCATGAACCTCATGACCTACCTTGGCGGTGGGCTCCCGAATTGGTGCTTCTCGACAGTCCAGCAAGGTGGTCACCATGCAACGCGTGAAGACGTCGCCCCAGGAAATGAGGGAATTGGACCGCTGGTCGGAGACAACTTGGCTGCCATGTACGGAATGAGCAATGGCGTCACCGGGTACTTTGCATCGCGACGAAACACGGCGGGAGGTCGATTCGGATTGCAGGTGTTGGGCTCCAAAGGCATGCTAGAAGTGGTGACAGGGCACCTTCCTGCGGTTCATTTCCTCGCCGACCCTCGCTGGTCCCCTGGTCGCAGTGGCGCTCGCTGGGTGCCCGTCACATCGGCCGGTGTTGGAAAACCCGAACCACTCAAGGATGGTGGACTTCACGCGGGAAATCTGTTGGCGTGCGGAGATTTATTGGATGCGATCGAAAATGATCGGGAGCCGGAGTGCAACATCTATGAAGCGCGGGAGACCGTCGAGATGATCGCCGCCGTCTTCGAGTCGCATCGATTACGTCGGCCGGTTGCCATGCCGCTCAAGTCGCGTGAGAATCCTCTGACGCTGCTGTGAAACAACATCGTGCGTGAGTCTCCGTTGTCTGTCATTGTTACGTCAGCGCGTCCAAGTACGATCGGATTTTAGCATCAATCTCATCTCGCACTCGACGAAAAAAATTAATCTTCTGCTCGTCGTCACCCGTTGCATCAGCCGGGTCATCGAAAGGCCAATGCAGCATTTCGATACTTGCCGGATAGACCGGACAGTTTTGCTGAGCATTACCACACACCGTGACAACGAGGTCAAGCGACTCGGGTGAGAATTCGTTAAGGTGTTTGCTGCGGGCGTCACTAAGATCGATGCCACTCTCCTCCATCGCACGGATTGCCAGCGGGTGTACATACCCAGCGGGGTTGGAACCGGCCGAACCGATGCGCCATCGATCTCCTCCATGCCGCCGCCACAACGCTTCCGCCATTTGAGAACGGCATGAGTTTCCAGTGCAGAGGACAAGAACCGTTTTTGACATGGCAATCACTTCAGCTGTCTTGAGGCGAAAGAAAGAAAGGCAAGAACGGTTAAACATGATACTACAGACGTATCGTTTGCCGGTGACCGAGTGTCAACTTCGACTTTAGCGAATCGATACGCAGCAGTAGATCGCCCAGTAGTGCGCAGCGCTGCCGGCAACTACGAACAAATGCCAGACAGCGTGAAACCAGGGCCGTCGTTTTTCAAGCAGCAAGAACGCAGCTCCCAATGTGTAAAACAGACCGCCGATGAGGACCCAAACAAGCGGCGACCGGGGCATCTGTTTGGCCGCCTCCAGAGCCGTGATTGCCGGAAACCACCCCAGCAGGAGATAGAGCGCTATGCTGACTCGATTGATTTGAAATCCAAAACCAATCTTCGAAACGAATCCGGTCAACGCGGCGATCCACATCAGGACCAACGGTAGCGGCCACCAGCCGTGCCCCAAGTACATCAAACTGAATGGTGTATAGGACCCGACGATCAACAAGTAGATGAACCCCTGGTCCAACATACGCCAACGTTGCTGCCATACAGGCTGCGTCACTCGATGAGACATCGATGAAGATACGTAGACCGCAAATAGTGTGGAGAGAAATGCGGCACAACCAAGCGACGCACGCCATTCGCCTCGACGGAACGCAATGAGACACAGCGGCACGGCTGCAATCAAGGTAAGGATGGCAGCGGAAAAATGCGTGGCGAAATTGAGCTGTTCGTCGCGTGGGGACCGCGCCGCCAGAATCGGATTGGCACTCATCGCCGTCCTTTTTTGCATCAATCGGCTCTCCCAAATTACGCAAGTCCATCGGTGTCTTGCGAGATCTTATCGGTTCGCCTGTAGAAAACCCACAGTGATTCGCCGCAGCACCGTGGTGCCGCGCAGAAAGTAAATGACTATAATGCCGGTTCGTACACGTAGCATTCCCTGCCCCGTGATCTTGTTCTCCCGTCCGAGTTCCATATGGCCGAATGGCTAGACCCCACCGTAGTCCTAAAACTCACTGTAGCCCTTGGCCTAGTCGTTCTGAACGGTTTCTTCGTTGCGGCGGAATTCGCGCTGGTCAAGGTGCGAGGCAGTCGACTGGAGCTCTTGGCCGAGAGTGGTACGATATCCGGCCGAACCGCGAGTTGGCTAGGGGCTCGCTTAGATCACTCGCTTTCTGCCTGCCAGCTAGGGATCACGTTGGCCTCATTGGCGCTGGGTTGGATTGGTGAACCAGCGTTTGAAGTCTTGCTAATCCCCATCTTGAATGCATTGGGTATCGACGCGACGAATGTCGTTCATACGGTCTCGTTTATTTTTGCCTTTTCAACAATCACGGCGTTGCACTTAGTCATTGGTGAACAGGCCCCGAAAATATTCGCAATTCGGCGGCCGGAGAAAATCCTCCTGAAGTGCGCGATTCCAATGGCGGTGTTTTATTTTGTTACCTACCCGCTGCTGGTCGCCTTGAGCCGAACGACAGACTTCCTGTTGAAAATGGTAGGAATGGTCGATTCAGACTCGCACGAAGTGCCTCACACCGAGGACGAAATTCGTACTCTGGTGACTCAAGCCCACGCGCATGGGGAGCTCACCGGGTCCGAACATCATCTGATCAACGCCGTATTTGAATTTGATGACTTGATCTGTCGCCGCGTCATGGTGCCCCGCAGTCAAGTCGTTTTCTTTCGCACGGATCAGCCGATCGTGGAGTGTCTCACCATCATCCGCGACACCATGCACTCCAGATATCCGGTCTGTAACGGACAACTGGAAGACGTTGTCGGAGTGCTGCACATCAAGGATCTGGTCGGGTTGGCCGATCCCAAAATGGCGAAGCTGAAGGTGTTGGCACGTACGGCTCACCACGTGCCGGAGACCATGTCGATCAGCCGACTTCTCAAGCATTTCCAAGCCACACACCAGTTGATGGCCATCGTCGATGACGAGCATGGCACGGTGGTCGGTGTGGTCACACTCGAAAATGTACTCGAACAGATCGTTGGTTCCGTTGAAGACGAATTCGATCTGGAGGAAACCCCTCTGCAGGAGGATGGCATGGGTGGCTTCATCGCGACAGGAAATGCTCCACTGAGCTTGATCCGCGAGCGACTACAGATCGAATGGGCGGCAAAGGATGTGGACACACTTTCGGGATACCTGACGTTGATCGCGGGACAGCCGATGCAAGACGGAGACCGGCTGGAAATCGATGACATCCAAGTGGAAGTCGTTGAGGTGGACGGAATGCGGGCGACACGTATACGCCTTCGCCCCCGCATGGATGGCTAGCAAACGGCCCTCGTCCGCTGAGCGGGGAGTTTTTTCGACTTTTTTGCGTACTTTGGCCCGGCGAGCCTTTCCACTGTTCTTGCGGGCACAGCGAGAAGACGTCATCTGATGTCCCGCGTACAGAAGCTCCGTTGAGCCACATCAAGGGCCGAGTTTTCACCTTACCGAAGAAATCCCAAAGAGTGGGTGCACCGCGGGCCAGCAGGGGTCCTGATCGAAAAGATCCGGAGGAACCGATAAACAAGGACAGCGAGAACGTGAAAAACGCATTCGCCCGCCCGATTTATGAGATTTGACCTTCCCCATAATGTGAAAACTAATAAGATTGGTAGATAACGACGATTTGGCTGATGTTAAGGCTGGCTCGTTGCGATCTAACTATGTGAGACGGATTTCCCTCCCTAAAGCAATCGTCTCACCTGCTCTGCCAAGAATTGGCCTTTTGGTGTTCAAGTGGCTGACGACGTTGGAAACGGAGCACATTACCCCGCGGATGTGAAAGTTCCGCATTGAAGGTATCGAGAAATGAACTTGTCCAAGCTTCGGAACATTGGTGTTTCCGCTCATATTGACTCAGGCAAAACGACGCTCAGCGAACGCGTCTTGTTTTACACCGGCCGCATCCACCGAATGGGCGAAGTTCGTGGAAATGATGGCGGCGCCACCATGGACCATATGGACCAGGAGCGCGAGCGGGGCATAACGATAACCAGTGCGGCCACATCGGTGGAATGGAAAGGCCATCCAATCAACCTGATCGATACACCCGGCCACGTCGATTTTACGGTCGAGGTCGAACGCAGCCTGCGAGTCCTCGATGGTGCAGTGTTGGTTCTCTGCGCTGTGGGTGGAGTCCAAGCCCAAACGATGACGGTTGACCGTCAAATGAAACGGTACCATGTGCCACGGCTTGCCTTTATCAACAAGATGGACCGCACCGGTGCCGCGCCACTACGAGTGGTGAGCGACCTGAACGAACGGCTGGGAGCGAACGCGTTTCTCATGCAGTTGCCGATGGGTGAGGGCGAGACTTTTACTGGTGTCATCGACCTGGTTCGTATGAAGTCGTTGTATTTCGAAGGAACGGATGGGGAAAAAGTGCGGGAAGACGAGATCCCGGCTGAGTTTATTGAAGACGCCGAGTCGCACCGCCAACAGATGCTCGAATCGCTGGCAATGTACAGCGACGAGTTGATGGAACTACTACTTTCCGAGGAGTCTATTTCCGAGGAACTGGTCAACGAAGTGGCGAGAAAGGCCTGCATTCAACAGGGAGCGACGCCCGTCTTCTTGGGTACGGCCTTCCGCAACAAAGGTGTCCAACCGCTTTTGGATGCGATCATCAAGTATTTGCCGTCACCGCTAGAGCGTGAAATTCGCGCTTCGGACGTATCCGACCCCGACACAAAAATTCAGTTGCACGCAGATCCCGACAAGCCTTTTGTCGGAATGGCCTTCAAGATTGTCGACGATCCCTTCGGACAGTTGACCTTTCTGAGAATCTATCAAGGTCGAATTACGAAGGGTGGTACCTTCGTCAATCAACGCACCGGAAAGGCGGAGCGATTTAGCCGCATCGTGCGTATGCACGCCGACAAACGTGAGGAGATTGACACCGCATCGGCAGGCGACATTGTCGCTGTCATGGGAATCAACTGTGCCAGTGGCGACACCTACACAGATCGACAAAAATACTGTTCGTTGGAGAGCATGTTCGTCCCGGACCCGGTCATTACGATCGCCGTGGCACCGACAATCCGATCGGAAAGCGATAAATTGGGCAAAGCGTTACATCGATTTCGCCGCGAAGATCCGACCTTTCGTGTTCGCACGGACGAGGAGACCGGCGAGATCTTACTTTCCGGAATGGGCGAGTTGCATTTAGAGATATACACCGAGAGAATTCGTCGCGAGTACGGCGTCGAAGTGGAAGTGGGCGCCCCGAAGGTCAGCTATCGCGAAGCTCCCATGAAGACCGTCGAATTCAACTACAAACATAAGAAGCAGACGGGTGGTTCCGGCCAATACGCACACATTGTTGGCAAGTTGATTCCCCTGCCGGAGGACGCAGACGAGCCGTACGTGTTTGAAGAGAACGTCGTTCAAGGACGTATTCCCAAACAGTATATTCCCTCGGTCGACAAGGGATTTAAGAACTCACTCAAAAAGGGTCCCGTTGCAGAATACCCGGTTGTCGGTATCAAGATGGTCCTGGACGATGGCACTTTCCACGATGTCGATAGTTCGGATAAGGCGTTTCAAATATGCGCCCAGGACTGCTTTCGTGAGACGTTCCGCAAGTCAAACCCAGCGTTGCTAGAACCGATCATGAAGATCGAGATCCAGTGCCCGGAACAGTTTCAGGGGCCGGTCGTCGGTGACATCAACTCGCGACGTGGGATCATCGCAGCAACTGAGACACGTGATAACGAAGCAGTTATCCTTGCCGAAGTACCCTTGGCCGAAACATTTGGTTATGCGACCGACCTTCGCAGCATGACCCAAGGGCAAGGCGTGTTTTCGATGGAGTTGTTATGCTACCGAAAAACGCCAGCCAGCATCCAAGAGACGATCGTCGCCGACAAGAAGGCCCAGTTGGTCGGCGCCAAGTAGCTGGCATCTCTTGAGCCGAAGGCGCTAGCCTCGGGTTTTCCGGACCGCAGTTCACACAACGCAGTTCACACAACGCAGTTCACACAACGCAGTTCACACAACGCAGTTCACACAACGCAGTTCACACAACGCCAATTCGCAGTTGTCTCCCTCTCTGGGTTGTCGGTGATTTGCACGGCGATTCTTCTTGCACAATCCTGTTAGTCTAGCCCTCGTCCCGGCGTCAGCGTGCGATTTGCATCCGCTATCGATACAGGACCTAATCGATGCACCGCACAGTCCTTCCGACCAACGCCGCATCATCGTCGAAATCAAACGCCAGACGAGACAAGTCAATCGCATATTTTATGCGGCTCAACCGATCCCGAGCGCGGTGCGAAAAATCGATCCGTGACATACGACTCGCTGACGATCGTTGAAACCGAATGGAAACGGCTGGCGATGCGAGGACTAACGTGGATTTGAACGGGTCATCGATGAAGCTGGGTGAACGTTAAGCTAGTATTGCAGTCGAAGGATTACTAGAATGATGCGAAAATGTGGCGACTTGTTCATGGCCAATTGCATGGTCTCCATCAGGTCAATCCACACGATTCGAGTCGAACACAAAGCCGTTGGGGTACAAGGTTCATGACCATGCCGTTAAAGCGTTGCGCTTTGCTGTTACTCTTTTTTACCCCAATCGTCGTTGCCCAGGAAGAGACCGCCATCCGACAAGGCCCCGTGGTTGTCCGAGGTGGAGACCACGGCGTGGGTCGCATCGCAACCGATGTCCGTTTTCAAGACTTGGCTGGCGAGTCCTTGCAAATCAGTCAGTTGACGAAAGACCATCGGGCCGTCGTGATTGCGATGACCAGTACCAGCTGCCCACTGAGTAAGAAGTACTTACCGAGTTTGATAGAGCTCGCTCAGACTTTTTCATCTCGCGGCGTCAAGTTCGTGGTCGCCAATTCCGTGTCGGCTGACGATATGGATGACATGCAAAAATCACAATCGGCATTTGGCCGCAACGCCGTCTATGTGTTTGACCAACTGGGTACTCTAGCTGGCGATTTGGGTGCGGAGACGACCACCGACGTGTTTGTGCTCAATAATTCGCGGACCGTGGTTTATCATGGTGCGATCGATGACCAATACGGTTTTGGCTATTCTCTCGGCTCCCCGCGGAACACGTATCTATCCGACGCATTGCACGCTGTGCTCGATAATCGAGCGCCTGCAGTGGAAGCCACCAAGGCCCCGGGTTGCGAGCTTGTCATTGACAGAAAACCAACAACTCAGCAAATAACTTACCATGGTCGAATATCAAGGTTGATTCAGAGAAACTGTGTCGAGTGTCACCGCGACGGCGGCGTCGCTCCGTTCGCACTCGACACTTTCAAGGACGTCGTTTCCCATGCACCAATGATCCGAGAGGTTGTTCGGCGAGGGATCATGCCACCATGGTTTGCCGCCCCAGCGAAAGAAAATCACGCCAGCCGCTGGGCAAACGACCGTTCGCTTACAAAAACGGAAAAGTCGGATCTACTGGCATGGATCGAGGGGGACCAGGCAGAAGGGGAGGGATCGGAAGCGCCTAAGAAGCGAGAATATTCTTCCGAGTGGCTGATCGGTGATCCTGATGCAGAGTTTTCGTTCCCGATTTCTCAGCGGATCAACGCGACCGGCACCATGCCGTACAAATACATCATTGTCGACACGGATCTCACGGAGGATAAGTGGGTTCAAGAGATTGAAGTGAAGCCCAGCGATAGTAGCGTCGTGCATCACGTTTTGGTTTTTGTCGTGCCACCTGGTCCCGTCACGCGACGATCTACGAATGGGATCGACTACTGGGCGGCGTACGTCCCCGGCAATGGAGTAAAGGCCTATCCAGTTGGCTTCGCACGCTTGTTGCCAAAGGGTGCTCGATTGCTGTTCCAAATGCACTACACGCCCAATGGAACTGCCACAAAGGATCGTACTCGAATCGGTTTGAAATTCGCGAAACAACCGCCCAAGCATAAGGTAAAGACCGTAAGTATTGTGAACAATCGGTTCCGAATACCGCCCGGCGCCGCGAACCATAAGGTCGAAGCGTCACTGCGTGTACCAGCCGAAATGATTGTCCTTGGTTTGTTGTCGCACTCTCACCTGCGGGGAAAATCGGCGAGATACGAACTTGCCAAGTCTGTCGGTGAGTCAGAAATATTGCTTGACATACCGCGGTACGATTTCAATTGGCAACTCTACTATGAGTACGCAAAGCCTCGAGTCTTCCAACGTGGAGAGACCATTCGATACACAGCCTGGTATGACAATAGCGAGTCGAATCCCGCCAATCCAGATCCAAGTAAAACGGTCCGTTGGGGGTCACAAACATACGATGAAATGCACATCGGCTATATCGAGTATGCACTTGTCGACGAGCAACCGGACAGCTCTTCTAAACCCGAAACCGCTGCGGTAGATTTTTCGTTCGCGGCGTTCGATGCGAATGGTGACGGCGAGGTTTCGCGTGAAGAGATTTCGGCGAAAGTACCTCGTATTGGAGAGAGACTCCAAAATGTGATCTTTGGCCGTTTCGATACCGATGGTAATGGCACGTTGAGTGAAGCTGAATACAACCGCTTGCAACCGCTGCTTCGGCAGCGATGAATTTCAATTGTGAACACTGATGTCGATGGAGTTCCCTACGAATTGAATATTTAGAGGTCACCAGTCAATCGGCCGTTGTGTTAATGCATCGTGACCGTCGCAGAGGATTCGAAGAATGAATGTTGAGGGCAAGGTAGCCGTGGTGACGGGCGCCAGTCGCGGCGTGGGCCGCGCTACGGCCATCGAATTGGCCCGCCTCGGCTGCCGGATCGTGCTGAACTACCGTCAATCAGCGGACGCAGCTGAGAAAGCGACCGAGGAAGTGCGTTCGCAGGGTGTGGCAGCGATGGCTTTTGCTGCCGATGTGTCGGACGACGACGCGTGTCGAGAAATGGCAAAAGCGGCGGCGGGTGAATTCGGACAGATCGACATTTTGGTCAACAATGCTGGTACGACACGATTCATCGCTCATTCCGACCTGGAGGCTGTGAGCAGTGAGGACTGGCGGCACATCATGGACGTTAATGTCCTTGGACCCTTTCAGTGCACCCGCGCTCTACTGCCTTATCTAAAGGCGGCTTCCACCGCCGAGGTTGTCAACGTGGCAAGCGTCGCGGGATTGAACACGCCCGGAAGCTCCATCCCCTATGGCGCATCCAAAGCCGCACTCATCAACATGACGGTTAATCTGGCGCGTGCATTGGGGCCTAACATTCGCGTCAACGCTGTGGCGCCCGGGTTCATCGAGGGACAATGGCTCCGCGACGGTTTAGGAGAACATTATGAAACCGTCAAGACGGCCGTCGAAGGCAAGTCGGCGTTACAGCGAGTCAACCAACCGGAGGATATCGCTGCGGCAATTGTGTCGTTGATCACCGGTTCCGACCTGGTGACAGGGCAGACTCTGGTCGTCGATGGCGGCTACACGATCGGTCCCCGCGCTTCCTAGTTCGATCGAATCGCCCACGTTACTCTGGGCACTTAACACGGTCCCCATCTCAAGTGGGATTGTCCCGTTCGACAGAATTCCGTTTGACGGATCGTTTAGCCAACGTTTAGCTGAGACCATGATCGAAAATAAAATCCAAACCATCCGCGTACCCAATCCATTCTCCGAAGGGCGAAATCGCGTCTATCTGATTCCGTCGAACCCGTTAACGCTAATCGATACGGGAACGGCGACCGAAAGAGCATTCAGTGCACTGGTCGACGGATTAAGAGACCTGGGCATTTCGATTCGCGACATTGGCCGGATTATCTTGACGCACAAGCATATCGATCACATAG
>DUDC01000162.1 GCA_012959465.1 Planctomycetaceae bacterium
GGTGTCCAATCGTCAGGTAGGCCCGAGCTCATTCGCCACTTTTCCCATTCCTCCTCAACCAGCGAACGTTGCCTCTTGACGCGATCACACTGTTCGACAAGTTCGATTCGCTTTGCTTTAAATTCCTTGACACGTTTCCTTCCCTCTGCCCTTTCGACTTCGATTCGCTGTATCGCCTCGATGCGGGCTCCGATATCGCGAACAGACGATGCGGTCGGTGATTCGCCTGATTCGTACTCATTCCAGATCGTCAAATGACGTTGACATGTCTCTTCGGTCTGTTCGCGTTTTCGCTGTACAGCTCTCCAACGCAGCCAAGTATCTTGCGCCAGGTCCCATTGCCGTCGCCAATCAACAAACGCCGCTGGGGCAATCGAACCCAACTTCGACTGTTCGCACTGCTGCCGCCACTGGTCCAGAACCTCAGCGGATCGTTGCTCGGCCTCGACTAATTCTGTTTCGGACCGAGTCAACTGTTCGATGGCACGATGGCGCTCTTGACGTTGCCGCTGTAAGTGAGCGACATCATTCGCCTGCCGTAACAGTTGATCGATCAGTTGGTCGGCTTCCTTGACTCCAGAACGTAACGCTTGAATTCTGTTTGCCAGTTCGGCACGATCCATCGCTCCCGATTCAATCGTCTGTGCAAGGGCTGCTAGCTCCCCGTCGCGATTCTGACGCAGTTTTTCCAAGACCTCAGGGTCGGGAAGTGCTTCGCGTTGTACGAACGCATCAATCTCCCTATCCAATCGCTCAATTTCACATTTCCAATGCCGTTGGTGCCCACTGTTGGTGGCCACGTCTTCCGCAGCCCGTGCCGCCCTGACAACAAACGCCTGCGCCTCAGCAATTGTGGGAGGAACAGTACCAGCCCACGCGTCCTCATCAGCAGAACCAGAGAGTACGCTGCCAAGAGCTCGTCGCCAATGGTCGAGGCGATCCTCCAGACTTTGGTTCTCTTCATCGAGTTCATCCAACGTGTTACTCTCGCGTAGGTACTCACTACCGGCGAAGAACACGGGACGCAAATCAACGGACTCGCCGTTGCTCGCAGCCAGCGATGCCTGCGACATGGCAAGATCAGAATCCAATTCGTCGCACCGTTCCTGCAAGGCATCGATCTTGAGGCGACCTTGTTCCAACTCTTCAGCCCATTGATGACAGCGATCGGCGTCTGGGCGTCGCAATGGCAGAGTATCGAGCATCTCGAGGTCGGCGTTGGGTAGCCACTGTTGCAGCTGGACGCGCACGTCGCGAAGCAATGTCTTCGCCTCCGTGCGTCGCGCCGGAATGTCACGGCGATACCCCTGAATCTGGTCGACTTGCTGATGCAGCGTCGCCGAAACGGTCAACCACCGCTGTAACGTCTGCGACGTTTCCTCGCTCTCGCCGGAGGAGTCGCCCACCGCCGCATCTCCGAACATTTCGAATTTTCGCTGACCCTCGACCAAATCTGCGACGAGAGATTCTAACTGTGCGGTCAGTCGCTCTAGTTTTTCCTGTGCCCCATTGGGAACGACGGCGACCTCGCCGAGTTCTTCCCATTGGTGACGAGCTTCAGCCAACTCACGGCAGGCAGTTTGTGATTGCCGCAGTCGTCTCAGACGCTCTTGTTTTTTTCGCAAGTCGGCAACCTGGACGCGGTAGCGGTCACGCTCTGTCTCGACATCGTCGAGGTCAGAACGCAGTTGGTCGAACTGGCTTGGACGAAAGACCAGTTCGCGAGTTTCGCGTACCTGGTCGCCAAGGCGTCGCAACAGCTGATTGATAAGTGGATTGCGACCGCGGGGATTGTACAGTTCGTCCGCTTCGGCGGCGACGGCCTGTCGTAGGCTCTGAAATCGCCCCAGTCCGCCAACGCCGCCACCAAAGAGCGCTTCGCTCAGGTTAGCGTGGGAGAGACTCTCCTGTCCGGCCGTCAATTCAGCGAGTGAAAAAGCAAAGACGTTTTGAAACAACTCGGCTGAGGCACCTTCGAGGATTTGCTTCCACTGCTCTTCGTCTATCAGCTTACCGGACCGACAAAACTCGCCGCTGACAGTGTCCTTACGTCCCTTTCGCCGCCGCATCCTCACCTCTTGCCCGTCACGTAGGTTCAATAGACAGGATGCAGCCACCTGCCGTCCATCCACCATCGTTGCGTATTCAGAAACGTGAGGAAATCCAAACAACAAACTGCGAACCAGCTGTAGTAACGTGGTTTTGCCGGCCTCATTGGCACCGTATACCAGTTGCAGACCACTCGAGGAAAACTCGAAACGCTGCCCACTGTGAACACCAAAATTCTCAATTTCCAGAATCTTCATCCTCATGATTCAAGCTCCGCGAGCATGGATATGAGGCGATTTTCAGCCAAATCTAGCCAGCGTCGCAGCTCCGTGGGCGAACCCAGCTCAACGCCTGCATCGGCGATCCCCAACGCAGCCTTTTCGACGAGAGGCAAAAAACAACCGGAAAGCGCCTCCAAATCGGCATCGTTCTCGCGGATCTGTTCAATCGATCGCAGCAGGTCGCCCAGTAGATCTTGGCCTGCGCGAAGACGAGCGACATCGACGGGAGGCCGCAACTCCAAGCGGATTTTCTCGATCGCCATATTCGAGAAATCAAAACTTCGACTGCGCAGCTCGGCGCAAAACTGCTCTCGCTCAGCAAGCCCACTCAGTTCCGCATGCGCGTGGCAGGGACCGGAAATTGTCAGCCTGGCAATGACCAGGCGGTCGGCAGCGGATTCACTGGCCGTCTTCAATGCGACAACGACTTTCTGAATCAACGACTCAACGTCATCAATGTCCTCAGCAAAAATCTCTAAATGTTGCCAGCGGACTACGTCTGTCGCCTGAAACGTGACGTCGAGCAACGTTCCGTCTTCCACTTCGACTAGTAGACAGCCCTTGGGCCCGGTTTCACGAATGTGCCTGCCCTGAGCGTTGCCGGAATAACCAATGTACGGTTCATCCTTCAAGGTGCGGCGCTGATGGATATGACCGAGAGCCCAATAATCGTATCCCTTGCTCAGCAGCACGTCCAAATTCGTTGGTGCGTAGGGGTCGTGTTCTGGGTCACCCGTCATGCTGGTGTGCAGCATTCCGATATTGAAACAACCTGGGATCGCCAAAGGGTACTCCACAGCAAGATCTTCGCTGACCGCCGGCGTCGCATATCCTCGACCGTGAATTGCGACGCCCAGCGTCTGATCGTGAACGGTCTCAGCGCCGTCGACTGAAAACTCGTGGACATTGTCGGGCCAACGAACAACGTTGCGAACCTCGCTCGCCGCATCGTGGTTGCCACGGATTAGAAAAACTCGAATGCTGGCGTCTTGGAGTCGGCGGAACTGCCCAACCATCCACAACCCGGTATTCATGTCGAGCCATTTACCGTCGAAGAGGTCGCCGGCAATTAAGAGAAATGCAACCTCTTGATCAATGCACAACTGCACGATGTTCTGAAAAGAACGGCGGGTAGCCAACCGAATCTCGTCCACAGGCAACCCTTCGTACGACTCGATGCCGCGCAGCGGGCTGTCGACATGAACGTCGGCGACGTGAACAAACTTGGTCACAGTTCCCTTACCAATCCTGGCGAAACAAGCAACAGTCGTAAACGGATCTGGCTGTTGGGCAAATCGAACAACCGGCTCACGGCGATGCGATAGGCCTCCTGTTGCGGTCGATAATGTTCAACCGTTTTCTCAATGCCCCCGTCGTCGTCCGCTAGCAATGCGTCCGTCTTGAAGTCGATGATCTCCGCGCCCACCACTTGTTCATCTCGAATAATCAGCACCAGTCGATCGATTGAACCGGTGAGCAGTTGTCGCTCATCTCGAACCGCAAATCGAAACTCGTTACGAACCTCAAAGCGGAAGGAGTGAATTTGGTATCCCCCCTCTACTTCGCTCAACCAATTCAACGAGCGATAGGCTTCTCGACGCAGCGCATTCTCGATCTCGGGTGCCCGCAGCATCCGGCGGAATTGTTGCAACATCTCCTCAACATTCAACCCCTCACGCTGAAACGGCTCAGCGATCTCGCGCAACGTTGCCGCCGACGGTTCCCCTTCGTCCAACCAGCCAATCTGTTCGAAAAACGAATGAATCAGCGTCCCTCGAGCCTGAGCGCCACGATTCTTCAATTGGAGTATATCCCCCACTTGGACTCTCCGGCCGCCTTCCAAACGAGAGGGCGTCTGTCGTTGCAGCGGGGAACCGGACCGGCTTTCCGCGAGACGCACACGATTCGTCAAGATGGCTCCCGCCATTCGTCGTGACGGTACTTGAGTCGCCAGGTTCCAATCAGGGTCTCCCTCCGCAAACACGACGGCGCCCGGTTCACAATCCGTATTCTCCAGCAGAGCAGCGCGGAGGAGTCCGGATATGCGGCGGGGAATCTGACGTTCTTGCACACTCGGCGGCGGGATAATCATCTCCAACATATGAACTGGGCGGGTCACAGCCACATAAAGCACGCACAGCGATTCCATCACCTTTTGCCGAGCATCGTCATCGAACATCTTTTGAAATTCGGGTGGCAGTAGTTCTTGAATCTCCTTACTGCGATAGACACTGACTCGGTCCACGGGTTGCGATGGATCACTCTGCCCAGAAACCAAAGCGCTCGGCTGCCCACTCAATGCCATGTCCAAGTCCGGCAGCACGACGATATCGAATTGCAAGCCCTTGGACTGGTGAATCGTCATCACACGCACATCGGCCGACGATGGATCGGGAATACGCTTCCCAACGACAAAGTCGCAGAACTGCGATGGGCGCAACGAGGCAAAACGTTGGTACTCATAGGCCAACATGACCAACTGGTTCAGCCGCTTGCAATCACGAGCGCTGGATGTTGTTTCCAACGTCTCGGCCCAACGCTGCACGGAGGGACCATAACCGAGTGCGAGCAACGAACTGCGAACTTCCAATGCCAGCCGATTAGCTGCAGCGTCGTCCGAGAATTCACGAAACTGCAGAGCCTCGCCGAGTGGGGACTGAGCGACATGGAAACGCGCCACGGTATCCCCAGGATGATCCGCCATTTTCAATAACGACATCACCAATTGAACAGCCGCCGAATCGGTGATCGGGTTACCGCCTTCCTCGCTGGCCTCGACTCCTCGCTGACGCAAACCGAAAATCGTCTTGACAATGCTGCCGTTGGTACGAGTCAGGACGCCAATCGAACGCCCTGGATTTTCCTTGGCTAGCTCGGCGATTCGCTCCGCAGCGTAGTCCAATGTGACGTCATCTTGGCGTGCCCCATCGGTAGCCCGCGGAGAGACTCGCAAGCATGCGTATCCCGACAACTCCTCGCGGGCCGTGGTATGCTCACGGAATTGCGTCGCCCATTCGCGAACCGCCTCCTCTCGATGTTGCAGATTCGGATGGTCGAGCAAGCCGGTGAAAATGCGGTTCACCGTGTCAATGATGGGAGGTGCCGAACGAAAACTCTTCGTCAACGAATCGAACTCCAGTCGCTGCAAGTTCGATTCGAGCGCTGTGAAGATCTCGCTTCGACCGCCTCGCCAACCATAAATCGCTTGTTTGACGTCGCCAACACAAAAGAACGAAGTCTGACTTCCCTCCCAAAGAAACGTCTGCTGGCCCGACGAACGGGTGATACGTTCCGCCAGTGGTCGCACCACGAGCCACTGCAGCAGGGATGTATCCTGGAATTCATCAAAAAGAAGGTGTGAAATCCGACCGTCCAGCCGATGTTCTAAACGGCCGTCGTCCCATTTGCGATGCGCGGCCAGCCGACGCGTCAAATCATCGAAACGCAAAACTCGGAACTTCTCTTTCAATCGTTGGTAGTAATAGTCGAAACGGCGAAGCAGCTCAAAAGTCCCGGCAGTCTGTTTGGCGACCAACTCGACCAGCAACGCCTGCACGTGCTTCAGCAGTTGCTGATACGTCGCGACTAGCTCGGGCGGGATCGGCTTCTTGTAGTAACTCTGCTCTCCCGCCGCGATTTTCGCGGCCAATCCACGTCCGACGAATCCATCCCAGTCCCCTTTTGACGCCCTGACACAGTCCTCATTGCGGGCCTTTTCCATCCGTTTATCGTCGAGTGGACTCTCCTGCAAGAGCGCAATCGTGGCTGCCACTTTCTCATCCGTCATCCGATTCAGATCGGGAAACTGATGCCATGCCGCAACCTCAGTCTCGAGAAAGGCTTCATAGAGTTCGTGCACCGTCGCTTGCAGCAACTGATTCACCGTGCGGTTGGCGTCGCCTTGCGTCAGCAGGTGGATGATTCGAGCGATTTCTTGCTCGCTATCCTTCTCGAGAACCGCATCGATCGCCTGCTCTCGCAGTCGGCCGTCCTCGACGTCTTCTGCAATCTGCCAACCCGGTGGCAGTCCGAGTTCCAACGAAAAACTCTGCGCAATCTGGACAAAGAACGCGTCCAGCGTGCAAATCCGCAGGCGATGCAACTGCCGCGTCAACTGAATCAACAACGCTTGGCAGTCGAGTCGTGTCAACGACACTCCAAGGTGTCCTGCCAAGTCGTCACGGGCCTTTTCGTCCTGCGTTGCGTGCGCCAATCGCATCAAGACTCGGTCTAGGATCTCACCGGCCGCCTTCCGCGTGAAGGTCGTCGCCAAGATGCTGTCGGCTGGCGCATCGCCGGCCAACAACTTAAGGTAGCGGTTTGAGAGCGCAAACGTCTTACCGGTGCCGGCGGATGCTCGTATCACGAGATGAGGAAATTCACCCCTCATTGAATTTCCTCCGTGGACACTGGTTGTTCGAATTGAAATCGTTCGCGTTCGAACACGCCTTCCTGGCAGATCGTGGCAAAGTCATCAAACCATGTCGATAGATCAGACTTGGGTGGCCAAAATTGTTCCTGACACACCGATGCGATAACTTCGCGAGCCACCGCATCCGCTTGTGTCAATTCCTGCTCATTCCAACCCGCCTTTGCCTCGCCTACCTGTTTCGTGTCTTTCGGCAACACGATGTAGCCGAGCTGCACTTTCCCCTCCACGCCCAAGGGCCTTGCGATGAGTCGGTAGAGTGGGAGTTGCAAGTCGACCCACCGTCCACCCCGCATGTGCACACGTTTGGGATCCTGTTTTCCGTCACCCGATTTGTAGTCTAAGATCGCCCATTCGCCTGTATCTTTGTGCCGGTCAATGCGATCGATGCGGCCGCGGATTTCCATTTGGTACGGACCGGAGTCCATTGTGGTCTGCCCATCACGGGGTTCCTCGACGTGAGTGATCTCCCATCCCGTTCGACGCCGCTCGGCTTGCCAACGGGCAAAGGCCTTTAATCGCAGCTTCATCTGTTTCAGTTGAACATTCACAGGAGCCCTTCGCCGCGACCCCAGCGTCGCAAGCGTCGCCTTTTCCAATGCCTCTAGCAGATATTTCTCTAGCGACTCCGCCCGCGTCTCGTCGCGGGCAACACTGCCACCAAACATGTGCAGGACCTGGTGAAGCAGGTTGCCGAAACTTCGTCCGTCCATCTCTTTTGCGCGGTCGTCTAGCGGCTGCAGACCGAGAACGTATCGCAAATAGAATCGGTAGGGACAGGCCAAATACGCCCGAAACGATGTAATATTCATCGACGTGATCGGTGACGTTAACGGCTTTGGACGCGGAATACGAAACTGCGCAACCACGGGGCCGGTCTGCGGAATGGCTGCTGAAATCGCCTCCTCGGTCTCAGCTTCGAAGACGGCGGTGACGCGGGGCGCTACCAACTCGTCGTCGGTGGCAAAAAGCAACCGACTAGGCAGCATCGGGTCGCCGTGGACGTCTCGTCGACCAACGATCCATGAGGTATGTGGACACGACTGGACGACCACGCTGGCGGCGTAAGCGTCGCGTGCATAGCGCCTTTGGTTGTCGACGAGTTTCAGTGCGCTACGCATGCCGTCCGGAAGGAAGAGGTCGTTGGTGGTCGCCGTGGGCAGGACGCCCTCGTTAAGCGATGTAATGATCCGCACGGGAGCCATGTCCAATGGCACTTCCAACCAACCGACGATCTCGACCGCGTCGCTGTCGGCTATTGGAGGAGTTGCTTGACACGCCAACGCTTCCACCAAAAGCTCGATCGCTTGGGAGGACGTGATCCTCGGAACCAATCGTGTCGGAACAGCCTGCCATTCCAGCAGTGCCGCTCGGATACGGCGAAACGTATCCACCATCATATGATCTTGCGCGTCTTCCAAGTCACGCTCACAATCGCCGTAGAGCTGGTTCAGGCAGTTCATCAATGGCAGTGCCCAATCGCTGAGCCGACGAGTTGTTCCGGCGAGCGGATCGAGCCAATCCTGCACGTAGCGTTCCACCGCAAGAATCAACTCGTATCGCGCCGGTGGCCCTAACCAACGTCCTAACTCCGGTTGTAGGTGCTCAACGAAATATTCGTCCAATTGACGAAGCCAATCGCCCTCCACTCGTTGGTTGATCCAGGTAAACAAATCGGCATGGCGGACCAGCGCGCTAAATTCGTGAAACCGCCCACCATCAAGATATGCGGCCAATTGAGCCAGAAGTTTGACCGGTGGAGCGTCACTCGTTTGCTTTCCTGCTACGTAGCGAGAAGGTAAACCCAGCTGGCGAAACCGGCGTTCAATTTGCGGAACCAATGCCGGATCAGGTACGGCGACTGAGATCTCATGAGCCGAATAGTTGGCATTCAATCGGCCAATCGCCTTTACTACTTCCTCGACTTGCTCATTCGGACCTCCAGCAATTCGCACTCGGTCGAACGGCAAGTCCACTCTGGCCGATGACCATTTCTCGCTGACGATGCACCCGTGTTGATCAAACCAATCATCATGATCCGGCGGCGCGAATATCAGGGCGGTTACCCGAGTCACCACTTGGTCCAACATGCGTCGGATCGAACTCGCCATGTCGGCGGCACCGACAAGTACGATGTCCCAGTCCGTCTGGCACTCTCGCTGCTCGATGGCAAACTGTCGAGCCGTTTGCATGTCCCATAGAGAGAGTGAATCGAGCGTCGACAAATAGCGGCGTTGCAGACTTGCCAACAGGTTCCAACGAGATCGCTCATCGGCACCACCGTTCCAGGGTCCCTCCAGTACTCCGGCAAAATCCAAACATTCCGCTGCAAGTTCGCGGTGAACGCGGCCGATGAGCTGGGCAATTTCGAACCAACGAGGAAAATCGTCTTTTTCTGGCACGTCGGGAACAAGATACCCCAGCCGCGTGCGACTCGCGGCCCGTAGAGTATTAATCCAGGTGAGCTGCTGAATTAACTCGCAGGCAAATGGCAGTTTTGATTCGTAGAGTCGCTCTGGGAATTGCCCGACCGTTTCGACTAATGGCGGCAGCAACTGGATCGACTGCTCTTCGCAGTGTTTCACAAGAAGTTCGAGAAGGCGGCGGCCAGCGCGGCTTCCGGGCACAATAATCTGCACTTGAGACAGGTCGAGCGAGGAACCTGATCGATAGCGCGTCGCGAGATATTCGGTCGCCAATTGCAGAGGGGGCTGGTGCCAACCGAGAAACTTGCGTGAAATAGGCATTGGGGTGGCTTTCCGTTCCAAGAAGACTCAGTTGCTCCATGCGTGTGTACAAGATACCCGGTGTGAGGCCCCCATTCAAACCTCGGTCAGCAACATGGCATCGACAAGAAACCTCGCCGTCCGTGGCATCATGGAAACGTGCATTTATGTCGATGACCTGGATGCGGCGGCCGATTTCTACCAGCGAATCCTCGGCTTTCACCTCGTCAGCCGGTTCGAGTCCCGCCACGTCTTCTTCCGAGTTGGTGAGTCGATGCTGCTGCTGTTTGATCCCAACGAGAGTTGCGTTGGTAAAGACGTGCCTGGCCATGGGGCCAAAGGGCCGGGACACGTGGCATTTGACGTGCGGCGGGAGGAGTTCAGCGACTGGCGCGATCAGCTCACCGCCAGTGGCGTCGAAGTGGAACGGGAGGTCGAGTGGGGCGACGGCGGTGGGTATTCGATTTATTTTCGAGACCCAGCGGGAAACAGCCTGGAATTGACGTGCCCGGAGACGTGGAATCTGCAATGAATGAGCAACGCACCTATTTCGGCAAAGACGATCCACCGGATGATCAGGTCGAACCGGCCGTGCCCCGGACAGCCCTCATCGTCTTGGTATCCCTCTTTATCGCGATTCCGCTTGTCACTCTGGTGCTCCTTATCGCTCTGAGCGGGACGGGCGACAGGAAACCGAGCGGCAGCAAGCTGCCCAGCCCCCCGCAGGCGGAAGAGACAGTCAGAGAATGATCCACTCGCGGCCAGGCCGACGGGGTCACCCGATCGAAGTCACGCGGCCCTCATTGCCGACTGCACTTGTTCGACGGCAGCCACGGCGCCCGACGGATCGAAGAACTTCAACTCCCCCTCTTCAATGAACCAGATCGCCATGAAATCGTCGAGGAAGAAGCGGCGGCCGCAGTACATCCCATCACGGATCAAGATCGTCTCTTCCGATACGCCCTCTTCGCTCGCTCCGAGCTGGATGAGCTGAATATGGACCTGCTGACGAACTAGGTTCAGGAGTTGGTGATGGTGCATTCGCTGGTGGGGGTGGAGATCGAGGTGGAATGTCGCGTGTGGTGGCTGTGTTCAATTCCGTAACGTCGAACGGATCACATGGCCTTGCGTTTCCATCGGCTCAATCGTCACAGCAAGTCCAGCTGAGGACCATGGATGTCGCACAACCTTCCCACTTAACCCACATTACGTGACGCACCGCAGACGCTCTAAACACACCTCATCACACGATAGCGAGAACGTGACCACACCGGGTGAGGCGAACAAAATGACAGGGAGACTTCCGGCGTGAAAAGACTTCACGGCGGATTCTACTAGGCGATCGGTTGAAATACGCAAATAAAAGAAACCGGCATTGTCGTGACAACGCGGCGTTTTGCGTGAAGCTAGCCTTTCATCGGGCTCGGTTTTTTCGCCTTGCCAACATCCACGTTCGCATTCATGACCGAATTAATCTGCTCGACCGTGTATCCCTGCTCGACCATCGATCGCTTGAGATTCGTGCGTGAGACGTTGGTGACACAATCGCTGATCACGCCACCGAGTATCGCGACGATGGCAATCAGCGAACCAAACATAACGGGAAGGACCCAGGGATATGCAAAGATGCTCATTGAATTGGCCTCCTGAATCGGTTTTTGGGCGGAATTCTAGCTTTTTCCATACGTTATTCGCTCCACGTTGACCGTTATTGGCAACGAAGTTGCTTAAAACCCGAATGTAGGTCACTTTTGACCCGCTGATCAATCGACGTTCCACGTCGGTGGTATAATGGCGGCACGGCCGGTTTGGATCAGTGTTTCAACCTCACCAAAAGCAGAGATTTCGTTCTATGCCTGACGCGAAATCACGCTCCTGGACAAAAACACTGCTCGCCTGTTTCTTGACGGCAGCCGCAGTCAGCTTGGCGATTGCCATTTTTACAGGGGAGAGTGAATCGGACAGCCGACCGGACACCCAGCCTCTACGCTTCGCCGAGTACGGTGGCGTCGTTGACTGGTGGAGCCCCATTCCCACGGAGGTAAAAACGGCCAGTCTGTCCACGGAATCTGGAAGCAACATCGCCCGCAGCGACTATGCGGGCCCAGATGCGTGCGCCAAGTGCCATTCGAGGGAATACGACATGTGGTCCGAACATCCACACCGATGGATGAACGCGCGAGCGACGGAAGAGACCGTACGAGCGGATTTCGAAAGTCTGGCCTCGCTGACGTACCTGAAAGGCAAAGCAACGTTTTATCGCGAGGACGATGGCTATCGGATGAAATTGGAACGCGATGGTGTACGGCGAATTTACACCGTGACACAAACCATCGGCTCACGTTTTTTCCAATACTGTGTTGGACACCAGTTGGAGGGTCCGGAGCCGAGTGAACACGCGTGCTATACGGTCGATCACGTTTTGCCATTTGGTTATTGGCTGGACCGGAAGGAGTGGGTCCCGACCGTCCACGTCCATTGGGCTGAGTTGCACGGTGAGGCGGTGGACGAAGAAGACCTGCCGTCAGAGCAGCGCCACGATCCGTTTGCGCTTCCGCACGAGCGATTTTCATACACCATGTACTACCAGTGCAACCAATGCCACACGACCATGCCATTTGGTGACCTGATGGTTCGCAATCCCGCTCTTATCGGGCGCCACAGTCCGGTCGCCGTCCATTTCTCGGTACCGGATTACTTGGCGGCGAATCATAAGGAGATCGACCAGCTTGCGGGGAAAAAAACAAGCGAGTTGTCCGATCAGGAAATCAGCGACATCTTGTCACTCGCGCAAAAATGGGACGCCCGAGAAGAAGCCGTTACATTGGGCATCAGTTGCGAATCTTGTCATCTGGGCGCAAAAGAACACGCCATTGGCGCTGCAAAACGACCGCATTTCTTTCCGCGAAGCCCGGACTTGTATCCCTATACACCGAACAATGAAACCGGGAAGCAGGATTATGGCCGCTCGCATGCCAACGTCAATTGGGCGTGCGGCCGCTGCCATTCAGGCAATCGACGATTGTTGGCCGGTGGCATGTCAACATGGAATTCGACCGAGTACACCGATGCGATGCGTGGCAGTTGCTACTCTGAATTGACTTGCATCGATTGTCACAATCCTCATCAAGCCACCGGACCGAAGTGGACGGTTCCAGCGAATCAAAGTGATTCGGTTTGCCTTCGCTGTCACGACCAATTCGAGTCGCCCCTTGCGAGACAGGCCCACACGCACCACTCGCCAGATACGATGGGATCGCATTGTATGGACTGCCACATGCCACGCCTCAACGAAGGACTGCAGGACGTAGTGCGAACGCACATGATCTTCTCGCCAACACAGCCGCAAATGATCGAAGCGAATCAGCCCAATGCCTGCAACATGTGTCACGTGGACAAACCGATTGACTGGACGTTGGGGCGGCTTTCGGAGTGGTACGGTAGGGAATACGACACTGCAAAGATTGCCGCGAGTGATGGCCTGCCGAACGCGGCGGCTGGCATCAGTTGGCTCCACAGCTCGGACCAAAGCGTGCGGTTAATCGCCCTCGATGCCTTGGCTCGCCGTCAATCCCATTGGGCCTTGCCTCATATGCTAAAAGCACTGGACGATCCGTTCATCATTAATCGTCAGTTCGCTCGCATTAGTATTGAAGAGCTGCTCGATGTGCAGCTATCGGACCACGGATACCACTTTTACATGACGGCCGAGGAACGCATCGAACCACTTGGCAAGCTGCGACAGCTGCTGCTTCCCGAAAATTCGGCGGACGGAACATCGCCAATGCCGTGAGCGTCGCGCCATCGACGCCAGATTTGGCTTTCTGGTCCCGATCGTTTCCCAGTCTCCATCACGGCGCGAGCTGGCCCTTTCCAACGCAAAATTACTTGGTCACCTTTCCGTCTACCTGATCATTTTCCAGATAACTACTCACGTCAATCTGATAAATCGTCTCAACCAACGGAGCGTGTTTGACGCAGCGGATTGCGAGCAAACCTTTTCCGACCATGTCGACGTGCCCGTGGTACCTGATCGTGATCGACTTGTCATCCGCCCGTGTCATTTCGAGTGGAATCGCAAGAACGACCTTCCCTTCCTTCTGAAGCCAGAGATATGTCTTCCACAGATCAACTAGTTTCTCTTGGTCGGGAGGGGCGGAGGTATCGTCGCGCTAGTTTCGTTTAACGCTTCGCCCGCGGGTTCGATTGGATCGGAGGGATGTTGGATTCGCCACCATGACAGCCGCATTCGAAAGCAACACCATGCCACCACGTACAAACCGAGACCTGCGGCAATTCCGTGGAGGAGCGTCAAGTTTAAACGAACACCAAACGGGATTGGGCTAGTACTCGTCGATGTCTCGACGATCTCTCCGTCGAACGGGGCGTATTTTCGCACCGTCAAATCGTGTGAGTCGGTTAGCCAGTCCAGACCTGCGAAAAATGGCATGCTGAAAAATGCGACCAGGAGCAGCTTTCGCGAGGAGGGAAGTCGTGGCTCGTTCGTTAATGCTGTTGGATTCGACATACGCGTGCTCTCTCAGAAAGTCCGCGGGCAACAGCTAGCATTGTTGCTGTTGCCCGCGAATGGAATCAACTGAGAAGCAAGAGGCGGATGGGACAGGATTCGAACCTGCGGAGGCTTGCACCTCAGTAGTTTTCAAGACTACCGCCTTCGACCACTCGGCCACCCATCCGATAACTGTCTTGGTGCATTCCGCGTCTTTTACCTGGTCGAGGCGTTCTGATGGACGCCCATGTGGCACCGGTTAGCTCGGTCTCAGACCAGACGCCCGCCGAATGACCTCGACCGGTATCCGCTGTCACCACCCAACCGATGAAGGCCAGATGTGGGCGAAGTTTACCAAAATCGACAGAACTGAGAAACCATGTCCCTTCATTCAACACGCGGCGACCAAAGTAAATTCTAATTCGGTCACCTGCGGAACCGACCTCCGTGGACTGCGGACACCCTTCCTTGACGCTGTGCGGAGGTTGTGATAAAAGTGCGAGCTTGCCGGAAAGTCAATTTTTGAGGTGAAAGAGGTAAAAAGTGCCAGCAAGTGAACGTCGTCGCGAGTTGAAACGCCGCCGAAAACGCAAGAAGAAGCTGTCGATCATCGCTCGACGTGCCGAAAAGGCGAATAGCTCAGAGAAGGTGGTTTTGGCTGACAAAGTACGCAAGTTGACGCCAGGCGCCGAGGAACTGATCGTGCGACTTGGCCTGGGATCCGACTGAGTCGAGATTCCCGTTCCGTCGAATCAGCCGGCACGCACCAGCGTCCGGTTCCCACGGAGCCCGTGGGCTGGTTTCTCCCTCAAGACACTGGCAGAGCCACTGCACACGGCGATCACTCTCTTTCAGCCGACAGCGACTCGTCTATTGCCACTTCCTGATGCTCGTTCACCGTGAACAGGAAGTCGCCGTCAGCGTAGTCCACCGTCACACCCCGGCCCTCGCCGATATTGCCCTTGAGGATTTCGGTCGCCAGTGGATTCTGTATCTTCTGCTGGATGACTCGTTTTAGTGGGCGAGCACCATAGACAGCATCGTAGCCCTCATAAGCAAGCGCCTCTTTGGCAGACTCCGTCACTTCCAAGGGCAGGTCGTTTTGCTGCAACTGTTTCGCGAGCCTAATGAGTTGCAGGTCGACAATCTCGCGGATCTGGTCTCGCTGTAGTGGTCGGAAGACGATCGTCTCGTCAATGCGATTGAGAAACTCTGGCAGGAATCGAGCCCGCATAGTTTCCCGAACTGCGTCCTGCACCTCTTCTTCGGTACCACCTTCTTCCGTTATTTGCTGAATCACCTGACTACCGACGTTGCTGGTCATCACAATGAGAGTATTCGTAAAGTCAACCGTTCTTCCATGGTTGTCCGTCAACCGACCGTCATCGAGCACTTGAAGTAAGATATTGAACACATCGTGATGAGCCTTTTCGATCTCATCGAGCAAAACGACGCTGTACGGTCGGCGTCGTACGGCCTCGGTTAGTTTCCCGCCCTCCTCGTAACCAACATAGCCCGGAGGAGCACCGATCAGCCGACTGACGGTATGTCGCTCCATGAATTCACTCATGTCCAGGCGGACCATCGCTGACTCGTCATCGAACATCACTTCGGCGAGTGCCTTACAGAGTTCGGTTTTTCCCACTCCCGTCGGTCCGAGAAAAATGAACGACCCGATCGGACGGTTGGGGTCCTGCAGACCGGCGCGACTTCGTCGCACTGCATTGGCGACGGCCTCGACTGGCTCATGCTGTCCAATGACTCGTTGGTGGAGTCGTTCCTCTAAAATCAAGAGTTTGGCGCGTTCGGTCTCCAGCATGCGGTGGACGGGGATTCCGGTCCACACACTGACGACTTCCGCCACTTCGTCTTCCGTTACCTCCTGTCGCAACAACGGTCGAACAGAAGTCGTCGACTTTTCGATCTGATCCTCGTCTTCAATCCTCTTGCGAAGCGCCGCCAATTTCTTGTCCCACTCGTAGAGTTTCTGGAAATCCACTTCTTCGACCGGGACTCCTGCCGACTGCCGGTCGCGGATCCGCGACTCCAGTTGCTGATACTCATGTTCGGCCTGAGCCAGTTCTTGGCGGACCTGTTGAATATCGCCGAGGCCCAGTTTTTCCGATTCCCATTGTTCTCGCAAACTGGCCAATTGCTGTTTCGCCCCTTCCATTTCCGCTTCGACATCTGCCAACTGGCCTTTTGACGACTCGTCGTTTTCCTCGGACAGTTGTCTCTGCGCCACCTCCAAGCGACGCAAACGCCGCTGAAGTTCGTCGATCTCTACCGGCACGCTTTCCAACTCAATGGCAAGTCGACTCGCCGCCTCGTCAATCAAATCGATGGCCTTATCGGGTAGGAATCGATCGGTGATGTAGCGTTGAGACAACCGCGCAGCAGCAACGAGCGCCGCATCACGAATCCTGACGCCGTGATGAGATTCGTAACGTGGTTTTAGCCCGCGTAAGATGGCGATCGAATCTTCCACTGTCGGTTCGCCGACGTAGACAGGTTGAAATCGACGCTCGAGGGCTGAGTCTTTTTCGATGTATTTCCGATACTCATCCAGAGTCGTGGCTCCGATGCATCGCAACTCGCCACGTGCTAGTGGCGGCTTAAGCAGGTTGGCCGCATCGGCGCCGCCCTCTGCGGCACCTGCTCCGACCACTGTGTGCAATTCGTCAATAAAGAGAATTACATTTCCGCCAGCGTCCTGCACCTCGCGAAGAACGGCCTTCAAGCGATCTTCAAATTCGCCCCGAAATTTGGCCCCGGCAATGAGTGCGCCCATGTCCAAGGCGAGAACGCGTTTATTCTTGAGACTCTGGGGTACGTCGCCCTGCACGATACGCAGCGCCATACCCTCAGCGATCGCCGTTTTGCCAACACCCGGTTCACCGATCAGTACGGGGTTGTTCTTTGTCCGTCGCGACAAGACTTGCATGACCCGTCGGATTTCCTGATCCCGTCCGATCACCGGATCCAGTTTGCCTTGCAATGCCATTTGGACAAGATCGATACTGTACTTTTCAAGTGCCTGATATTTGCCCTCGGGGTGTTGATCCGTAACCTTCGCCGAACCGCGCACGTCGCGTAGCGTTTCCAACAAGTCCTTTTCGCGAATGCCATGCAACTCTAAGAGGCCTTGGGCGGTCGTCTTGGTCACAGTCAACGCCAACAGCAAATGTTCGGTGGAAATATACTCATCCTGCATCTGTTCAGCGCGGTTCGTGGCTGCCTCTAGGGCCATCTGCATGTCACGACTCGGTTGTGCAGGGGAGCCCCCCGAGACTTTTGGCAACTTTGATAATTCCGCCATGACGGACGATGTCAACTGCTCTCCATCGACTCCCATCTTCGACATCAAAGGGGCGACAATTCCGTCCTGCTCCCGCAGCAGCGCTGCCAGCAAGTGAATCGTCTCTAGCTGTGGACTACCACTCGCCAACGACTGCGCGGCAGCTAACGCCTCCTGAGCCTTGGCCGTCAATTTGTCGAATTGAAAAGTCATCGTCTACCTCCCTTTCGCATTTGGTCAGCTCTACCTGCACCACTCTGCTATCCGTTTCGACCAGCCGTTCACTGCGCAAAGAAAAACCCGACAGACGTGGTCCAGTTCGGACGCCAACTATCGGGTCACGTTAATTGAAGCGTTATCATTCCGACATGGTGTCGGCTTAAGAGTCCTTCACTTCAAATTCGGCGTCGATCGCGTCATCGTCCGTCGCGTCATCGTCCGTCGCGTCATCGTCCGTCGCGTCATCGGATTCGCCGTCAGCGCCTGCTGCGCCGTCGACATCCGCTCCAGTCTTGTCGTACAGTGTTTTGCTGAAGGCTTGATTCGCCTGTTCGAGTTCGTCGACCGCGGTTTTGATGGCGGCAACATCCTCGCCCTTGGCGACTTCGCGGGTCCGCGCGATGGCACTTTCCAGAGGACCACGATCGGCATCGCTCAGCTTGTCATCGTGTTCTTTCATCAACTTCTCAAGCTGATAACAAAGATGGTCGGCCTGGTTCCTGGATTCGGCCAACCCGCGTTTTTGCTTGTCCGCCTCCGAGTTGGCTTCTCCGTCTTTTCTCATCTTCTCAATTTCAGTGTCAGACAAGCCGGACGACTGCTCGATGCGTACAGAGGCCTCTTTCCCGGTTCCAACATCCTTCGCGCTGACGTTCAGGATCCCGTTTTGATCGACATCAAATGAGACTTCGATCTGCGGTGTGCCTCGTGGTGCCGAAGGAATATCTTCGAGATTGAAATCACCGAGCAAGCGGTTGTCGTTAGCCATGCCTCGTTCGCCCTGGAAGACCTTGATCGTCACCGCCGTTTGGTTATCCTGCGCGGTGCTGAACGTGTTTTTTCGCTGAGCGGGAATCGTTGTGTTTCGGTCGATCAAACCCGTCATCACGCCGCCTTCGGTTTCAATACCAAGTGTCAGCGGCGTAACGTCGAGCAGTAGTACGTCTTTCCGTTCGCCAGCTAGAACACTACCTTGAATCGCCGCGCCAATGGCGACTACTTCGTCCGGGTTAACGCCCTTGTGCGGTTCTTTGCCAAAAATCGACTTCACGACATCTTGAACTTTGGGCATCCGAGTCGAACCGCCAACCAGGACCACTTCGTCGATATCGCTCGCTGACATCTTGGCGTCTTTGAGCGCCTGCAAGACGGGCTTGCGACAACGCTCAACGAGCGAGTCAACCAGCTCTTCGAATTTCGCGCGGGTGATCGAATGCTGGAGGTGCTTCGGGCCCGTTGCGTCCTGAGTAATAAAGGGCAGATTGATGTCGGTCTGTGGCAGTGAACTGAGTTCTTTTTTGGCCTTTTCACATGCCTCTTTTAGCCGCTGTAATGCGACCGTGTCACTGCGAAGGTCGACGTCGTTTTCCCGTTGGAACTCATCCGCAACGTAATGGATCAGTGCCTCGTCAAAGTCATCGCCGCCCAAATGAGTGTCGCCCGATGTACTGATAACCTCAAACACCTTGTGACCGTCCGCGTCATCTACTTTCAGCACAGACACATCAAAGGTACCGCCGCCCAGATCGAACACCACGATCTTCTCGTCTTTTGTTCGTTCCAAGCCGTAGGCCATCGCCGCCGCGGTCGGTTCATTGATGATACGAGCCACTTCAAGACCGGCAATTTGACCGGCGTCCTTGGTGGCTTGGCGTTGGGAGTCGTTGAAGTAGGCGGGAACAGTGATCACCGCCTTATTCACCTTGTGGCCCAAGTACGACTCGGCCGACTCCTTGAGCTTACGGAGCGTTTTTGCCGAAATCTCGGGGGGCGAAAACTCCTGATCGGCCGCTTCAATTCTCACGAAATCGCTAGCATCCCCGACAACTTTGTAGGGGACCATCTTCTCTTCATTCGTCACCTCTTCGTGACGTCGCCCCATAAATCGCTTCACCGAGTAAACGGTATTGCTGGGGTTCGTCACCGCTTGACGGCGGGCCGGTTCGCCAACCAATGTCTCGCCGTTCTGTGTGAAGGCGACCACACTAGGTGTCAACCGAGCACCCTCGGGATTGGGGATGACTTTCGGTTCAGAACCTTCCATCACCGCCACCACCGAATTGGTTGTGCCGAGGTCAATTCCGATGATTTTTTCACCTTGTGCCATGGGTTTCTCCTCCTGGAAATCTAATCAACCGAAAACCGTCCGATGTCGAGTGGCCTTGGTTGTCGTGAGCTATTTTTCTCGTCGAAATGACTGGCAGGTTGCCCGATGCGAAAGGGGCAAGTTGACAGTGACTTCCGACGCATAGACAAATACGCAACCTGCGCGCCAAAAAACAAATTTCCTCGAACGTTTTATAACCTATGTAGCTACAACAACTTACACACACCCTCGACTACAAAAATACTCCCTGCAGCTAGAATTCCTGCCAATTTGACCGAGAAAACCGCCCTGCCAACTGCACCTTACCAAGAGAACACCGAGGGGCGGAGAGCCTGATTGACAGAGTCCTCGCCCCGCATTACGACATCGATCGGCCGCGCGACGCGAATCAAACTGGCGACACTCGCCATCCGTCGACGGACGCATCGAGGACAATGGCATGACGAAAAAACGCCCACCACGGTCGCCAAAGACGCCTGAGCAGTGGAATCGGGAGTTGACCAAAGTCGACCGGCAGATCGTCAAACTGGCGCAAGATCGCGCAAAAGCGTACAAAAAATGGCTGGCCGCCAGCGGAAATGAAAGCACCTGGGACAGTCAGTGCGAAGCCGACCAGTTGGAATCGGCAGTGAGTCGGTCGAAGGGTCCGCTGGATGACGAGGCCGTTCGTTCGATCATCCGCGAGCTGGTCAGCGGTTGCCGCCGCCTGAGCCGCCCCCGTCGAATCTGTTTTCTTGGGCCCGCCTACAGCTACAGCCACTTGGCGGCCATACGGAAATTCGGCGAGAACAATTCGATGGTTCCGGTCGGGACGATCAAGGCGGTATTCGAAGAGGTCAACCGTGGGACGTCTGACTTGGGGCTGGTCCCGATCGAAAACTCGACCGATGGTCGGATTGTCGACACGCTGGACATGCTGGCTCGCCTGCCCGTCAAAATCTGCGGTGAAGTGCAATTGCGGATCCATCACAATCTGCTGGCTCGCTGCGAGCGAAAAGACGTCGCTGAAGTCTATAGCAAGCCGCAGGCTCTCTCTCAATGCCGCGATTGGCTGTCGCAACATTTGCCGAACGTGCGACTGGTCGAAATGACAAGTACGGCCCAAGCGGCCCAATTGGCCGCCGAAAAACCCGCCGCGGCGGCCATCGCCAGCGCGCAGGCTGCCACTCGGTACGGCTTGCAAATTCTAGCCGACTCGATTGAGGACAACCGCCACAACGTGACTCGATTCGCCGTCATTGGAGATGCGGCGCAAAAACGGACCGGCCAAGACAAGACGTCGATGATGTTCGAAATCTCACACCGCCCCGGTTCTCTGGCCGACATCATGAACGTCTTTAAACGCTGTAGCCTCAACTTGACCTGGATCGAATCGTTTCCGATGCCCGGCACGAAGAATGAGTATCAGTTTTTTGTGGAATGTGAGGGGCACACGGCGGATGTGAAAGTGAAACGAGCACTCACTTCGCTGGAGAAGAAGACCGTTCGATTGGATGTTCTCGGATCCTATCCGCGCACCGAACCGGAAGATGCATAGGCCTCCTCCGCGTCTTCCAGATCTTCTGCTAAACTCGCAGTGACTTGGACCATCGACAGCTGGCATAAGAAAGAGCCACCAAAATGAGACGACCGTTTGTTGCCGGAAACTGGAAGATGAATCTGAATCGCCAACGCTGTGTCGAGCTGGCCGAGGGGCTGTCAGCTGGAGCTGCGGCCGGCCTGGCCGCTGAAATCGCCGTCTGCCCGCCAGCGGTTTACCTCGACGCCGTTCGTCAGGCCATTGGCGATGCACCGGTCGGATTGGCGGCACAGAACGTGTACTTTGAAGACAACGGCGCCTACACGGGTGAGATTTCCACCCAAATGCTCACGGATCTCGGATGCCAGTATGTCGTGCTGGGGCACAGCGAGCGGCGGCATATTCTGGGTGAAACCGATGTCGACGTTGCGAAAAAGGTGTCAGCGGCCCTGGCTGCCGGAATCAAGCCGATCGTCTGTGTCGGGGAGACGCTTGAGGAACGCGAGGCGGATCGAACGACCGAGGTCGTCTCCAGTCAGTTTCGGGGGTCGGTCGGACATCTGTCGGACGCCGATTTTGAACAAGTTGTCATCGCCTATGAACCCGTTTGGGCGATCGGCACCGGAAAAGTCGCCACACCCCAACAGGCGGAAGCGGTCCATGCCGACCTTCGCAAGTTGATAGAAACCAGTTACAATGCGGACCTTGCGTCGAAAGTGCGGATCCAATACGGCGGCAGCGTCAAGCCGGACAATGCGGTGGAACTCCTTGGGCAACCCAATATCGATGGGGCA
>DUDC01000163.1:0-21487 GCA_012959465.1 Planctomycetaceae bacterium
GTGAAGGCGGTCCCGGTTATTCCATCTCCTGTGAGTGTTTCAAACCGAACTATAGAAAGCACTTTGGTGGCACGATCGCCATGGCAAAGGGATCGAGAAACGAACAAGCTGTTCGCGACTCGGCCGGAAGCCAGTTTTTTATCAACTTTCAACCCGGACCTCACTTGAATGGTGAGTACACCGTCTTCGGACGGGTTATCGAGGGAATGGATGTCGTATCTCGCCTACAACCTCAAGGCGAGGAGGAAGAAGAAGAAAGCGAGGAGTTGATACGGCCAGACCACATCGTGTCAGCGAAAGTCCTCAGGAAACGTTCCCACGAATATGTGCCCCATATAGCCAATTAACGGCAGCCATTTTCGGATGCCAGCGGTGCGACCTACAATAATTTTCACGATCAGTGACGGAGTATGAACCAAATGAACATCAGAACATCCTCGATATTCAGCGGCGTTTTTGTCGCTATTTTTGTGCTGGGCTCGCTGAGCTTCGGTCAAGAAGGCGTAGCGGACTTTGCCACAACGTACAAAAAGTGGCAAAGGCAGGAACGTGAACTTCGAGAACTTGAAAACGTTTGGCGACTCGCCACCGACACCAATCGACAAGAATTGATCAAGGAGTTTCGCCGACAAATCGCTGAATACGAGTTGACTCTCGAGAGTCTTCGCCCACTCGCTACCGACGAAGTCGGAAAAGAGGACGGCAGCACACGCGCGGCCGAGACACTGATTCGTTTGGCCGCATGGGACTTTCGTCGCGACAGGATCTCCGCTGCCGTTGAACTTTTGAAATCGGTTCGGGAGCACGCCAGCGAAACGAAGGGACTCGACAATCTCGCCGGCCTCGTTGCCTACCACGACGATCAGTTTGAAGAAGCCAAGGCACTTCTGGAAAAAGCGAAGGCGTCCGATCAACTTTCGGCCATGGGCCAGGAATATTTGGCAGATGTCGACGATGCGATCGAAGCCTGGGCCAAGGAACAGGAAGTTCGCGGAAAAGAGAGTAAGGCGGAGGCAGAGGAGTTGCTCCCGCAGATTCAAATCGATACACCTAGTGGCGAGATCGTGTTGGAGTTGTTTGAAAATCAGGCCCCACAGGCCGTTGGTAACTTCATCAGTCTGGCGGAAACAAAGTATTTCGACGGATTGACCTTCCACCGCGTCTTGGGCAACTTCATGGCACAAGGTGGCTGCCCCGAAGGAAATGGCCGCGGAGGGCCCGGTTATTCCATCTTCTGTGAGTGTTTCAATCCGAACTATAGAAAGCACTTCCGCGGCACATTGAGCATGGCCCACAGTGGCCGCGACACGGGCGGCTCTCAGTTCTTCCTCACTTTCCGGCGAACTCCCCATTTGGATGGCAAGCACACCGCGTTTGGTCGAGTGATCAAGGGCATCGAGGTGCTGGAAGAAATCCAACGACGAAATCCACAGCTCTCCGGTCAGCCCGCAGCCGACAAGATTCTCAAAGTCACAGTTGATCCCAAACGGGATCACGAGTACGTCGCTGTGAAAGTAAAGACCGGTGAAGACAAGACCGGTGAAGTAAAGACCGGTGAGGAGAAGACCGGTGAGGAGAAGACCGGTGAGGACAAGACCGGTGAGGACAAGACCGCGACTGGCGACGATCCAGTGAATAAGTCGTAAAGGTACAACGGGTTAAGAGGCTGGCGTCTCGACGCTGACGAGCCGAAATCGGGTGAATTCAAGGTCGTATCAAGCCTCGAGAATCACCGGGGATGAGCCCAACGTCGAAAATCTAGCGGCCAGACAGCACGAATTTGCTCGCCTGGCGCCGCCAAAACTTGTTTGGCATGGTAATCCCGTTGATTTATGATGAACGCTGCCTCAATTCGTACAATTTCAGGGTGGTGGCAGTATGTCCACAGAGTGGTTCTATCAGGACAACGGAGAGGTGGTTGGCCCGCTAAAGCCATCCGAGCTCCTTGCCGGTGTCAGGAAGGGCCTCATTCAGCAGGAAAGCCTCATTCGCAAGGACGATTCCCAGTGGGTCGCGGCGTGTGAAGTTGGCGGTCTCTTTGAGGCGGCGAAACGCGATCTTGTCCATTACCTCTGTCCGTACTGCAATAGTCGCGTCACCAAACCACCAACCACCTGCGTTGAATGCAGTCGGGAGATCACTGCGGTCTATCGAAAACGCGAAGTGGTCGTCGATTTCCCAAGTGGGACAGTTCTCGAGCAGCACCGTGGGGCCATTGGTTGGCTTAAGTCTCTGTTCTCAAAGGATTAAAGGGGGCGACAGCCAGCCGACCACATCGACCTGACGTGGAGTTTCGGCTCGCTAAACCATCTTTGCGCCAAAAATGCCCGAGCAGCGTCAGCCTCCTTGACGATCGGTTCAACCCGCCGTAGGCTTGCATCTTGCGCTCTTATATTAAAGAGTGGCACTATTGCTCTTTCTAATCTACGGTCAAATCGACGGCATTTTAAGTCTATGCACTTCAAGTCCCTCAAAGTGTTTTGTGATGTGGTTGACTGCCGCAGTTTTTCTCGGGCGGCGGACCGCAACGGCTTAACGCAATCGGGTACGAGCCAGATTGTGCATCAGCTTGAGGAGCGATTATCGGTCAAGCTGATCGACCGTTCGACACGTCCGTTCGAACTGACGCCTGAGGGCCAGGTGTATTACAGCGGATGTCGAGAGATCGTGGATCGTTTTGATGCGTTGGAAGACGAAGTACGGACATTACGTGATGCGGTGGTGGGGCGTGTCCGCATCGCCTCCATCTACTCAGTAGGTCTGAGTTACATGAACGTGCTGGTTCAGCGCTTCAGGGAACGCCACCCGGATGCGAAAGTTTATCTTGATTATCAGCATCCCGACACGGTGATGGACCAGGTGTTGAACGACCGGGCAGACTTGGGTTTAGTGAGTTTTGCGAACAGCACTCGAACATTGCAGGCGGTTCCCTGGCGGGAAGAACGGATGACATTGGTTTGTGCTCCGAATCACGAATTGGCAACTCGTTCATCGTGCAAGTTGGGTGATTTGGACGGGCGAAAGATGATCGGGTTCGATGAGAACCTGGTCATACGTCAACGGACGGACCGACTGTTGGCCAAACACCATGTGTCGGTGCAAATGGTGATGGCGTTCGATAACATCGAGACGATCAAGCGGGCGATAGAGATCAATACGGGAGTCGGGCTACTACCACAACCCACCACGATGAATGAAGTCGCACAGGGGACGCTTGTTGAGCTGACGTTAGAGGATGTGGATTTTGTTCGTCCCATCGGAATTATTCATCGTCGCGGCAAGGAACTCTCGAGCACCCTAAGACGGTTTATGGAATTACTACAGAGCACAGCAGATTCTAGCCATCCGTCGCGGCATCATGATGACATGCACACCGATGGAATGATCGGCGGCACAGGCAATTCGGACACGGCAGACTCCGCAACGACTAAGTCGCCATAGAGAATCCTTTCCTAGACAACGCAAGATTGCAAGTAACGCAAGAATTTGGGTAATAGGCATGAGCCAAAGAAAAATCGGTTTCCCAGAAAAGCAGGGACTCTATGATCCTGCTAACGAAAAGGACAGCTGTGGGGTCGGCTTCGTTGCGCACATTAAGGGCCACCGCAGCCATCAGATCATCCTCGACGCTGACGAAGTGCTGCGCAACATGGACCACCGAGGTGCCTGCGGTTGCGAGGCCAACACGGGCGACGGCGCCGGCATATTGACCGCGCTACCCTACGAGTTTCTCGCCAAGGTATCCAAGGCCGAGTTGGGTGTCGACCTTCCGGTGCAGGGTCAGTTGGGCGCTGGAATTGTCTTCTTGCCGCAAGATGCCGACGAGCGTGAACGCTGTAAAGCGACGGTGGAACGACTGATCACAGAGGCGGGTCAACGGCTTATTGGTTGGCGGAAGGTCCCACAGCGGCCCGACGCAGCGGACATTGGTCCATCGGCTCGCAATGCCGAGCCTCACATGGAGCACTTGTTGATCGCCGCCGGACCTGGACTGAATGAAGAACCGTTAACTGGCGACGCGTTCGAGCGGAAGTTGTACTTGATACGGAAACAAGCCAGCCACATGCTGCGCAGTGATGCGACGTTGCTCGAAGCAAAAGTCGTCTATATCTGCAGCCTGTCGACGAAAGTGATGATCTACAAGGGGATGCTCACTCCGGGACAACTTCTGCCGTACTTCCCCGACCTAAACGATGAGGACTACACCAGCCATTTAGCGATGGTGCACTCCCGTTTCTCGACGAATACATTCCCTAGCTGGGACCGAGCACAGCCGAACCGGTTTATGAGTCACAACGGCGAAATCAATACCGTCCAGGGGAACATCAACTGGATGCGAGCTCGGCAGGGCACCGCCAAGTGCGACTTATTCCAAGACGATTTAGACAAGTTGTTTCCGATTGTCGAACCCGACTGTTCAGACAGTGGAACGTTGGACAACGCTCTTGAGTTTCTATTGATGACCGGCCGCACGCTTCAAGAGTCGGTGATGATGATGATACCCGAGGCGTGGCAGAAGCATGAGTCGATGTCGGATCGAAAGCGAGCATTTTACGAATATCATTCGTGCGTCATGGAACCGTGGGACGGCCCTGCATCGATTGCATTTACGGACGGGCGCTATATCGGCGCTGTCTTGGATCGAAACGGTCTTCGCCCCAGCCGCTACTATTTGACGCACGATGATCGCGTGATCATGGCAAGCGAAGTCGGCGTTCTTGCGATTGACCCGCAGCTGGTCAAGGAAAAGGGGCGACTACAACCAGGACGAATGTTCCTCGTCGACTTCGAAAAAGGCGAACTGATCGATGACGACGTGCTCAAGAGCCGTCTATCAGACGAACGGCCCTACGCCGATTGGTTGCGTGACAATCGAATTGAGCTGCAGGATCTGCGGCCTGGCAAAGAGCCGCATGGATTCAAACCCAACACTCTGTTGCCACGGATGAAAGCGTTCGGTTATACGGTTGAGACCTTGGATTTCATGCTGATCCCGATGATCCATCAGCAACGCGACCCAGTTGGTTCGATGGGTAACGATTCAGCGCTGGCTTGTCTGAGCGACAAGCCCCGCATGATCTACGACTATTTCAAGCAGCTCTTTGCGCAGGTAACGAATCCCGCGATCGACTCGATCCGGGAAGAGATAATCATGTCACTTGAGTGCTACATCGGTCCGGAATGTAATTTACTGTCAACAACAGCTGACCACTGCGGTCGGCTGTTGATTCCCCATCCGATCCTGACGAACGAAGAGCTTGCCGCAATCCAACATGCCAACACCAAGGGTTGGAAAACAAAAACACTGGATGTAACGTTCGACAAATCGAAAGATTCCGAAGGCCTTATTGCAACTCTTGATCGACTTTGTCAGGAAGTTGAAGAGGCGATTGACGAAGGTTTCAAGCTGGTTGTGTTGAGCGACCGCGCAGTTTCACCTGCGCGAGTCCCCGTCAGCATGTTGATGGCGTGCGGTGCAGTGCACCATCACCTTGTGCGTCAGGCCAAACGGACGCAAATCGGACTTGTTGTCGAAACGGGTGAGGCTCGTGAAGTTCATCATCACTGCCTGCTAATCGGTTACGGTGCCGACGGTATCAACCCGTACCTGGCGTTTGAATCCCTGTGGCAGGCCCGACGCGACGATTTGTTGGAGAGCGGGCTGTCATCGGATCAGAAAATCGTCGCGGCTTATCGCAAGGGCGTTGCCAAGGGCATGCTCAAAGTGATGGCGAAGATGGGAATTTCGACATTGCAGTCTTACAAGGGAGCTCAGATTTTTGAAGCTCTTGGTCTGCGCGACGAAGTGGTTGATCGCTGTTTTGCGGGGACGTCGAGCCGAGTCCAGGGAGTCGACTTTCGAGTCCTCGGTGAGGAGGCGATGCGGCGACACGACCTAGGTTACCCTGACCGAGCGGACAATACGGATGTTGAATCACTCCCCAATCCAGGCGAATTCCACTGGCGAGCCGAGGGTGAACGGCATGCATGGGATCCCGAGACCATCGCGAGTCTGCAAGTCGCGGCCCGCACTAACGACGAGGGTTCCTATTGGCAATTCTCCGACCGCGTCAACAGTGAAGAGCGTGTACGTTGTTCGCTGCGGGGCCTGCTCCGCTTTAACGAGGAGGCCATGGGTGGCCCGATTCCAATCGAGGATGTGGAACCTGCGGCTGACATCGTCAAACGGTTCTGCACGGGTGCGATGAGTTTCGGTTCGATTTCGGCCGAATCACACGAAACGCTCGCCGTGGCAATGAACCGCATGGGCGGAAAAAGTAACACAGGGGAAGGCGGCGAGGACCCCGATCGTTTCAAGCCGCTACCCAATGGAGACACCAAACGTTCGGCGATCAAACAGGTAGCCTCGGGCCGATTCGGTGTCAATATTTGGTACCTGACGAACGCCGACGAGCTTCAAATCAAAATCTCGCAGGGGGCAAAGCCGGGGGAAGGTGGCGAACTACCGGGACGCAAGGTCGACGACAATATCGCCCGCATTCGTTTTTCCACACCTGGTGTGGGGCTGATCAGCCCTCCACCACACCACGATATCTACTCGATCGAAGATCTGGCACAGTTGATTCACGACCTAAAAAATGCCAACCCATCGGCTCGCGTCAGCGTCAAGTTAGTCTCCGAGGTCGGTGTGGGAACTGTGGCCTCCGGCGTGGCCAAGGCACATGCTGACCATATTTTGATTTCCGGTGACACGGGTGGAACCGGAGCCTCTCCATTGACAAGCATCAAACACGCGGGCTTGCCATGGGAATTGGGCATTGCGGAAACGCACCAAACACTCGTCTTAAACGATCTTCGCAGTCGCGTGATGTTACAGACCGATGGTGGCCTGAAGACAGGCCGCGACGTCGTCATTGCAGCTCTGCTGGGCGCGGAAGAGTTCGGCTTCTCGACGGCACCATTGGTAACACTCGGCTGTATCATGATGAGAAAGTGCCATTTGAACACGTGCCCAGTCGGCATCGCCACACAAGATCCCGTATTGCGAGAAAAATTTTCCGGCAAACCTGACCACGTTGTGAACTACTTAGTCATGGTCGCCGAAGAGGCTCGCAAGATCATGGCACAGCTCGGTTTTCGCAAAATAGACGACATGATCGGCCGCGTCGACGCCCTCCATGCTGACGATGCGATTGCCCATTGGAAAACCGATGGTCTCGACTTGTCACCCATTCTTCATCCGGCCCAACGACCGAATGACCAAACCGAAGTCAGATGCACCCGATCCCAAGATCACGGACTCGATTTGGCTCTGGACAACAAGTTGGTCGAGCTCGCGCAACCGGCGATCCAATCGGGCCTAGAAGTCCGCTTTGAACTTCCAATCATCAACACGAACCGCACGGTTGGGACAATCCTCAGCCACACAGTCGCCAAGCGGTGGGGAGAGTCTTGCCTGCCAGACGACACGATTCATTGTAAGTTGAACGGCTCCGCTGGACAGAGCCTGGGGGCATTCCTTGCACATGGGATCACTCTGGAGCTGGAGGGCGACGCGAATGATTATGTGGGCAAGGGACTCTCGGGCGGTCGAATCGTTATCTACCCGCCTAAGAACAGCTCATTCGTTCCCGAAGACAATATCCTGATCGGAAACGTCGTCCTGTACGGGGCGACGGCTGGCCGAGCTTTTTTCCGAGGCCAAGCGGCGGAGCGGTTCTGTGTTCGCAACAGCGGAGCGTGGACCGTAGTGGAAGGCGTTGGTGATCACGGGTGCGAGTACATGACTGGTGGTCGAGTCGTCATTTTAGGTTCCACCGGTCGCAACTTTGCAGCGGGTATGTCGGGCGGTATTGCCTACATTTGGGATCCCAAGGGCGAGTTCCCCATGAATTGCAACCTGGGGATGGTCGAGTTGGAGAATGTCGAATCAGCGGAAGAGGTAAGTGAGCTTCTGGAAATGGTCGAAAAGCACGAGGAGTACACCGGCTCAACGATTGCCACGGCACTCCTTGATGACTGGACAGCTTCATTGAACGAATTTGTGAAGGTCATGCCGACCGACTACAAACGCGTCCTTTTCGAACGACAAGTTCACGAAGTCGAAGGATAGTTACCGCATTCCCCAACACGCAGTTCAGCAAGCCAGTTGCGAAAAAACAAACGGAGTCGAAAAAACGACATGGGCAAACCCACCGGATTCAAAGAATTTCCACGAAAGAACGTCCCCTATCGCGACCCGGTTGAACGGGCCAGTGACTATCTTGAAATCTACACTGATCCGAACGAAGAACACCTCCGTACACAGGGTGCGCGGTGTATGGATTGTGGTGTTCCGTTTTGCCAATCGACAACTGGGTGTCCGATCGACAATTTGATCCCAGAATGGAACCACTTGATCTACCAGGGCCGTTGGCAAGAGGCGCTCGACCGACTGCACAAGACGAACAATTTCCCCGAGTTCACGGGTAGAGTCTGCCCAGCCCCGTGTGAAGGCGCCTGCGTGTTGGGGATCACAGACCCGGCCGTCACGATCAAGAATATCGAGAACTCGATCGTCGACCGCGGGTTTGCCGAAGGATGGGTCAATGCTGAACCACCGACGATGCGAACTGGCAAAACGGTGGCAATCGTCGGCTCCGGACCGGCCGGCCTTGCCGCTGCGGCCCAGTTGAACAAAGCCGGTCACTCCGTCACTGTCTATGAACGGGCGGACCGCATCGGCGGGTTACTAATGTACGGTATCCCCAATATGAAACTGGACAAGGGGATCGTCGAACGACGCCTGCGATTACTTCAGGAGGAAGGCGTCCGATTCGTCACCAACGCGGACGTTGGCAAGACCGTAAATCCCAAAGAACTGATGGATAACCACGACGCCTTACTATTCGCAACGGGAGCAACCAAACCTCGCAATCTTGAGATTCCCGGGCGCGAGTTAACAGGCGTCCATTTCGCCATGGATTTCTTAACTGCCAATACAAAGAGCCTCCTCGATTCCAAACTGAATGACGGGAACTTCATTTCGGCTGAGGATAAAGACGTCCTGGTCATCGGCGGCGGCGACACAGGGACCGACTGCATCGCGACAGCCATAAGACACAATTGCCGCAGCCTCGTGAACTTCGAACTGCTACCGAAGCCGGGGAAATCCCGTGCGGCCGATAATCCCTGGCCTCAGTGGCCACGTATTTATCGTGTTGACTACGGTCACGGCGAGGCGGCGGCCAAATGGGGTGACGACCCCAGGCAGTTTTCCATCGCGTCCAAAGAGTTTATTGATGATGGTAACGGGCAACTCGCAGGCGTGAAGACCATCGAAATCGACTGGCAGAGAGACGATCGTGATCAATGGCAGATGAACGAGATTGTCGGATCAGAGCGAGTGTGGAAGGCCGATCTGATCTTGTTGGCGATGGGCTTCCTAGGCCCGGAACAATATGCGACCAGCATGTTGGATTTGGAACACGACTCGCGCAGTAACTATCAGGCAGCGTACGGCAACTATGCCACGAATGTGCCGAAAGTCTTTGCAGCTGGCGACTGCCGACGAGGCCAGTCGCTGGTCGTCTGGGCCATCAACGAAGGACGCGGGGTCGCTCGAACGATCGACGATTTCTTGATGGGAAAGTCCAACCTGCCATTGTCGGGCCAGAGCTAGCTCCGCGACCGGTTATTGGACAAACTCTCGACGTCGACGACGACTCGGCAAGTGGTGAGTGCTTGGATTAGATTTCGACGTGAACTTTTCCCGGTGATTCCCGCCGGATTGCATGTCGTGTTGGCTCCGGTTGTGAACCAGGTGTGGCATCCAAAGTGCCGTGTCGACAATCTCGATCAACGTCTCCGGGACGAATGGCTTCGACAAGAAGTACGCGGCATTCGCTTCATGGGCTCGGCAGACGACATCCGCGACTTGCATCGCGGAGACAAATATCACCGGCACGTCTTCGATCCCGATCTGAGTTCGGATCTGGGTGCAGAGGTCGAGCCCGCTCTCTCCATCCACCTCGACGTCGCAGATGATGATGTCAAGCGGCAAGGATGCGGCAGCTTTGATCGCTGACTCCTCGTTGGAAGCACAGTGACATTCATGCCCTTGCATGTCCAAAACGGCGGCCACACCAGTTAGCGTGATCGGATCCGAGTCGATGATCAAGATTACCGAGGGTGAGGAGTGCATGACGCGCCTTACCTTTGTAGCGAGAGAAATCACTGCCCAACTCAACACACTGTGAATGTTCAGCCGAAGCCGGGCTGCAAAAACATAGCTCGTCAAATCCTTGCGGACAGATCGCACCGATTCAGCGGACACTCGGGAAACTCATAACTAGAGTGCGGCAATCGACACAACCGTCACAACACGTCGAAACGCGTTGGGTAGGCGAGCGTTCAAGGGCGTCGAGTTGCGGTGGAGAATTGCCATTAGTTGTTGGTCAATTGTCCGGTGTCATTTTGAAGCGGGGAGTATTGCGGTGGAATTCGGTTCTTGCGGGTGGAAGGCCGATTGATGGACTTTACTGAACGGACCATCACGGATGTAGATGGTTCAAATCAGTTCTAGAAAACGGTGACAAGTCACCGCACTCCAAAACTCTGACCATTCGTCCTGACTCGTACTATCCAATGGCATCCTTGGCGGCAGCAACGGTTGCTTCGACCGTGATACCAAAGTGCTCGTACAACTTTTGTATCGGGCCAGACGCGCCAAAACTAGTCATGCCCACGAATTGTCCCTGGCTGCCAATCAAGCCATCCCAACCCTGTCGAATACCAGCCTCAACTGCAACCCGAGCGGTAACCGACGACGGCAGGACAGATTCTTGGTAGGCGGCACTCTGTTCGGCAAAGAGCTCTAGGCAGGGCACGCTGACGACCCGTGCGGCAATGCCGTCAGCGGCCAGTCGTTGTTGAGCCTGAACACAGAGGTTCAATTCACTACCGGTGCCCAACAGGATTACCTGCGGTTCACCGTCTGAGTCCTTGAGAATGTAGGCTCCACTACCAACATCCGCCGCATTGCAGACTTCACGGTCAAGGGTCGGCAGACCCTGTCGAGTTAGAATCATCGCGGTCGGACGTTCGTTGTTCAGGACTGCGACACGATAGGCTTCGACGACTTCGTTCGCATCGCCGGGCCGTATCACAAGCAGGTTTGGAATACCGCGACAGGCGGCCAGATGTTCGACCGGCTGGTGCGTCGGACCATCTTCGCCGAGACCGATTGAATCGTGAGTTAGAACATAGATAACGCTCAATTTCATCAAGGCGCAAAGTCGCATTGAAGGCCGCATGTAGTCGGTAAAAACGAAGAATGTCCCACCAAACGTCCGCAATCCGGAGAGTGCCATTCCGTTACAGGTAGCGGCCATTGCATGCTCTCGCACGCCAAAATGAAAATTGCGACCACCGTAGTTGTCTGGGCCAAAATCGCCATCATTTTCGCCGAGCAACGTGGTATTGTTGGAAGGCGCCAAGTCCGCCGAACCACCGATGAACCAAGGCAGATTCTCGGCGATTTGATTTAGTGTCTTTCCCGACGAAACGCGACTGGCAAGGCCTTTCACGTCCGCTGGATAGACTTGCAGCGATTCGTCCCAACCCGCTGGCAGCTCTCCATTCCAAATGCACTGCAACTGCTCAGCTTCCGTTGGAAACTGCTCAGCATACCGACCGAAATCCGCATTCCATTGTGCGCTCAATTCGCCTCCACGAGCCCCAATACCGGCCGCGAAGTCCGACAGGACTTCGTTGGGTACTTGGAACGTCGCGTCCTCCGGCCAACCGTAGACCGACTTCGTTAGTTTGATTTCCTCTTCTCCCAACGGAGCGCCATGAGCGCCGTGGGTACCCGCCTTGTTGGGCGAACCGTAGCCAATAACCGATTGCAAAATAATCAGCGTGGGACGGTCGTCGGTTTCGGCGAAAACTTGTAACGACTGGTCGATGGCATCCAGGTCGTTGGCGTCTTCGACGACGACGGTCCGCCAGCCAAGTCCCTCGAATCGCTCGCGAACATTCTCGGTGAAAGCTAAATCCGTGCTGCCCTCGATTGTTATGCGATTATCGTCGTAGATCCAACAGAGGTTGGACAATTTCAAATGTCCAGCGAGCGATGCGGCCTCACATCCGACCCCCTCCATCATGTCGCCATCGCCGCAAAGCGCGAACGTTTTGTAGTCGAACAAGTCGAACCCAGGACGGTTGTAGCGGGCGGCGAACCACTTGGCCGCAATCGCCATGCCAACGCTGTTACCCAACCCCTGCCCTAGCGGGCCAGTCGTCGTTTCGATGCCAGCCGCTTCCCCATATTCGGGATGGCCGGCGCAAGGACTGTCGAGTTGGCGAAAATTCCTTATGTCGTCAAGACTGATCGATGGCTCTGTGGAGCCGTTACTTCTCTTGACGCCAGACAGGTGCAAAATGGAATAGAGCAACATCGAAGCGTGGCCACACGACAAGACAAAACGATCACGACCAGGCCAAGTTGGTGCATTAGGGTCATACCGGAGCACTCGATTCCAGAGTGCATAGGCGACCGGAGCCAAGGCCATCGGTGTGCCGGGATGCCCACTATTGGCAGCCTGCACGCCGTCCATGGCAAGCGTGCGAATCGTGTTGATGGAGAGCTGTTCGAGGCCGGTTGACGATGTAGACATAGAAACCTAAACCTTTACCTTACAATAGCTTAAATCGGCAGCGGTCATTTGAGCCGCCCTTTGTACTGGATTGATTGAACTCGACATTTTAGTGCGCCCATGTCAAGACCGTCAATCGGCGCGAGACGCGAAAACTAGCTTACCGTCGCTTCCTTTCCGCCCGTTTCTCACCGAACCCGTCCAAGAAAATGACACACAGGCACCCTTCGGTTACGATCATGCCACAAGCTTGATTCGACATTTGCAAAAGGGACGATGTGGCATGCTGGCACTACTCATTCTCGCCGTCGGCGTAGCGATTGTGATCGGCGGTATTCTGGGTTTGCGGTTACACGCCTTTTTGGCACTCTTGGTTGCGGCTATTGCAGTGACCACACTGACACCACACGACATACGCTTTCGTTACCAGCTTCTCGAGGTGTCCGTCGTTCCCGAGCCTACATCCGAAGATGGCGTTTGGCACCTGGACGTCTCCAGTGAGCGACGTCTTGAAGGTACCCGTTTCTATCATGTTCATTTTGAGGACAAGACGCCGAAAATTGTCGGTCATCTGACCGTCGAACGTACCGAAACGCTACGGGAAAATCGTGAAGTCGCAGTGGCCCGCTCCGAGAAGCCGAATGCGGAGTGGGCAGACGGCGACATTGCCGTCCATCCATTGGACTGGAGGGCCGGGGAAAAAAAGAGCTCGGCGACCGTTGGTGAACGCGTGGCCTCATCCTTCGGATCCACCTGTACCAAAATCGGGATCTTGATTGCGCTGGCAGCTATCATCGGCGTCTGCCTACTCGAAAGTGGCGCCGCGGATCGTATCGTCCGCTCGGCAATCAACGTCTGTGGTGAGAAAGGAGCGCCCTTTGCATTCGTCGGTAGCGGATTCCTGCTGGGTATTCCAGTCTTCTTCGATACAGTTTTTTACCTGATGATCCCGTTGGGAAAGGCTCTTCGTGTTCGCACCGGTCGAAATTACCTACTCTATATTTTGACGATTGTGGCTGGCGGAACCATGGCCCATTCGTTAGTCCCACCGACTCCAGGACCACTGCTGGTCGCCGGAGAGTTGGGAGTGGACATTGGCTTGATGATCCTCATGGGGATGGCTGTCGGTCTCGTAGCCAGTTCGGCCGGAATGGCATTCGCATACTGGGCGAACAGCCGCAATGAGGTGCCGTTGCGGGAAAGTGGTGAATTCAAGTTAGCTGATTTGGAGCGGCAACTGAAACGAGATACATCGCAGCTTCCTTCCTTGGCACTGTCTCTAACTCCCATCGTGCTACCGGTGATATTCATCGCCGGCGGCACTCTTTTCAAGCAGGTTGCCGGCTCCACCGACAGCGAGTTATCGATGTTGATCGCAACGCTTGGCAACAAGAACATCGCGTTGGCAATCGCCGCAGGTGTGTCGCTGCTACTCGCCGCCAAGTATCGCATGCCCGATGAACGCTCGCTGCGCGACATTCTCCAAGGTGCATTGAGCAGCGGCGGAGTGATCATCTTGATCACCGCCGCCGGCGGTGCATTCGGTGCTTCGATGAAGCAGACGGGAGTGGCCGACCTACTCTCGACGCCCGACGGCTCTCCGATTCGATTGCTGGTGATTGCCTTCCTGATCACAATGGCGATTCGAACGGCCCAAGGTAGCGCCACTGTGGCAATGATTACCGCCGTCGGCATTCTCGCCTCATTCGCCGACCCCACACGCCTCGGCTGTCACCCAGTCTACCTGGCGCTGGCAATCGGCTGTGGCTCCAAGCCGGTCGCCTGGATGGCGGACAGTGGCTTTTGGGTGATCTGCAAGATGAGCGGCATGACGGAGACCGAAGGGTTACGTTACATCTCACCGCTGAGCATCATCATGGGGTTATCTGGATTGGCCGCGACTCTAGTTGCCGCCTCGCTGTTTCCAATGATCTAGACTCTTCGGTGCGAACTCCCAGTTCGCCGACCGTGCCACCCTGAAAAAATCGACCGTGTAATGAGTCGAAGCGAATGATAACATGCACTTGCACGGCGACCAGCTGAGTTTCGACATCACTCTTTTACTCTTCAAGGACGAACACCATGCGACTCACTGATGCAGCGGTCAATGAACCGGCCGAAGCCGTCTCGGCGTTGATGGAAAACGTCGCGCGAGCCGACGTTTTGATGGCCCTTCGTGGCCTTATTGACGGCGATATCGAAGCTGGCTGGCCGATCGTCGAGCGTTACCTGATACCGGCCGGAATGGCGCTGCTGTTCTTGCTCGTCGCGTACCTGTTTGCCGGCATGATCTCGCGAATTTGTAGTCGACCGATTCGCCGAAAAGTCGATGAGACACTCGGACGTTTCATCGGAAAAATCATCTTCTATTCAATATTCGCGTTGGCAGCGATCGGAGTCTTGGGTCAGTTCGGTGTCAGTGTGGCGAGTTTTGCAGCCTTACTTGCTGCCGCCGGTTTCGCCATTGGCCTCGCATTCCAGGGAACTCTAAGCAACTTTGCATCGGGTGTGTTGCTGATGGTTTTCCGGCCGTTTAAGGTCGGAGACTATATCAAAGCAGCCGGCGTTGCAGGGAAGGTTTACGAAATTGACATGTTCACGACTGTCTTGGACACGTCTGATAATCGCCGCATTATTGTCCCCCACAACTCGATTACCGCAAGCACGATCGAGAACGTCAGTTACAACACGTGCCGCCGAATTGAAGTGTCGGTAGACGTCGACTACGCCGCTAGCCTGGATCAAACTCGCGAAGTGCTTACCGCCGTCGCCGAGTCGATGCGGGAGTTTCTCGTGGACGACGAGGGCCGCGGCTATAAAGTGACGCTAGTGAACCTGGGTGACTCGGCCGTGCAATGGGTCATTCGCTTTTGGGTCGCCGCCTCGGATTATTCACAGGTAAGAGAAGGTCTGACCGCGGCGGTCAAGAACCACCTGGATGATGCTGGGCTTAGCATTCCGTATCCGCAAATGGAAGTCCATCTAACCAAAGCCGATACAAACAGTAACTAGTGCGCTGATATCCCAGATGCAATGTCACTCATTCATTTCGCCCAACACCTCAGCGGCTTCCGCCGCTCCCAATGGAACGTGATAGGTCGCAAGCTCGGTCATGTTCGTCACCGATGGATTGATGTCGATCGTCGGCTTACCAAACCGCCGTGCCATCTCGAATGCCGAGAGGATGTACGGGAACTGTCCGGATGTCCCGATGGATACAACCACATCAAAGTCCGTCTCCGCCAATTTCTGGAACGACTCGAGCACTCGAGACGGTAACATCTCGCCAAACAACACGACGTCGGGGCGAACCACTCCGTGACACGTGGTGCAACGTGGCGGAAGGTCGCGGAGGTCGTCCTCGTAGCCACCCAACCACTCCATGGCGTCGTAGTACTGCTGGCATTGAACGCAGTAGAGGTCGTAGGCATGTCCATGCACCTCAATCAGGTTTCTCGTCCCCGCCCGGCGATGTAGTCCGTCAACGTTTTGAGTCATCACCCATACTTCGTCGCGAGTATTCTCCAAGCCGGCCAACCACTGATGAGCACGGTTGGGCTCCGCACCGCGACAGGCCTTACCAATTTGCCAAAGATATTTCCAAGTCACCTCCGGTGACTGATCGAACATTGGTCCACTTAACGCCTCTTCGATGGCGATCCCGTCATCGGTCAGATTGCCGTTGTACAATCCTCCAACACCGCGATAGGTTGGAATCCCAGAGTCGGCGGAGATCCCGGCACCAGTCACAAACAACAGCCTGTTTGCGTCATGCAGTAGCTGCTTTGCCAGGGCAATGGGTTTTCCGTTCATCACGAACGCTCCGTGAACATCGAACACTTGGAAACTGAACACCGGTGTAGCGAGTATTTTAACTCTTTTTTCTTTGCTCCCAAAAAGGCCTTTGCCCCGCCAATGTGTGGCACACTTTCACACAACACGAGCGCGACGAACTACAGTGCGCCGATCACAAAAATAGGCGGTCCAAAATGGACCGCCTAGGGAAGTAATGCCAGCTGTCGCTAGCATTGGTAAGGGGCAAGTGAGGCTAATCTAGAGTTGAAGTATGGCTGGCAGCACTATTGGCGAGTGCTGCCATGATGTTCTCCAACGCTTTGGCCTCATCGGGTTGTTTGGCGTGAATTTCGTCAACCACCTTTCGCTCACCAGCGGTCGGCGGCTGCCCGACAGCGAACAGGAATACATGATCGATTCGTTCTTGCCAGCGAAGTTCACTACGAATGATCCGGTCGACGAAAGCGACGCCATCGGCGTCCAAAGGAACAACCGTCCGAACTGGCACCGAAATCGAGTCCGACGGGTCGGCCACGTTCCGTGCCGAGAGGATTGAGTTTCCGTCATTCGATGACGCCACATTCAACAGATCCACTGCCGGTCCGTACTTGACTTCTGCAAGATACGCGCCAACAGGCAAATTACTGGCCCAATGACCGTCACCTCGGTGTGGAACCTCCTCTGCACCGACCCTGCAGAACGCGTCGCTCAAAACCAACCAGCGAACCAATGTCTCCAACTTGTCACCTTGAGCGGCCGATTGCTCGACGAGTTCCAAACGCAACTCAGCGTTGGAGTCAACATTTAGCGCCGTCCCAAAAACGGTCTTCCAAACTTGGTGAACCACCACTGCGTGCCACTGAGGAGATGTACCGATCCACTCGCCGAGTTCCTCGCGGCGAACCGCACTTTCAACTCGACCGTCAGAGACAATGGTCTGTCCGTCGAGAAAGACTGGCATCGCCGCTTTTTGATATCCACCGGGGATCTCGTAAAAAATTACTTCGTCCGTCATGTCACGATCAATAAGCCGGATCTCCTTCGACCGCGGGTCACGTTCCTGCCGCAACTGCCCAAAAAACGCGTTCAACTGCCAATAATCGGACATCTTCGCCGCATACAATTCGGAATCACCACGGTCATCATGGCACCGAGCACAGACGAGGCGACTTCCCAAAAACACCTCGCCAACCGCCGATGTGATTCGCTGATTTCCACGGTCGGCATGGGCAACAAGCCAGGCGGTTGCTCCGGCCGACGCCTCAACGGTTCCGCTGGCGGACAACAGTTGTTTCGGCCACGATCTTGGCGGCACGCCGTCACGGATCGCGTCTGTTAAGAACGCAGCCAGTTGCTGCCGTCGCACTCCAGCACCTCGTTGTGGTGCCGTGGTCATCAGGTGATCCAACCAAACGTTCGACCACTTCGAGGCAAACGCTCGACGATAACGCGGATCGGCAAACAACTCGTCCAGCAGCTCGGCACGTTGGGACGGCTTGGCCCGCAATCCGTTGGTATTCAGATCTTCGAAGTCCAATCCAAATACCCGCTCAAAAACGCGGACGAGCCACTGTTGATCCGAAATCGTTTCGGGTTCCCATTGGTGATTTTTCCAGGCCGTCGCGATTCGCTGGTTGACGGCCGAAACCATCTCGACTTCCGTCCGCAGTTCAGCCAACTCAGGTGCCGACCACTGCCTGACGATTCGAGACTCTGGATCTTTCGGTTTGAAAGGCACATTCGGGAGAACAGTACCCGAGGGCGCGTCGTCGTCAATTTCGTCGCCAGTCTCCGAGTCTTTGACACTTCGCTCCGCGCCTTGATCAAGATTTTCTTCGGCGACTTCGGTTCCAGATGGATCCGATTTCTCGCCACTCAACTCCAGTGCGAACAATCCGATCAACACGCTGGCGACCAAGATACTCAATGCCCAAGCCACCGGAAGAACGGGTGACCGACGTTCACCTCGCGTAACGGCTCGACTCGCCTGCGGCTGCAACGAAACCAGGGCGGGGTCGATGGCGCGCGACGTTTCAGGATCATCGGAAGCCTCACGCACCGCCAACAATATTCGTTGCGAGAGGTCCGGTGGTTGTATACCACCCAACACCTCTTCCAACGCGCTGTCAACTAGTAGATCGTGATCGAGAGTCACCGCATCTGGTCCTATAACTTTGTGCCCTGTAATCTTGCTAATACACAATCGCGAAGTTTCTGCTTGGCACGTTGCATCAGGTTCTTCGCACCATGTTCCGAAATAGCCAATTCTTCCGCGATAAATGCTCGCGTTTGTTTGTCACGAAACCGAAGCGAAAGAGCCTGGCGAGCACGTTCGGTCAACTGCTCGAAGCAGTCTTTGAGTGCACTCAGCGCGTCTTCGCCATTATCATTCTTCGACCATTGTTCCCATGTTCGATCAAACAACTCGAGGTCTTCACTAACGACTTCCCGCCCTTGGCGGCGTTTGAGAGAAATGAAGAAGTTCCTCGCACAACGTCTCAGGTAAGCTTTAGTGGCCGAATTTCCATAGTGCTCGAATCCTCTCTGCAGAACCGCAACAAATGTGTCCTGCGTCAGGTCATCAGCCTCCGACGGAGTGGCCCCCATCGCCCGTAAATACCTCCAGATGCCGGCCTGAAACCGCAGCACCAACTCGTCGGGCTCGATCCCTTTGAGTGCGGAGGATTGATCCGCGGGCTTCACTTCAGCCATTACCCTCTAAACGTCGTTTGGGCCTTGGAGTACTCGTTAAAACGTTGAAATCCGCGGCCTTTTCCAAGTTACACAACAACACAGGGCTGCCATTCTTGGCAGCCCTGTCCGTCTAAGTTCTCGCTGTCATCGTCGACTTAGCTGAACAATTCGGTGATCACCTTACCACCATTGGCAATCTTCATCGGACGACCACTACGACTGGTAAAGGTGGTTTCCAAACTGATTCCCAAAGCCTTGCACACCGAGGCCATGACGTCCTGCGACGTGTAAGGCTCGGTCACTACCTCTGTACCGTCTGCACTCGTGGCTCCGACGGCGATTCCACCGTTGATTCCACCACCACCGGCGACAACGCTCCAGGAACGAGCCCAGTGGTCACGTCCGGCATTACCGTTGATACGTGGCGTACGTCCAAACTCACCCATCCACATAATGACCGTGTCATCCAACAGACCACGTTGGTTCAGGTCACGGACAAGGGCACTCATGCCTTTGTCGAGTTCGGGTAGTTTGGTCTGGGAGAACAAATTGTGAATATTGCCATGGTTGTCCCAACCGCCGTTTCCGACTTCGATAAAGGGCACACCCATCTCGACCAAGCGACGAGCCATTAAGCAACCGCGACCAAAGGCCGTGTTGCCATATTCTTCCCGTACCGATTCGGGCTCTTGCTGGACCTTGAAGGCTTCCATTTGCTCGCTGGTCATCAGATTCAACGTCTTGCCGAGAATCTCTTGGTGATCCGAAGCGGCTTGGCCACGGTTGTCGTCGATGAATCCCTGCTCAATCAACTTGAGAGTATTCATGCGTTGTTGCAGCCGAGTGCGATCCAACCCCATATCCAAGTTGCGAACGCGCCCGTTACTGTCGACCGAGAACGGAGCCCAGGCCATTCCGAGGAACCCGGGGCCAACGCTGCCGCCACCGACCGAAACGAACGGTGGGATTTGCAAGTCACTGCGTTGATCAATCAACTCGTGGGCCAATACAGAACCGTAACTAGGATGCTCCATGTTGGGGTTCGGCACGTAGCCAGTGTGCATGTAGTAACGACCACGATTGTGATCGGCTTCTCGAGTACTCATCGAACGGATAATGGCCATCTTGTCCATTTCCTTGGCCATCAAGGGCATATGCTCGCAGATTTGTGCATTGCCACTGGTCGCGATCGGCTTGAACGGACCGCCCGTGGGAGCACCTGACTTGAGGTCCCAGATGTCGATCGAGGCCGGGCCACCGCCCATCCAGAGCATGATTGCTGACTTCTGCCGTTTCTTCAAGTCCTTGGCATGGGTCTGCAATGCATGACCCATGGTCATCGCTGGCACCGTCATAGCGGCCGCACCAGCCATGTGATTCATAAAGTGACGTCGCGACATGCCGACGGGGATACGTGCCATTAGTGAGTCCTCCAAGAGAGACCGGCTTCGGTCAAATTTCGTTGATTGTGTTTCGGTCGTGAGATTGTGACCGCCGCGAATGAGCGGCGAACATCAGTGATTAATAATGAATTCGTTACTGTTCAGTACGGCCCACCATATGTCCTGGACCGCGGCCATTCCATCGCCTTCGTTATATACCAACAACTGAAGAGCCGTTTCGTACTCATTGTCCGTCGCATTTCTTGCCATTGCAGCACGGAAAAGATAATTAATCCGGTCCCGATTATCCATATCGGAATTGGCAACCTGCCACAACAGCCCACCTTTTTTCTTCGCGGTCGCCTTCTTGATCAGATCCCCGTTGAACATCATCAGGGCTTGCGGAACCGTCCCGTTAAACGTGGTGGTCTCCTCGCCTTCGTCCGTACCAAATGCCTGTACAAACTGAGCCATCCACCTCGCCTTGTCACGTTCCTGAGCCTCATAACTGCCGCTGGTCTGCTGGGCCCGTGTGGCTGCCACCAGCGATTCATACAACTCTTCGGCACGCATGTGCCGTAAGTAAAAGTGACTGAATTTCGGCAACTCACCAAGCAGTGGATCGTCGATCTCATTCGTCTCGTTCATCTTACTCGATAACGAATAAGGCTCGCTTAGCGTAATCCAAGTGATCAGCTCTTTCAAATTGAAACTGCTGTCACGAACTTGAACTGCCAGGTATTCCAACAACTCGGGGTGTGACGGCGGATTGTGAGGCCCTAAATCGTCGATCGGCTTCGTGAATCCGTAACCAAGGAAGTGAGCCCAATACCGGTTGGCAACCGTCTTTTCAACAAACTCGGAATCGAGCATCATTTTCGCCAACTCCGAACGACGATTCACGTCGCTCACGTAACCACTGCGAGAACTGGCCTCGGTACCGTCCACAAACGTCGGAAACGCGACCTCTAACTCGGCGTTTCGCAGCTCGTAATAAATCGAGGCTTCGTTGGCGCC
>DUDC01000163.1:21497-100910 GCA_012959465.1 Planctomycetaceae bacterium
TACATATTGATCAACATCAACAACAACAGCAACAACATCATCATCAAGTTTTTGGAACAGCCGAAAATCGGCATCAACCAGGCGTCCAGTGTTGGAACCTCGCATGCCAATCCGCTGAGCTCGCACCTGGCGAAAAAAGGCGTTCATCTGCCAGAACTTCGATTGTTTCCACTCGTTAAAGGGGTGATCGTGACACTGTGTGCACTGCACCTGAAGTCCCAGGAAGATCTTGGCAGTCGCGGCAGTCGCCAACGTCGCTTTTTCTTCGTTGACCTTCATCACAAGAAAGTTTGCGGCACCGTTAAAGTCGTCTGCACCGGGCGCGGTGCTTCCGGTCGCCGTGACCAACTCGTGAACCATGCGATCGTAAGGCTTGTTTCTGGCAAACGTATCGCGGAGGTACTTCTGCATCCCCGGACGGCTAATCATCGTGTTTCGCTCGGTGCCACCACTACGACCAATCAGAATATTGGTCCAAATGGTCGTCCAATTGCGAGCGTACTCTTCGGTATACTCGTCGTCGTACAACAATTTCCGCACAAGGTCACGCCGCTTGTCGGGCGACGAGTCTTTTACAAACCCGTCGAGCTCTTTCACGGTCGGAGTTCGGCCAACCACGTCAAGGAACAATCGACGACACCATTCGCCGTCAGTTGCTGGCGGGGACGGTTTGATCTCGTAATCCGACCAAGCCGTCCGAATCCACTTGTTGATCTCTTTTACCTGGGGACCCAGATCAGCCGCTGCACGGTTGCGCGTGCGTCGTTGAGCCGAGGCGCTGTCGGTCGCTGCCAAGAAGGAAACGACAAAAACAGTTGCCATCAGTAGCCAAGTAACGCGAGGGATGAATCCGTCTCGATACATCGTTCGATTAGACCTTTTGTAAGCAGTGAATGAGCTTGGTGGACCTATCGTACAATATCTGATACCTGCAAACGAAAGAACAGCCTCATTGTACTCGATTTTCTGCCCAGAAAAATCAGGCAATTTCACGACTTACGATGAGGACGTCGTGACGAAGAGTTGTTGCAAAACAATACACTGTAGCGTTTTGATACGCGCAAAATGAAACAGGCGAGTTGCCAGGAATGAAACTGGACTGATCATTCCTCAGCAACTCGCCTGTCTACCCAAACCGGGTTTCCACCCCCAGTGCCTTCTCTGTACCGTAAAGCCTCGTCTGCTCCTACGGAGCTGACCAAAGATTCGTTCCGAGGAATCGGCGGTCAGGGTCTTGCCTCTTCTTTGTTCCAATGGCCTCAGCTCTGTTCCAGCCCTGCCATTGAGTGCCTCGTTTACCTTGCGGGAAACTTGGTTATTCCACAGCTGCAATTGGCATGCCAATTGGCGCAGAAAGAGAAAATACGGCCGTGTTCCTTGGGAATCCGCGACTCGATCATTCTGCCGGACGAACCAGTCTTGAATCACCAACCGAGCAACCGCATGAAGTGTTGCAAATCGGGCCCAACGTAGGCGAGGACCAGCGTTGCAGCGACGATCGTCATGACGCTGACAATTCCGGCGATACGCGTCCAATTCATGCCAAGTGTCTTGGCTGCCGCTCCCGTCAGGAACTGTGTGGAACGGGGAATATCGCCATCCGCATCCTCCAGCCACTCCAATCCAGCGATCGCGTCGCTGTCGGCGTAGACGACGCGTACCCAACATTCACCCGAATCGGTACTCAGTCGCAGCACTTGACCCGGAGAAATAGGCGCTTTGACAGGAAAGACCACTTGAAACCCCACGAAGGACCGATCTACCAATTCGCCGGTCCACCACTTGCCTTCGATCTCCAGCTTGATGTCCCCGATCAGCGTATAGCGCACGCGGCGGCGGCACTCGCACTTGTCAGGTCGAGGGTTGTAAACAACGAAGTCTTCGCTCGTCCCGGGGGTCGTCTGGGAGTCTGCGTCTGGGTTGGGTGGCGATTCCAGTGTTTGCACGGTAGCCTTTCCAATACTGGATTTTTTTGCGGCATTGGAAGCCTAGGTCATCACCACCGAGGCGCAGCGTCTTCTTGTGAAAATCGGTATTTGCTCGGCTGTTGCTGCGGCATTATGCTGCATAGCCTTCCAACTCCTCCCAACCCCTATTTCCGCTGCCGCTCATGCCCCAGCCACGCTACACGCTCACGCTGATCTTGTTTATCACTTTGATCGCTTGTGCGGCCGCGGCGGCCACGCACTATCTGGTCGTAGGTATGTGGACGGGGAACCGGCGATCTCAGCTGGTCTTTCTGCTGTTTTCGCTCGCTGGTCCCATGCTGTTAATGGTCATCGTCAGCGTGGCCAGAAGTCTGCTCGATCGGCGGCGATAGTCTCTTTTCTGGTGGTTTGAGGGCCCGAAAAGCTGCCGAGAAGGGCACAGCAAGCTGAACCAGCGACGAACGGTTCAGCTCGTCCGGTTTGGACCGATGAGTCGGATTTGACTGATTATTCGGTTGGAATATTCCGATGATGGCTATGAGTTGCCATCCAACCGCTCACGTCGGCAACCTTAATACCCAGAAAAAACACCGCATAGCGAAGAGACTAGACAGATGAAACGGGTACTACTTTCACTCGGACTAGCCGTCATGCTGATGTCAACGATCGGCTGCCACCAACACCAGTTGAACCGCGGGTGCGGTAACGCGCAATGTGACCGGTGCAGTCGGTTTGCCGGCCTTGGGCAACGAGGAGCGCCGACCAAAGTACCACGATTGCCGAGAAATCCGCAGGGCGATCAAGGCCAGATGGCTGGTGGCGGCGGCACCATGGGCGCTGTTGGGTACCCATACTATACGATCCGCGGCCCACGTGACTTTTTCTACAACCAGCCACCTTCGATCGGTCCGTAATTGGATCCGTTCGAGCGGATTAGCCGTCGAATTGCCCGACGACCAATGTGATGTTCTGCCCGCCAAAACCGAAGCTGTTGTTCAACGCAATGCGACAAGACGCATCGCGGGCCTCGTTGGGAATATAGTCCAAGTCACAGTCTGGGTCGGGATTCTCGTAGTTAATCGTCGGCGGCAGAACGTTGTCGCGGATCGCCATCAGGCAGACAATCAGTTCGGTCACTCCGGCCGCGGCGATCAGATGTCCCATCATGCTCTTTGTGCTAGAGATGGGTGTCTTGTCGGCGTCTTGTCCAAAAACGGCGCGGCACGCGCGGGTCTCGACGCGGTCATTCACCTGAGTGCTGGTCCCGTGAGCATTGACATAGTCGACGTCGGACGAGTTGATGCCAGCGTCCTCTAGGGCCATCCGCATGCACCGGATGGCACCACGGCCCTCGGGATGAATGTCGGTAATTCGGTACGCGTCGGCTGTCGAACCGTAGCCAAGCACCTCACCATAGATGTGTGCCTTTCGCTTTTTCGCTGAATCGAGTTCTTCCAACACCACCATTGCAGCGCCTTCGCCTAGAACGAATCCGTCCCGCAGCCGGTCAAAGGGCCGCGATGCGGCGATCGGGTCATCGTTGCGTTGGGACAGGGCTGTCAATAAGTTGAATCCCGTGACGCCAAGCGGGTGGATCATGCTGTGCGTTCCGCCGGAGATCATCACATCGGCATCGCCACGACGGATCAACTCGGTCGCCTCGCCGATCGCTTGACTGCTCGCAGCACAGGCTGTCAGACAGTTGCAGTTAGGTCCCTGTGCATTGAACATCGCGGCCAAATGCGCCGCCGGCATGTTTGGCTCCTGCTCTAACTCGAACAGTGGATTGAGCGCCTCGAGGCCTTTTCGAGTGAATTCGGCCACATCGAAACCGTCCTCGGTCAGCCCGGCGACCATCATCGCAGCGAACGAATCGAAGTCCTGGCTGCCCTCGCCACTCCCCAAGTAGATGCCCAATCGCTGTGGGTCGAGCCCAATATCTAGAATCCCAGCGTCGCTCACTGCCTGTCGAGCTGCGCCCGCAGCAAAACGCGAGTGCCGTCCACGGAATTCCCACGTCGAAACGTCTTCCCCGACGGCATCAACGCTCCAATTCTTCACTTCGGCAGAGAAGTTGGTAGGAAAGCTGCCGGCGTCAAAAATCGTGGTTGGTCCGACCCCAGACTGACTCTCCTTCAGTCCCTGCCAAACGGTGGCAACGTCATGCCCCATCGGATTAATTGAACCCACCCCTGTAATGACAACCCGTCGGGCCATAGTGTGTCTCTCTCGGCTACTGGTCGGTGAGTGGTGTGGAAGCCGGTTGCATCAAGAACATCCGCGCCTCGGCTTCAAGCAAGTGATCTGGAGGCGTCGCCCGTTCTCCGTCCGAAGTGACGGCCACATCGTACAAGCCCCAGCTCCGTAGCATGCAGAGAAACTCCTCTGGTTCGAAGAGAATCTCGCTGCCGAACCGCTCGTCCAAATGAGCAAATACCAACTCGACCTCCGCCTGCAACTCGCTGCCGATCCGCGACGTCCCGGAGACAATCGCGCCGTCGCCCCTGATATCGCATAATTCCGCGGTATACGTCAATTGGTCGCCGGGAAAAACCGTGCGATGGAAAACCGCCTTGCCGACCTTCGCCAGCACCACACGTTCACGGAACCCGCCGGCTTCACCGACCAACAAGCCGCCGGTCTGTGCTAAGCCCTCAACGATTAACGACGTGGGCATATAATTGAAACCGGGCAAATACCCGTCCAATTGCTCTTCCGCGAGGCTGACGTTCTTGATCGCCACAGCGCGGCGTCCACTTTCAAATTCGACGAAACGGTCGATCCATAACCAACGCATTACATCAGACCTTGGACTCGATGAAGCGACAGAGGTCGTTCACGGTCAAGAGGTTACCAAAATCCTGAACCAGTGGATTCGTTTCGAACTTGGAAAGGTCGGCGAAGGGCATTCGCTCCTTCAGTTGTACGACGCCAGCTGGTGTCACGCGGCCATCGCTGACAAATTCAGCGCTGGTGAGAATGTCCTCGGGAAACAGTTCCGAGCGGGGAATCTCGATCCCGAAAGACTCTTCCAACTTGAATACAATGTCCAGAAAATCGATCGACTCAGCCCCTAAGTCACCGACCAACGTCGCACCTGGTGCTACCTCGTCGTCATCCACACCCAGTGCGGCCTCCAAAACTTCCTGGACTTTTCCGTATACCTCTTCGGATGAGTATCCCATCGTCGTCTTCACTCCAGTAATCCAAAATGGGTGGCCGGCGGCCACCATCGTGTGTCAAATCTGAATCATTCATCGGTTCGTGCCACGAGCTCGGACCGCTCTGTCTTATTTAAGTTTCGGGTTGGAGTTCCCGGTACAGCTCCTTCAAGTGATTCTGCACATAGCCCTCCGACGGACCCTGCGTCGACCATTGGTCGACCAATGGCGTGGTTTCAAGAAATAAACGGCCACTCACGGCCACCGAGTCCCCGATTCGACCCTCCGCCTTCAATTTGTAGAGATGATCGTTCGAGGCAAAAATCTCGGCGGTGACGGTTAAGGTTTGGTTGGGCGTGACGAAGTCGGTGTATCGTATGTTCCTCACTTCTTTTAACGCCACAAATGGACGCTGATATTCTTCCGTTTCCAGTACGAGCCACATTCCGGCTTGAAACATGGCTTCCAACATCAAGACCCCCGGCATTACGGGAAAACGAGGGAAATGGTCGTCCAAGTAGTTTTCATCCGGGCGGAGCATCCGTGATGCTCTGATGCTCCGGCCGAGTTCTATTCGGTCAATCCGATCCAGCAGCCGAAATTGCATTGCCCGTCGCTTTCTTCGCCAAATCAAGTGCCTCCCGTGAGGCAATTCAACCGGAGCAAAGCACACAAGTATAACCCCGACCCACTTTATCCTCAACCGATATCCCTCGACCCGCCCACTTCACCGAACCACCTCATCTGAAACAACTTAGCACCGATCCGTTTGCTATCACCACTGGTTGTCTGGTACATTCTCGCATCATGAGGAAAGGAATCGCTGTTTCACCCGGCGTGGTTGTGGGAACCGCCTACTGTATCCAGGAGATTTTCGTTCCAACCGACACACCGCGGCTCAATGCCGATGAGACGGTAGCGGAAGTCGCAAAGTTCGAAGTCGCTCAACAGAAGGTGGCGACCGAATTGCGCGCACTGCGCGAAAAGGTCACCCTCCAAGTGGGGTGTAAAGAAGGAGCCATTTTTGCGACCCATGAGGCCATTCTCAACGACCCCTCCTTCACGAACAACGTCCTTGAACGGATCCAACGCCAACGCTCTTCGGCTCAGGCGGCCCTTCACGCATTCCTGATGGAGTACACGGCCAGTTTTTCAAATAAGAGTAGTCATGATTCCTTCATTCGCGAGCGACTTGCAGACGTCCGCGATGTTATTGTCCGCCTGTCCGCCCACCTATCGAAAATCCTCAATTGCGAGGACGGCCCAGCAATTGAAGGACCTCTGGTAGTCGTAGCCGATGAACTGCTACCTTCGCAGGCCGTCGCACTGGGCAACGCAGACGTTGCCGCCATCGTCACGCAAACCGGATCACGAACCAGTCACGCCGCCATCATCGCACGCAGTCGAGGAATTCCAGCGGTTTGTGGCGTGGCCAACATTCTCAAACAACTTCACACTGGTGATGCCGTTGTGGTGGATGGCAGCCAAGGCCATGTCATCATCTCTCCCGATGCCGAAACGGACAAGGCCTATCGAAAACTCGAACGCGAGTTTTTCTTGCTTCGCGATGAACTGGCGGAAAATCGTGACCAACCGGCAACCACCAAAGACAACGCACCCCTTTCCCTATTGGCCAATATCAACAACGTGGATGACACACGAGCTGCCGTCGCGATGGGTGCCTCGGGAGTGGGCCTGTTTCGCACAGAATACCTCTATTTGACCCACCCGAGTGTGCCGGATGAGGAGGAGCAGCTGGCGATCTATCGGGATGTTATTGACAACAGCCCGAATCGCTCCGTCACGATTCGGACACTCGACATCGGTGGGGACAAGACAGTCCCCTACCTGGGACATCGGCACCAGGAATCCAACCCGTTCATGGGCTGGCGGAGCATTCGACTCTCATTTGAACACCCGGAGTTGTTCACAACACAGCTGCGGGCCATCATGCGAGCGGCCGGGTATGCGAGCGAAATAGGGGGCGAGGTCAGCGTGATGTTCCCCATGGTCACCACGCTGGAGGAATTGCACCGGGTGAAAAGGATGGTACGACGCACGACGGCGGAGCTAGTCGAACGTCAGCATCAACACAAGGTCCCACGGATCGGCATGATGCTGGAGGTACCCGCCGCGGCCGTCATGATCGACTCGCTGCTCCCTGTCGTCGACTTCGTGTCGATCGGCTCCAATGATCTCGTCCAGTACTTGATGGCTGCAGATCGAGATAACCCCAAGGTCAGCCACCTTTGTCAGCCACTGGCCCCAGCCGTTCTTCGTCTACTGTCCAGCGTGATCCGCGTCTGCCGACAGGAGGGGACGCCCGTCACACTCTGCGGCGAGATGGCTGGGCAGCCGCGAGCGTTCCTCGTTCTCCTGGGTATGGGCCTAACCAGCTTCAGCATGAGCCCAGCTTTTGTGCCGTCGATCAAGCGTTTGGCGAGTTTGGTAACCGTCGATCAAGCTCGCTCGATCTTCCACCGCGCAAGCGAACTGCGGACGACGACCAACGTCAACCGGTTTCTGCATGCCGAGTTGAATAGAATCGCGCCCGACTTGGCCGCGCTGGAACTCGCCTAGATCGGCCGCATCTCACTCCGCAGCGCTATCAAGTGCTTCCTGGAGCCGTGGCTTCGGCTGTGGGCCGACAAACCGATCGCTGATCTCGCCACCCTTGAAGACCAGCAGGGTTGGAATGCTAGCCACGCCGTATTCCTGAGCGATCCCGGGACAATCGTCGATGTTCACCTTGCCAACGCTCGCCGACCCGGAGTATTCGGTCGCCAACTCATCAATCAACGGAGCGATGTTCCGACACGGCATGCACCATGGTGCCCAGAAGTCGACCAGCACCGGGATGCTGCTGTTCAACACATCCGCTTCAAAATTTGCGTCGGTAAATTCGAGGGCCGCACCCATGGCGTTTCTCCTAATGGACCAGATCCTGAAGCTCGGCAAAGCACAAGATTTTAGCCGCGTAGGCGTGAAAGTCAATTGATGGTCGAGGTGGTGGAAACCTGTTCCGCCCAGTGGTTCAACGTCATTAGTGCCCACAGCCGAACCGAGTGCTCGGCTCTGCCGGACAGATGTTCGGAAATCAGGCGTTCAACGGCCTGGCGGCTGATGACCTCCTCGGGGATCTGCCTACCTTCTGCAAGCCGCTCCCGAATGTCGTTTTTCAACTCGTTGCGAAACCAGCCAGCTAGCGGCACTCGAAATCCATGTTTTGGCCGCCGACTGATTTCCACGGGCAGATATCGCGTCAACAGCTGCCGAAGTACCACTTTGGTGACGCCCCGACGACTGACTTTTTTGGAAAACGGCAGCGAGCGTCCAAACGCCAGCATCCGATTATCGAGCAGCGGCACCCGCACCTCAATCGACGCGTACATCGAGGTTCGATCGGTCTTCGGCAACATTTGACCCGCCAGTGGATGGAGCAGACCATCGGTGTAGTACCAGTCATCGTTGTTGAGTTGGTCGCGGCCAACCTGTCGGTACGGCGCTGGGTCCACGAGCCAATGTTCGTGAGGAGGCGAGAACGGCCCCGGCACGTAATCCTGATCCGCGAGCATGGAAAAACCGACTCGAGCCCTGCGGAGTTTTTCACGAAACCCACGGCTAGGGGTTCTCGGAAGGCAATTCACCACACCGCCAGCCAGCGAACGAAGCCAACTTGGAGACGCGTGGTACCGCCGCTTCCAGGACAGAAGCCAATGATGGGGATAGCCTCCGAAGACTTCGTCACCCCCGTCTCCGGAAAGGCAGACCTTGACGTGCTGACGCGCCTCGCGAGAAACGAGCAACAATGGCAAGACGGCCGGATCGACAATCGGCTCATCCATCGCTAGCCAAGCGTCATCGAGCAACTCCAGCAAACGCGGAGGGTCGACCATCAAGGTATAGTGTTCCGTTCTCAGGTGGTCGGCGACAGCACGCGCCACCTGCGACTCATCTGCAGCGACCGCTTCATCCGACCCACCCGAAAAACCAACGGAAAATGTCTTGATCCCCGGCTGCAATTTCGCGGCCACCGCAGTCAGTAGGCTGGAGTCGATTCCGCCACTCAGAAAGACGCCGACCGGTACATCGGCCACGAGTTGCGAACGCACTGTTTCCGTCAGCAGATCATCGAGCTGGTCGACAGCTGAGTTTCCCGAGGAGGCATCGAAAGGTGAGGTGCAAGCTGCCGGCAACGGCGAGCGGGTGCTTCGGGCACCCGCTCGATCCACAGTCAACCGTTCACCAGCTCCCAATTTTCTCACACCCAACCAGGGTGTCTCGGGGGCAGGGAACCAGCCTAATTGAAGAAAGGAGCGAATCGCCGCGCTATTCCATTCAAAAGCAACGCCCAACGCTTGTAACCCGCGGATCATGCCCCTGAGTTCGGAGCAAAAGACGAAGAAATCGTCGTCACGGTAATAGTACAGCGGCTTGATCCCCACCGGATCGATGGCCAGCTGAAGCCGAGCCTCGCGCGAGTCCCAAATCGCATAGGCGTACATCCCGTTCAGCTGCTCACAAAACGCCTCCCCCTCGTCCTCATACAGGTGCAGTAGGACTTCGGAGTCGGTGCTGGTCGCGAAGGTGTGGCGACTGGCCAACCGGTCTCGAATCGCCTGATAATCGTACACTTCGCCGTTGTAGACCAGCACGCAGGAACGATCCTCGTTGAACAACGGCTGACGACCACCGGCAAGATCAATGATACTCAGACGCGCATGGCCCAAAGTGACCTGCTGATCCTCGTAGTAACCCGTCTCGTCCGGACCGCGGTGCGAGATCGCAGACAGCATGGCAACCACGGCGGCGCGACGGCGCTCCACCGCAATATTGCCTGATATCGAGAGGATCCCCGCAATTCCACACATGGTAGGCCGCATTCGTTGGCAAACGGTCGCAATGTAGTTTAAGTCAGCAGTTTCAGGACATTCTCCGGAGGTCGCCCCAATACGGCCACGTCTCCGACAACGACAATCGGCCGTTCAATAATCGCCGGATGCGCAACCATCAAATCTAGCCAACCATCCTCATCGTGAGGTTCATTCAGTCCCAATTTGCGATGGTCGTTTTTTCTTACCAAGTCGATCGCCGCGATCGAAAGCTGGCCGAGTATCCGCCGTAGTGCATCGCGGTCCGGCGGGTCCGTCAGGTACAGCACGACCTCCGTTTCGACGTCGTGGTCACTCAGTAGGTCCAGAGTCTGACGACTTTTGGAGCAACGTGGATTGTGATAGATCGTAGCTTTGATCAATTTGCTTGACTCCCGACGGTCTTGGTTCCCAGCAACAGGACGCAACGCGATGGCCCTTAGGCAATCCGAGCCAAAACATAGGGGCCCTTGGGCATCACCGCAATCGTAGCGTGCGAACCATAGCAACGCATCGCCTCCGCGACGGCAACCTCGACACTGGGCACGCTTTGAACAAACAATCGATTGATCTGGTGGGGTGAAAGGCCGTCGGTGTACACCTTGATTTTCGCCTTCTTCGTCGCTTTGGCTAGCTCCTCAAGCTGCCATTGATCCATCACGAAGTAGTCCTCATCGTTCAACAACGAGTCCATGAAGTCGTCCACGGTATCGTGTCGGTCGAACAGACTGGCAAACTCGTCGCTGCCAATTCCCTCGCTCATCCCAGCCGCGACGACGACCGTTCCGCCCGGTTTGACCACCGCGGCGGCCGCCACCATCCCTTTGACCGACTGATAAAACGTGGTATCGAGTGGATAACCGGCGGCGCTCGTCACAACAACGTCGACGGGTTGATCGATCGTGGCCGTCACTACGCTGGAGACGTACTCGGAGCCGGCCAGGAAAGCCTGCTCCATATCGCCAGCGACAAATTGCAGCGGACGATGCTCCGAATCGATGATCGCGTTGACGATGAAGTCACATCCAGCCCGTCGAGCGATCCAGGTGTTCTCCTCGTGAACCGGGTTTCCGTCCAAATGTCCTGCGCCGGCCAACGGGTGCTCTAGAAATTGGGGGCCATGCCAAACTCGAATTGTCTCTAAGGCGGCAATTCCAGGACAGATCAACTTCCTTCCACCCGAGTATCCGGCCATGAAATGCGGCTCGATCAAACCGATCGTCAGCTTGAGTTCGGCTTGGAGATAACGACGATCAATCCAAATTGGCACACCGCGGGGACTCTCACCCAAATAGTCGTGCTCGTCGCGATGCGTGCCAAAGTGGTTTTCGATGCGGTATGTCGAAGCGATTTTCGCTCCCACCATTTCGACAATCTCGCCGTGAGTAGATGGGCGATGTAGACCCGTGGCGATTAGGATCGTTACGTCCTTCTTCGCAATGCCGGCCGAATGCAACCGAGGAAGGACGACGTCCAGTATCAACTCATTGGGAACAGGACGCGTGATGTCGCAAATCAGAATGCAAGCGTTGTTTTTGCCAGCGGCCAACTCGTGAAGTGGCGGCGATGCGATGGGGTCGGCGAGCAGACGGCCCAATTCCCCTAGAGGATGGGGCAAGGGGTGAGCGTCCTTGTAGGATAAGACCTGGACCGCATGATCGTCCGGCAACTCGACATCCAGCCCCTGGCGACCGTATTCCAATCGCACGCGCATGCAAATGCCTCAACTGCGGGGCGTGGAAAAGACGACTTCGACTATTCGGCCTCTGTCGTGCCTTCTTCCTCTTCTTCCTTCTTCGCCTTCTTTTTCTTCTTCAACGTGAGCTTTTGGACCCGTACTTTCGGCAGACCATAAACCGAATCGCCCTCGGACCAGCGGTTGTTCTCCTGCAAATTGGCCAACCGCTCAACGCGGGTCAAAACGTTGCGATTGCTGCTCGACCCAGTTTTGATCTTCAGACTTTTGTCGATGGTCATCGGTATAAGCTCTCGATTTTGAGGGTGGGCTCAAACCACCACTCACAGGGCTACTTGGCTGGAATCCCCCAGTTTAGAGCTCAAAATGCAATCTGACAAGGTCAACGACCAAACGCGGCCCAACCGGTGTTTCGTGGCTCTCTGCCCGCCGGTGGGGGTAGACTGGAGCCAGCGGCACCGATGGAAACCACGGATCACTTGGTTTCCAATTCACTCTCAACGCGGCGAATCTGCTGCAAAAACACCTCCATGCTCGCCGTTCGTTTATTCACGTCCGGCTCGATGCAACGCATGATCGCCTTGCCCAACGTTCGATGCAAATCGACATTGAGGTCAAAAATGTCCTTCGGTTCCTTGGTGTCGTGATCGAGGGCGGCTAAGCCCGACGTCTCGGACACCGGCCACGGCAGCTCGAACGTACAAATGTGATAGGCGGTCACCCCAAAGGCAAATATGTCCAGACGCTGATCCGTCCATCGCCGGCGAATCACCTCGGGTGCCATGTACAAGGGTGTTCCGGTGCGATTCCCCGGCTGCATGAAGGGTCTCAGCGCCGGCAACGTCAAGCCAAAGTCAATCAACTTGAGATCGGACGCCGTGGCGTCCGTGCAGATGAAATTCCGCGGGCAGACGTCTCGGTGAATGAACCCCGACTTGTGCACCGCCGCGATTGCCTCGGCCATCTGCCGTACCAGCTTCAACCGGTTGCCGATGATCTTCGGTTCCTTGTTGTAAACCAGCGTTTGAAGGACCGAGCCGCCGACGAACTCCATCAAGACATACCCAATACCATCGGTCGTCAAACCGTGCTCGTAGGTCTTCACCACCAAGGGATGATTGATTTGCGCCGCGATTTCGCCTTCGCTCGGTTTTTTGAGGCCCTTAAACCGGTTTTCAAACAAATCGACCTTTTCTCGGTCGGCAATTTTCAGCCCGTAGATATCCCCAGTGGCTCGTTCTCGCGCCATATAGAACTTGGACATCGTCCCCGAGACAGCCGCTCGCAGCACTTCGAATCGCTCATTTACGTTCAGACGGGCAGTGCCCCCGAGAACGTCGCGTATCTTATCGAATACTCCCATTCACTCACTTCCCGCATTCCATCGAAGTGTCCCGTTTCGGTGAGCAAGCGAGTCCCCATAAGTTACCTGCAAGGACATCGCAATAACCGACCCGAGAGAAAAATCGCCTACAGCCTACTTTCCACAGTAGTCAATTGTACGAGCAATTTCACTTTTCAGCATGCCGCGAGAGACAATTCGATCAACGTATCCGTGGTCCAGCAAGAATTCACTCGTCTGAAAACCCTCCGGCAACTCGATCCCGATCGTCGCTTTCACGGTCCGTGGTCCAGCAAAACCGATCAGCGCCTTGGGTTCGGCCAACACGACATCTCCGAGTGACGCGAAACTGGCGGCCACTCCTCCCATCGTCGGGTTCGTCAGCACAGAAATGAACAGTCCGCCGGCCCCGTCGTATCTTGCCAACGCCGCGGAGACCTTAGCCATTTGCATCAGTGACAGTATCCCCTCGTGCATCCGCGCTCCGCCGCCGGAGCCGCTGATAATAATCAGTGGTAATTGGTGTTCGGTCGCCCGCTCAACGAGTCTCGCTAGCCGTTCTCCGACGACCGATCCCATGCTGCCCATTATGAACGCAGAATCCGTCACGCCGAAGGCAACTCGGCGAGCGCGAATCATGCCAGATCCCGTCAGAGCTGCCTCTGTGAGTCCCGTCCGTTCTTGTTCGGCTTTCAGTCGATCAACATACTTCTTCTTGTCTTCGAACTCGAGAGGATCGAGCGACTGGAGGCCGGCATCCCACTCCTCAAATGTGCCCTCGTCCAACACCTGGGCGACACGCTCGTGGGCCGAGACGTAGAAATGGTACTCGCATCTGGGACAGACTCCCATCCGCTTATCGATCTCTTTTTTATAGATGACCTGTTCGCAACCAGGACAGCGTTGCCACAGTCCTTCTGGTACGCCGCGTTTCGGTCGTTTGGTCGTTGTCATCAAAGTCACCGTTTCTCCAGACCGCGAACGGGCTGTTAACGAGCACCCACTAACGCCGTGTCCGAGATCACTTCAATCAGCTCCCAGGATCCCGTATCACATTCGGCCTTCCACAAGTCAGGCAAGTCGCTCTGCAACAATATACAGCGTACAACACTCGCCATCGGCTCTGGGACCACCAAAGCGAGAGTGCCTTCCTTATGTCGGCGGAGGATTCGCGACAGCGCCTTGCCAACTCGGCTCCGCGCCTCACACATCGACTCACCCTCTGGGGGACACACTTCCTCAGGGTGTTCGCGACAACTTTTGTAAACACGAGGCTGCTGACGGCGTACGTCGGCAATCAACTTCCCATGCCACAAACCGTGGTCCAAGTTGCTTAGCTTTTCGATCACCTTCGGCTTGACACGGCGTTCGCCAGCCAACAGATCTGCCGTTTGCCGGGCCGACTCGCAAGGAGAACAGTAAACCGCCTCAATGTCTTCGGCGGATAACTCGCCAACGGCCTTGTCGACTTGGCCACGCCCAACAGTGCTTAGTGGAATGCTCAACGAACCTTTGATTCGCCCCTGTTCGTCAAACTGTGTCGAACCCGGGCGAACAAGAATTATGCGTAACATCAACAAGATCTCATACAGTTTCAGATTCTGCCGCCAGCCTACTCAGCTGATCAATTGCGGCAGCGTAATCGGGTTGGCCGAAAATCGCCGAACCAACCACGAACAATGTCGCGCCCGCCTGAGAGCATCGTTGAATCGTCGAGGCGTTCACGCCGCCATCAACCTCCAACAACGTTTCATCGGACGCTAGAGTCACTAATCGCTCCAATTTTTCCAGGGCAACATCGTCAAACGACTGTCCGCCAAACCCAGCCTGGACACTCATCACTAGCACCATGTCACACAAGCTCAGGCACGGTTCGATCTCTTCGACAGGTGTCTGAGGATTGATGGCGATACCAGCCCCGACGCCGCGAGAACGAATCTGCTCCAAAATCGGCCGGGGGTCGTCGACCGCCTCCCGATGAAATGTGATCCAATCTGCACCGGAGTCAATGAACGCATCAATGTATTGGGCAGGACTGGATATCATCAAGTGTACATCGATGGGCAAGTCCGTCAGTCGCCGCAATCCCTTCACAATCGGCATGCCATACGTGAGGTTTGGCACGAACTGTCCGTCCATTACGTCCAAATGTAATCCACGAACACCAGCAGCCTCCAATGCCCGAACCTCCCGCTCCAAGTTGCCGAAATCGCAAAGCAAGAACGACGGCAAAATGACCGGCGTACCGTCACACCAATTTGAAGATCGCGGAGTCATCTGGATCCGTGTTCAGAAGGAACACCTAAAGAATAGCTTCCGGTTAGCTGCAATTGAGACCTGGCGACAATCACACCATCTCGAGGTGATTCGCCCGCTTAATTTTGTTGTTAGGTCTTGCTTGTAGGAGACGCGACGCACGTCCATCAACTGTTGCACACTATTGTAACTGCCGGCTGCCACGACGCCAGCCCATCCTCGCATCAAACAGCGCAAGGCCTTACAAATTAACATCTTATGTCAGCAACGAACCGGGTATGGGCCGGCTGTGTCGCAGCGGCGTTCAGGTAGTTGAGGATTGACCACAGAGGATCGCTCTGTCCTTTTTTGCCGACCTGCGACCGCTGTTCGCTAACGAGTGGCTCGCCACTCGAGGGACGGCTGGCGTTCAGCTGCCCGAGTCGCAGTTCCGTCGTACACCGATGCGGACGGTCCAGTGTCGGAACCGGTGAGATCTGGCAGACCGATCGGATCGTCAGAGAGCGTCGATGTTTCGAGCGAACGGTCGCCAGGTGGACGCGCTACGGGGAGACCTCGATGCACGGAATCACCGAAAGGAAGATCTTGACGAGAGCGAGTGGACCAGCCATTGTCAATCGGCGGGTCATTGTCGCGAGTCAGGCGGCTTACGCGCGTTCCTTCGCCGAGAGCCGCCAGGTTCGGCGCGAGATTCGGCGTAAGTGGTAGATCAGCCTGCCAGTTTCCGCCGCCCGGCCCGTGGTATCGGACGAACACGTGGAGTTGATCAGTGGAGGGCGGTTCGCCCTTCCAAGACATATCCAAGCGGTAGCCGACACCCAAATTATCAGCCGAAAATGCCTGCTCAACCTCGTCGCGAGAAAACTCCCATCTGGCAATATGGGCCCGTCCCTCGCTGTCCATTAATTCGACCGATATAGGCCCGGGTACGGCAAGCACCTCCCCGTCTTGGTCCAACGGTTGAACGAGAATCGACATACCATCGTCGCCGAGTTCGCCGTCAAAATCACGACTGCCCGAGGAATTTCCAATGCGTAACCTGGACACGATTTGCTGGACGACCGTGTGACCATCCCAACGATTCGTTCGCTGGTTGCGACCAGAACCGCCCCCCGCCAACTCGTCGAATGTCCGCGAGGATGGTGTAGGGTGCAGTCGGACTGCAGACGTTCGATTGAGCAAACGCCGATTGAATCCCATGTCGCGCGGATCCCCGGCTCCCTCAGCGGGATCTGCCTCCAGCCCAGTACCAGCTGGACCCAAGTCGACATCTGGAGGAACGAGATTCTCGTCGGGCTCTTCAGAGTCGCCGTCAGTTTCAAAACGACGAGACGAGCCGAATGACGCGTCAGAACGACGGTCTTCCTCGAGTCGCCTGAGCCGAGCCTCTACTCCATAGATTCGCAGCCCCAGCTGTCGAGCCTCGCCGTTGAACTCTTCTGTGATCTCTTGTCGAACTCGGTGGCGCCCGCCACAGCCCGACAGCACAATCAATAGCAGGGGCAGAAGAACCAACAGAGTTGCACGTAGCAAGCAGAAGCTCACACTGATGTGGCTCGACGACGCATCATAGATTGCTTGACGTCCTGTCATCCTTTTCCTCGTTGCCTCAACTCCGTTTGAAGCAATTGCGCTGCAACATTTATGGCCCGACGCCTACGACTCCATCTTTTCCACAACGTTGTCGATGAGCCGATATTCCTTGGCTTCCTCCGCCGTCATGAAGCAATCTCTATCGGTATCCTGCTCGATTTTGTCGAGCGATTGGCCCGTGTGGTGAATCAAGATCTGATTGAGTTTGACCTTGATCCTCTGGAATTCGCGAGCGTGAATCATGATATCCTCGGCACTGCCCTGCATACCAGCCAATGGCTGATGGATCATGATCCTTGAGTTCGGTAACGAAAACCGTTTGCCAGGTGCACCAGCAGTGAGCAGGACGGCCCCCATCGAGGCTGCTTGGCCAACACAGTAGGTTGCAACATCACACGTGATGAATTGCATCGTGTCGTAAACAGCCAACCCCGCGCTGACACTTCCGCCTGGCGAGTTAACGTAGAGGTGAATGTCCGCGTTCGGGTCGTCCGACTGCAGGAACAACATTTGGGCGACTAGCGAATTGGCGACTTGATCGTTGACCTGGGTGCCGAGAAAGACGATGCGGTCCTTGAGCAACCGGCTATAAATATCGTAGGCGCGCTCTTCGCGGCCGCTTTTCTCGACGACTATCGGAATATGGGACATCGTCTGATCCACTCCGTCATTGCAGGGTAATTTTGGGTTATTCTTTACGTCTTCCGGAGACACTCACCGTGAGTGCTAACGGAAAGTACTTGCACAAATCATCAGGAAGATGATTCACTGTCGTCATCATCATCGTCGCTGGCACGTCGGACGAGGATGTCATCCACGACGCCATATTCTTTTGCTTCTTCGGCACCCATGAAGAAATCACGGTCTGTGTCGGCGGCTATTTTTTCGACCGTTTTCCCGGTGTGTTGCGCCAGGATCTCGTTCAACATGTCACGATTGCGGAGGATCTCTTGGGCTTGAATCTCGATGTCACTCACCTGACCGTTTACGCCGCCGAAGGGTTGGTGCATCATGATCCGAGCGTGCGGTAGGCAAAACCGTTTGCCCGCTGCACCGCCGGCTAACAGTACCGCCCCACCGCTGGCCGCTTGCCCGACACAATAGGTCGCGACCGGGCAGGCCAAGATCTGCATCGTATCGTAAATAGCAAGTGTGGCGGACACGTCACCGCCAGGTGAATTGATGTAAAAGTGGATGTCCTTGCGGCGATTTTCGCTCTGTAGGTACAGCAGCTTCATCACCACTTCATTGGCATTTCCCGTGTAAATCTCACCCTGGAGAAACACAATGCGATTCTCTAAGAGCAAGTCTCCAAGAGTCAACTGACGTTGCTTTTGGTAACTCTGGTATGCCGTCGAGTTCATGATCGGGGTTGATAGATTGCCACTCATCTCAAGCTCTTCCTGGCGTTACGTTCTAAATGCTTCGGCATCGAGTGATTCCACGATGGCCGCGCGAAAATACAACAATACCCGATCTAAGTCGAGAGCGACTAGCCGGAATATGGACGAAGTTGTCGAGTTACCGGGTGGGCCGTTCCATGGAGGTCGAAGCAGGTAACATCCGTTTGATCTGTTTCAGACTTGTGCCAGCGGCAACACAAACTGCCCTAGGCAGGCAAAGTGCGTAGCTTCGCAGCTGACACGTGGAATCCAATCAACTGCGGTCGGCCGGTTCGGCGGTATCCGCAGTATTGGCCTCAGGAATCTCTTCCTTGAGGGCCCCGGCAACCGGAACCTTCAACGCCATCACGTTGTCGGAACTGGGTCCGTCCTCATCGAGTGGCACGTCAGTGAATTCCGCCTCACCCTGAATGAGATCTATCACTTTTCGTTCGATGATCTGGTTGCGAAGCGTGTCGAGCTGACCTTGTTTTTCCATTCGTGCTCGAACACGTCGCGGATTCTCATTGTTGCTCATCGCAATCATCATGATCTCACGATCGTAATCTTCATCGGCGGCTTCTAGTTTGTGTTCTTCGGCGATCCGCTCCAAAATAAAGTGTTCCTTTAACGCCTTTTCTGTGGAAGCCAATGTGTTTTGCCGCAAGCGGTTTAGGTGCACGTTGATGTCGGCTTCACCGAAACCACTCGATTGCAACTCCATCACAGCCCGATCCAACTCGCGCCCCGCCTGGCGCCGCAGCATGTCCGGAGGCAGTTCCCAATCCGCCGATTCGGTCAGCAATCCGGTGATCTGTTCGCGAAGCCGCTGACGCTGCTGATAGCCAATCTGGTTCTCGAGTTCGCCGCGAATCACTTCGCGGAGTTTATCTTGCCCGTCAATTCCCATGCCCTGCAGAACTTCATCGGTCAACTCAAGCGGGCTGAGCCGTTTGACCTCCCGCACGTGAATATCGGTTGTCACCTCCACACCGCGAAGCGATTCCTTAGGTGAATCCTCGCTAACGGTGACCTTCGCCGACCGGTCGTCGCCAGCTGACGCGCCAACCATCAGCTTCTCGAACCCAGTCAATTCCGCGTCTTCAAAACTCAATGTCTCAACAATGCGAACAACTTCCTCGGCGTATTCGGCTAGAACGGTGTCCTCGTGCGAGAATTTGAGGTCTACCCAGACGTAGTCTCCGGCCTTTGCGGGCTCATCCACTTTCTCGAGTGAACCCTGGCGGTTCTGGTAATCCTCGATCCGCTTTTCTACATCCGCATCGTTCAGTTCTTTCGTCGGCCGCTCCAGCTTTAGCCCCTTGTATTCGGGCATCTTAAAATCAGGGCGAACTTCCAAGTCAAACTCAAACGTCAACGGCCCCTCATCGGGTATATCGATGGCGTCGAATTTAAAGTCCGGCTCGCTGATCGCCGAAAAGTCCTTCTCTTCGTTAACCTGCGTCATGCTGTCCAGGAGCAGCGAACCTTTGACTTGATCATGGACTTGGTCACGAAAACGTCCTTCGACCAACTTTCGAGGCGCCCGTCCGGGACGAAACCCGGGGACCTCAGCCTTTGGCAACAATTCGTCGTAGGCCTCATCCAAGTAGCGATCAACGTCCTCACGGGCCACCGTGACGGTGACATGGCGTTGACAAGCACTGGGTTCTTCTACCTGGATCTCAAGGCTCAGTTTGGCCTTTTCGTCTTGGTCCACCGCATCGTCATTGGTTGTGTCAGAAGCCATCTTGCCACCAGGAGGTAAATATGGGCCTACGTAAAAGAAAAGAGCGGGTGATGGGATTCGAACCCACGACAACAACGTTGGCAACGTTGTGCTCTGCCAACTGAGCTACACCCGCACCCCTCACGACTCACCCTGACAAAATCAGAGGAAAATCCGCCTCATCGCAGGAGTGAGGGAAGCCTGGAGTGCGGCAAATTCGCCAGATGTTGTGAACTTGGGATTATAAAAATGTTGGCGATGCTTGCAAGTCCACCCAAACGGGAAAAGGCTGGAATCGGCTCGAAGTCGCCACGAGAGTTTTTTTCCGTTAAGATAAACCGCTGACCGTTTGCATGTGGAAATGCGACGAACGCTGTTTAACGGCCGTCCCGCACTTTGCGTAGGCTCCCGCCCCTTGTCGCCACAAACGAGGCCGAGTTGTGAAGGTCAAGTTGGTCGTCACGTCCGAAAGTGGTCCGGCCGCCGAATTCGAAATTTCGACGCCAGCCACCCTTGGGAGAGGAAAAGAGGTCGATCTGACCTTCCCTCACTCGCAGATTAGTCGGGAACATTGCCAAATCACCGAGGAATCGGGGAACTTGTTCATCCGCGATCTTGGATCCCTCAACGGGACTCGCGTCAACGATCAGCCGATTAGCGAACCAACGCAAATAACCCCGGGAGATACCGTCTCGCTCGGTAAGCTGACGTTTCGTATTTTCGGCGTCCGATTGGCCAACGCCTCATCGGACTCCTGGGAGGAATCCGACGCGTTTTCGGCCGACCACCTTACCGATTACGATTTCGGGGGCGGATTATCCGACATCCTTTCTGGCGACAGTCCGTCAGATCCAGCTGGCTGACGATTTACGCAGTGACGATGTCCCGCCGGGCCATTTCCACAGCCATAGCACTTCACATCGTTTCGGAACTCAAATGAGAAATTTTCACCCTGCCGTGGCGCTGCTCCTGATGGCAATGTTGACGATCGGCTGCAAGAGCAAGACCGAGACGCCAAGCCCGGGGAAGCCAGTCGCTGAAAAGAGTGACGACCCGGCACCCACCGCGGAAACTCCGCCCGTGGACGAGACTCCCCCAACTCACGCTCAGGGCGGGATTGTGACCGAAAACCACTTGGCCGACGAAACCAGCCTGTACTTGCTAATGCATGCCAAGAATCCTGTGGATTGGTACCCATGGGGCGAGGCGGCGTTCCAGAAGGCGAAGAGTGAAAAGAAAGTCATTTTTCTCTCCATTGGATATTCCAGCTGCCACTGGTGCCACGTGATGGAACACGAATCCTTCGTCGATAAAGAGATCGCCGCATTCCTCAACAAACACTTTGTCTGCATCAAAGTCGACCGGGAAGAGCGCCCGGATGTCGACGGAATCTACATGCAATCTCTTCAGATCTTCAACCAGTTGATGCGCAACGGCCGTGGCGGAGGCTGGCCATTATCGATGTTCCTGACGCCCGAAGGACAACCGTTTTTTGGTGGCACCTATTTCCCCGCCCGGGACGGGGATCGTGGCCCGTCGTTGGGATTCCTGACGACCATCAATCGCGTCGAAGAGGCTTGGCGAACGGACCCCGAGGCAATCCGTGGCGACGCGGCAACGATCACTCGATTCGTCAAACAAGCGACCGAGGGTACACTCAACGAGCTGCAAACGGTCGACGCTGCATTTCCTGGCGTGATCTTCGAATCGCTTGAAAGGCAATTCGATTCCGAATATGGCGGGTTTTCGTTTTCAGCCGACGATCCACACCGCCCCAAATTTCCAGAACCCGCCAATCTGCTCTTTCTCATCGACCGGGCACAACGGGGTGGCGACGATTCGGCCAAGGCCGTGGAATTGCTGACCACGACCCTCGACCACATGGCGATGGGTGGAATACGCGATCACCTGGGCGGCGGCTTTCACCGGTATAGTGTCGATCGCTTCTGGCATATCCCCCACTTTGAAAAAATGCTCTACGACAACGGACAGCTTGCCAGTGTTTACGCAGAAGCCTACGCGTTGACCAAGAATCCGGCCTACCGTCAAGTCATCGAAGAGATGATGACTTTCCTGAAACGGGAAATGGTCTCCGACGACGGGGCGTTTCTCACTGCACTCGATGCGGACTCGGAAGGCGAAGAAGGTAAATTCTATCGCTGGACGAAGGAAGAACTGGAGAGGATTATCCCCGACGAGGACGAAGAGCTCTTTTTTGCGGTCTACCGGATCGACGAGGAACCAAATTTCGAGGGTGAATTCTACGCGCCACAATTGCCGCAGACGCTCGCCGAGATCGCTGCCACACGGAACACAACCGAGGAAGCCCTGGAGCAAAGGCTTAAACCGCTCCGGGACAAACTCTTCATCGTCCGCAGTCAACGACAGCGGCCACTGACCGATGAGAAGATCCTCACCAGCTGGAATGGTCTGATGATTCGCGGCCTAGCCGATTCTGGACGCATTTTCGACCGACCCGATTACGTCGAGATGGCAGTTCGGGCAGCCGATTTCGTCCTCGCCGAATTGCGTACTGACGAAGGCCGCTTGCAGCGAACTTACGGGAAAGGCCATGCCAAGCTAAACGCCTACCTCAACGACTACGCCTTCCTCACTTATGGCCTGATCGGACTCCATCAAGCCACGGGGGAACCACGCTGGTTGAGTGCGGCTCTTGAGATTACCGACAAACAGTTGGAGCTATTTTGGGACGAATCGGGAAAGGGATTCTTCTTCACATCCAGCGACCACGAATCACTGCTCGCCCGCGCCAAGAACCCGCACGATGGTGCGCAGCCATCCGGCAACTCGATAGCAGCAATCAACCTGCTCTATCTGGCCAAAGCGACCAACGGAGATTCGTACCGGCAATACGCCAAAGAAACGGTGGAGGCGATGGCCGGACTCACAAAGCAATTCCCAGCAGCCGCTCCACTATTGGGTGTCGCGGCCGCCGACCTGGCCGGGGAACAAGAGTAGTTCGCCAGCCGCGGGAAGGGAGGTTGCTTACTTGAGTTCTTTGATGCGAATGTTGCGCCAAGAAACGCTGTAGGGCCCATCACCGGCGCGTATGCCATGAACTTGCAAGCCGATGAAGCCCTTTGGATGGGTCTTGTAGATCGGATCGTCGCTCAAGTTCGCAATCAACTGCCCGTTGATCCAGGTGTGAATCCGAGGTCCCCTGGCCACCACGCGGAACTTGTTCCATTCTCCGTCCTTGAAATGCTTGTGCGGTTGAAGCCGTTCAGGAGGAGTCAACCACCCACGACCCGTTGCTTCGCCATACACGTAGCCAGCTTCGGCACCTTTGGCACCACTCGCCTCAATCTCGACCTGCGGACCGAAGACGCGACCAAATTCGGCTCCAACTTTGGGCTCTTTGGTCTTGCTGCGAATCTGCACACCAGAATTCAACCTTTCGTCGACTTTGACTTCAAACTCCAGCTCAAAGTTTCCGTACTCTTTGACCGTGCAAAGGAATGAGTTCGGACTCTTCTCGGCGGTCGTGCCGACGATTGAATCGCCGTCGACCTTGTACGTCGCCGTGCCGTTCTTTTGAATCCAACCGTTCAACGACTTGCCATCAAACAGACGAACCCAGCCATTGTCGGCCAACACGGGCTCGGCCAGACCGGTCACCAACCCCAGCAACGCAACTCGCATCAGGGCGTTTTTCATCGTTCTGCTCATCATTCATGTCTCCAGGCCAATGGCGGCGAACCGCCCAATTTCACGTTGTCGTTTCGTCATCCACCAGCATAGATGCGATTTGGTCTATTTTCGAGTGGGTAGTATTGGGTGAGTCCCTGACCGCTCAACTGAGTCGGTCGATTTCGTCGCTCCGCGGTAGATCGTCCAACGAAGAGAGCCCAAAGACCTGTAGGAACCGGCTGGTCGTGTAGTAGTGGGCGGCTGTCTTTTTTCGTCGCCTCTTTTTCGCCTTCGAGTCACCTTCGTCGCCAAGCTCTTCGTCTGGTTCGTTTTCGCGGACGAGTTGCAGGAGCTGGCGGCGAACCAGCTGTGACAATATCCCGCTGCTAGGCTTGCCTCGGATCGCCTCCAGCTCGTTTTTGCTGATCGGCTGCTTGTAGGAGACGATCGCCAGGACGTCCACGACATTTTGCGACAACTTGGCCGCCTTGATCCGACCGTAGAATCGATCGCGGAGGGCGCTGAACTCTGGCCGTAGCTCCATCCGATATCCGGCGCCTACCGAGCGGATCTCGAACGGGCAACGATCCTCCCGATAAGCTTGGTTCAGCTCCTGAACCATCGTGTCAATCTCTGTTGGACGGACACCACGCATCAACGCCGCCACTTCTCGACTTGTCAGTGGCACGTTCTCGGGGTGTCCGACGAACAACATCGCCTCCAATATGCTGCTCGGCGAAATATCACACGCTTCGTCCGCGTCGAATGAGTCCATCTCCCAGGGCTGATCAACGGGCTGCTCCTCCTCACTATTACGAGCGTAAGGATCCGCTCCGTCGTCGATCAACTCGGCGTAGGCCTGGCTTAGCTCCTCGAGCGACAAACCCTGCTCATCGTCGATCTCGCCAAATTGCTCGAGACCGAAATCGAGCACGTCGTCGTCGGGTTCGTTGGAGTCCGCTGCCATCATGCGATCTCTCTTGCTTTTGAACCTGCCGGATGTCAAGTGGTCTGTCGTGATCGGGCCTGACCAGCCAGCCTATCGGAGATCATTCCCAGTGTTGAGCATATTTTTGTTTCATAAAGGCCAAACCATCGCGGGCTAATTGCTCTTCGCTGTCATACATTCGCCGCCAGATCTTAGTGGCTGCGGCCAACTCTGGTAGAGCCAAACCAAATGCTTCAATCATTAGCCAACCGTCGTACCCCACTTCTTTCAGCGTGGCGAAATTCTCGTCCCAGAGGACGTTGCCCGTGCCGGGCGTACTTCGATCGTTTTCGGAAATATGGACATGAGTCAAGAGATCTGCCGTGCCCCGGATCGCTTCAGCAATTGACTTTTCTTCAATGTTCGCGTGAAAGGTGTCGTACATGACCCGACAGCTGTCGACATCAACTTCCTTGGCAAAGCGCGCGGCATCCGCGTGCGTGTTCAACAAATAGGTTTCGAAACGATTCAGACACTCGACACCCAGTGTGACACCGACCGTGCTGGCGTACTCGGCCACTTCACGCATGCTCTCGACGCCCCAATTCCATTCATCTTCCGTGGGCCCCGCACCGGAAAATACGCCCAATGCCGAGTGGTACGGTCCAACAAGGTGTGTGGCGCCAATCGCTTGGCAACAGTCGAGCGCTTTCTTGGTGTTGGCGACGCCTGCCGCTCGAACCGCCGAATCAGGGCTGATCGGGTTGTCTTCCTCGCCGCGAACCGTCACGGCGGTTCGTTCAAATCCCATATCACTCAGCCGATGGCCCCAAGCCACGTAATCCAAATCGTAGTTGAACAACGGTACTTCGACACCGTCGTAGCCCATCGATTTCAACGTTTCCAAGACCGGTACCAGGTCGTCACTTAACTCTCCAGTCCACAGCAACATGTTCATTCCGAACTTCATTCGTTGACTCCTCGACTTTCAGGGACTCTTGATTTTCGTCGATTCGATGATCGAAAACAGGCAGATTTCGCGATCATCTAGTCGTTTCGATTTTTCGTGAGCAGATCAGCGGCACGAGCCGTCACATCGCGACGAGCTCCCGGTAGCCAATCCACCATCTCCTCTGGCACAGCCTGCAGGCCAACTCGATTCATGACTTGATTGACCCGCCACAGCAGTTTCTCATCCCCCAGATAATCGTACAAGAACCGCTCCAAACAAAAACGTTGGATCCAAGACTCCAACCTAACCGACGTTTTTGTTGCGATTCGGTTGATAGCCGTGGCAACCTGGGAAACCGCAAGGCCAGACATTGACTCGTAGTAACGGTCTAATCTGTCCACGTTCAACTCGATCAAGTGGGCGTCCAGGAGTAGCTCGACGAGGATATGACCGAGGAAACTGGGCCGCATCCCTGGGTCATCACGGCAGAGATCCCGAATCTGCACGGTGAATGCAAGACTCAGTTCGGCGAACGCTCGTGTCTGATGGAACCAGCGATCATCGTCATGATGTAAGACGATTCCACGAGCGACCTGGGCCAGAATCTGATCCGAATCGTCAAGAAACTTTTCGGCCGTGACTCGGCGGGTCTTCATCCGCCGATCCACGACATTTAGCCAGTCCGGGGTGGCCACACCAGCCAACACATAGGGCTGATCGAGCACCTCCCTCCCGTGAGCGAAATAGTTCATCTGGCGTCACACTCGAGTGGGCACCTAAATGTTGGACCAGGACCCTGACTTTGCACTCGCTAGAATCGCGTCACAGACCTTCTGCGTTTCCAATGCATCTTGGAATGTCGGACCCGCCGGGCTATCCGTGCCAACATGTGTGAGGAAATCGGCCACCGTGTGGACAAACGAATGCTCGTAGCCGATCTGCAATCCAGGAACCCACCAATTTCCCATGTAAGGTTGGTCACCGTCGCTAACGTGAATATTGCGCCAACCTCGGACGACCGAATCGTCGCCATGATCGAAATACTGTAGGCGGTGCAAGTCGTGTAAGTCCCAAGACAGTGACGCCTTTTCCCCGTTAACTTCTAGTGTGTAAAGAGCCTTGTGGCCACGAGCGTATCGAGTCGACTCAAAAATCGCCAAGGATCCGTTGGCGAAGCGAGCCAGGAACGCTGCCGCATCGTCGATGCCCACGGGTGTCTTTTCACCAGTCTCCGCATGCACTCGTTCTTTGACAAATGTCTCGGTCATCGCGGTGACGCTGGCGATGGGGCCATTCAGCCAGATTGCCGTGTCGATACAATGAGCCAGCAGATCACCGGTCACACCACTTCCAGCCGCTTCGACATCCAAACGCCAAGTCCCGGCCCCTCCCTGCGGGACTTCCTCGGAGATCGTCCAGTCCTGCAAGAATTGCGAGCGATAATGAAAGACTCGCCCGAGCCGACCTTCATCGATTAGCTGCTTGGCAAGCGTCACTGCCGGGCATCGACGGTAGTTGTACCAGACCAGATTCGGCACGCCCGCCTTTTCGACGGCGGCACACATTTCTTCGCCCTCGGCCACGTTCATCGCCAGTGGCTTTTCGCACATGATCCATTTGCCGGCCTCGGCTGCGGCGATCGCAATCTCATGGTGCAAGTTATTCGGAACACAAATATCGACGGCGTCAATGTCGTCGCGTTCCAACAGTTTTCGCCAGTCAGTTTCGGTCGATTCGTAACCCCAATTGTTCGCAAATTCCTTGATCTTCTCTTCGTTGCGAGCGCAAGCGGCCTTGAGAACAGGTTTGTAGGGAAGGTCAAAAAAGTGATTGACCTTACAATATGCGTTCGTATGGGCGCGGCCCATGAAGCCATACCCAATCATGCCAATGTTCAATGGTTTGGGATCGCTCATCGAAATTTCCTGACTAGCTAAGTGAGTGTAAGACGATGTCTGTCTGTAGGACGGGAGTCTGTGATCAACCGAAGATGGCAACAGTCACGTCACCAGACGACGACTGTTCTTCCTATTTGCGGTAATCTCCGACGCTGGGAATATCGCCGTGGGCATCGGGGCCAAAGTAACGCAGCCCCACCAATGACTCGGCGCCGGTGTTCTCGATTTCCACTCCGGCTTTTGCCGCCTGAAACGAAATGAATACCTCGTCTTCAGTGTGCTCGCCGAAACGAATCATGGCCGGCGTTTGCAAGTCCAATGCTCCGATCCGGCCCTTACCCTGCGTCGTGATCCAACCGGACGAACCAGGATCCTGCAGCACACACTTGGCTCCGGGTTCGATCGTCAGTTCTTTGGCGCTAAACAGCTGTCGGCCATCGACCGTCCCGTAGACAACCCACTTGTCGGTGTAACCATCGTCACTCCGAGACTGATCGATAATCGGCTCAAGGTAATTGGCTTCCTTGAAATGTGTGTCGACGTTTTTTTCCCAGTCCAACTGGCCGATAATAAAGTCCAGGTCCTGGTGCTTTTCCTCGGGCATATCCTTTACCAGCAATGACCAGGGTACATAACGGCCTTCGACAATATTCTGAAACATGCCAAAAACATCGCTTCCCCATTGCGGCTCGTAGGTGCAAAGCGATCCAGGAGCATGGAGGACGCCGGGTGGGATCAACCAACCGGTTCCTCGCTTCAGACGATAAGCGCGCGACAAATCCAAGATTCCATTCTCGCCGTTGTTCCAATCCTGCAGACACTTCCGCAATTGGTCCTTTGTGGTCCCGGGCTCTAGGCCCATGAACGTGTAACAGAAATTGTTGTCGACGTTGTTGTACTGTGGCGGGAAATAGTAGCTCTCTGGCTTCCCCTCCAGGCCGACCAACTTCGCATCTTCGAAACCTTGATGCATGTGGTGCGGTATCGGACCCATGTTGTCGAAGAACTTCGAGTAAACGGGCCAGCGTTGATACTCCTTCCAAATCGACTCGCCTACGAGGTTTGCACCACCTTCGGCAATTGCGTCCTTCAATAGGAACTGCTGCCCTTCGAAGGTGCAAAAACTCAGCCCTTCATGCCAGACTCGACCGTCATTGGCCGCTTCGGTCGTGCTCGAAAACCAACGTTCGTCGATCCCGCCACGTTCGGCGCCATAGGCGTAAAGGTCCTGCGGATGTAATTTGATGCGGCGGCCGGGATGCAGGAAGCTGCGGGGAACCCAAGTCGGAGTCAGACGAAGCAACCCGCCACCGGCCTCCAGGGCTCGTTCGAGGATGGGTTGGACGTTGTCACTTTGGACGACTTGGGAGTCGGTCATGTCTGCTTCCTGAAAAACAGGTTAAGGCGTGCAAAGAAACGAATGTTGTATTCCGTTTTTTGACGATTCGCAAGGACGTACCGGCCGTGAACGTCTGCGGTATTTCGCCGCATCCCTCGCTCAAGCACCAGGTTAGGGTCGCGGGGTTTGCGCTCACGCGGCTGCTTTATGGCGTTGATTGATCGAACATCAATCGATTTTCCGGTATAACACTCGCTTCAAAAGATCATTTTCATTCGTGCACCGCAGAGGCCTCCCCATGGCGGAACAGAGCTGGATTCTGACCGACTGTGACTCCCGGACATACCGAGAGACGTTTTCGACCCAAGGCGAGAATTACTCGCTGACCAAGACCACACTTCGTGGAGGGTTGCAAGAGGGTGTCGATATTGTCGAAGTCGACAACGGTCTACTGAAGTTCACCGTCTTGCCGACGCGTGGCATGGGGCTCTGGAAAGCCGCAATCGGTGATTGGGACGTCGGTTGGAAGTCCCCTGTCCGAGGGCCGGTGAATCCAGCCTTTGTCGACATCGGGGAGCCGAGCGGGCTGGCCTGGCTGGACGGCTTTGACGAATTGCTTGTTCGGTGTGGGCTCGAAAGTAACGGGGCACCGGAATTTGATGACAACGGAACGCTGCTCTACCCATTACACGGTCGAATCGGAAACCGCCCAGCGCACTACGTTCGTGTTGCCGTGGACGAAGAGGCTCAAACACTTACCGTGACCGGCGTGGTGGAAGAGACCAGGTTCCACTTCCTCAAGCTGCGCATGACGAGCGTCATTTCGACACAACTCGGCTCGTCGAAGATCAGCGTTCAAGACACGATCGAGAATCTGTCAAGCAGTGATGCCGAGTCACAAATGCTCTATCACTTCAACATTGGCGCGCCGACATTGGACGCCGGCTCCACTCTGATCGTCCCTGCCAAGAGGATTGTTCCTCGCAACGATCACGCCGCCACCGGTATTGAATCGTGGAACAACTATCAGGCCGAACAAGTCGGATATGAAGAGCAAGTGTACTTCCTGGAATTACATGCAAATGAGGCGCATCGAACCGGTGTGTTGCTCAAGAACGCCCATGGCACACGCGGCATTTCACTCGGATTTGACAAGCGTCGTCTACCTTGCTTTACGGTATGGAAAAACACTACCAGCATCACCGATGGCTACGTGACGGGAATCGAACCGGGGACCAACTTTCCGAACCCACGTTCTTACGAAGGCGAGAACGATCGTTTCGTACGCCTTCCTCCACATGGCAAGATCAGCTACGACCTCGACATCACGCTTCACGACGGCGCCGAATCGGTCGACACGGCCGAAGCGGGGATACGATCACTGCAAGCCGCGCCCGCCAAAGTATTCGACAAACCACAACCGGGTTGGTGCGCCGACTGAGTTACTACGCTACTTCACGGAAACGCCTTTGATTCGATAGACGGCGTAATGCCCGCCATCGGGATACTCGTATTCCTTGACCGAAAACTCGCCCTCAATGGCAACCGGACCGAGTGTGAAGTTGGCCGACTTCCCCTTGACCATCTCGACAATCACACAATCGTACAAAGCGGCCCTAGGTCCGAAGCAGCATTCCATATTGTCGCGAACCAGAACAAATTGGCGTATGCCCTTCTGCTTGAAGACCGAAGACGGAAGGATCCATCCTCGCAACCGAACCTTTTTGTCGTCGAGGTTCTCGATCGATTTGGTCAACATCTCTCGCTTGAATTTACCACCCTTTTCGATGTCAAATTTGACATCATCAAACGTAATCTCGTTGACTTTGGTCGAGGACCAAGTTTTTTTCGGGGGTTTCTTGGCCGGCTTGTCTTTTGTCTCTTGGGAGATACCAGCTTGAGCAATGACCGCCATCAGAAATAGGACGAGAACTCTCGAAGCCATTCGCCTCATCGGTCCACCTCGCCTAAAAGATCCCACGTCAAGTTACTTTACGTCGTCCGCCGACAACTCGTAAAAAACTCCCTCGACATTCTCCACCTTCTTGATCGCCGTGCCAACATGGAGGACGCCGGTGAGCTTTCTCTTGCGTGTGTTATACTTGATTGGCTTGTCCTGTGGCAAAGTGACTTGGATCATATCGGAAAATGCTGGCTGCCCGCCAAAGCAGCATGTCTTCATATCCGGCACTAATACGAACTGCCTGACAAATCCACTTCCGGATACTCCGGCCGGATGCACGTATCCCTTCACGAAGATCTTTTGGCCATCAAGATCCATCGCCGAATCGGGCGGGAACTTGTCTTTTTCTTCCGCACTGGCTTGCAACGCTTTGAAGGAAATTCGCTGGTATCCCTCGGGGACCTCCGTTGCGTAAACATACGATGCGGTAGAGATTCCACCGATTAACAACAGCAGATTCAGGCCCAACCCGGCCCGTGCGTACTCGACGCCCGTATACTCGTTCGGGTACCGTCGTATCTCGAGCCAGCCAAAAACGCCCAATGCGATTCCCGCCAAGGCAAACGCCAACATGATGGGATTGAAAATCCCCCAAGCAGAGAGGAGCAGCAAGAGTACCGAATATGCCGCCTTCCGGCTCACCGAGCGGTAGGCACTGTAGTCCTGGATGTTGTCTACTTCGCTAAATCCTTCAGACTTTGCCGGAATTGCTGTTTGTGCCATATCGTTCTACCGTTGGAAACCGTGATTTAATGCCGCATACCCCATCATGTACAGTACGAGCAAGAAATCCAACCTGTTCAATGTTGTTGCTGAAATCCAATTGGAGCCCAAACTGGCGTTTACCCGCTATGCCGCATGTCCGAAACCCAAGACAAGCAGGTTACTTACCCCACTTACAGCGTACGCTACGGGCATCCCAAAGCCGGTCCAGCAACTCTACTGACTGGGTTTGGGTGGGGCAAAATAGGTCCGTGCTCGCTTGACAGCCACCGGATCCAACTTCTCCAACTCCGCGATGTACTTCTCCGCCTCGGGCTTTGGACAGGCGCGGAGATAGTTGATGACAGGGACTCTTACCCAACTCGATTTGTCGTCCGCGTCTTTGAACAATTGAACCAATCGTGGCATCGCGTCCCAGTCTTCCCAACGGGCGAGATCCGGAATGATCAAGTCGGCCACTTTGGGACGGTCTAACATGCACCGTAGCGAGACCAGGACATCCTCACGACTCACCACACCGCCCTCGGTGCCGTGAAATCGCAGAGCCATGATGGCACCGTACGTGTCGGCGTACTCGGCATTTTCATTTTTGAGAAAAAGATCTTCAATAAGAGGTAACGCCTTCTTACCCTTGAGCGTTATGTAACAGCCAATCAGTGCGTCCAGTCCAGCGCGATCCTTGCGGTCCTCCGAATTGAGCAACCTCTCCAACAATTGAATGTCTCCTTGTCCGCCGGCCACACCAATCAGCGTGAAGTAAAGGCGACGACGACTGGGAGAAATACTGCGATCGGTAATCCACTCAATGAGTTTCGCGTGGTCGAGATCTTTCTTAAGCAAGATGACGGAGCTGTATGGCGCGCGTGCGAATTCGTCGTAGGCGTCACGAGCAAGCATTTCATCAGCATGTTCGAGGTAGTTCAAGAAAAAACGAAGACGTTCAGCGTAGGCATCGTCGGACGACTTATAGTCTGACGGCAAACTAACAACGTCCTGAAGATACTGTCGTCCTGCGCGTGTCAGTTGCAGTGGAGTCGACCAACGTAAGGCCGGTGGGTCGACGCCAATGACCATGAACAGCGATCCTGGCTTGGCCTTGCCAAAGTAGATCGTCTCGATCGTCTTCACATTCTTGAGGTGTTCCTTGCCGCTCAATGCGTTTACGATCTCAAAGACAGCCCTCGGCAATTCCGACTCGTTCCCAACCGCCTCCGGTGGAACGGGAATCTTGAGCAAGCGTGCCACAATGGCAACGTCCGAAGAGGAAATCTCCTCGGTAAACGTTTGCGCGACGGCGCTGCAAAACGGACAAGCTTGAACGAGCCGTGGCCCACACACCAAGAGTGCAAGGACAAACACTAGAGCGGATTTGGCTAAACGCATGGCAGGATACCTCTATTTCCCGAGTGACTCGGCAACCTCCGTTCGATAGGCCGAAATGGCCGGCAACAAGCCGACCAACATGGCCAATACTAGCAGCACTGGCACCAGCATCAATTCCGATACCCACATATTTATTGTGGGCTCCATTCCCACGCTTTCAAGAATAGAAGTCAAATTGAACGCAGGTGCAATGTCGAACAGTCCAAGTTCGACCCCGGTTCGGGCTTCCACCCAGGGGCTAATTACCCAACTTGCCACATGGCCCATGCCCCAGCCAATAAATCCGCCCCCCAACGCAATAATCATCGATTCCAGCAGAATAATCCACAGAATTGTACTTCTACCGGCGCCCAAAGCCCGCATCACCGCGATCTCGTGCCGTCGATCAGCCATCGAGTTGTAGATGCTGACCATGATGCTGACGCCGGAAACGAAGACAATCATCACGGCCAAAACGAACAGGATGCCCTGGATTGGGCGGACAAACAGGTCCAACAACGTATAGATTTCACCGACCGGTTGCACGACTTGGGCGTCTGGCCCCTCATTGATCCGATTGGCCAAACGGATCGCGAACATCGGAACACTCGTCCGCAACAGGCCCGCCGTAAATTCGCGGTTTTCGATTGGCAACCGGTCGCGGATCGCAAAATGGTCTAGTGGCGGATCGGGCTCCGTCTCCTCGCCACTCAGCGCCTCATCAAACGGCTCCTCTTCCTCGGATTCCTCAAGCGGCTTGGAATGGCCATCCATCCGAAAGAAACCTTCGATGTTAATGAAGACAGCACGGTCGTTGGGGGATCCATTTCGCTCCAAGATGCCAACGACGATGAAGCCCCGTTCGTGGGTGTGGCCATCGGGATTACCGTGCGCTGGCGAAATCATATCGCCGATTTTCAGTCCGAGCTTTTCGGCGACGTTAGCGCCGACCACCGATTCGAAGAAACCGTGCTCCTCGTCCCAGTCACGGAAATTTCGTCCCGCCGCAAACTTGGCTGCCCGGTTGTCTTCCTCGAGATATTCCGGCAACAGCCCGAACATGTCCGCCGATGTGCCGACCACTCGAAACTCGTCCAAGTAATCGCCAAGGCAGAGCGGAATCAGAAACTCGGTAAACTGCGAGTATTTCCCGTCTCGATTGGCCCCCAGCTCGTCTTCCTCTAAATCGTCCATCGCCTGCCAGGCAGCAGCAGTAGCAAGTGCTCCAAAGCCGGGCATTCCAGCGCCGGTCAGTCCAACCAAGTCGAGGCTGGCAACGTTCTGACGCGCGACTCGCTCCCGATAGGCGTAGCTGTTTCGAAGTTGAGCTTCTCGTTCATCCTCATCGGCGAATTCGAGATAAAAGCGGTAGTTAACATTTTCAATCGGTTGGCTGAGGTAGTAAACCGAATTGAGTGTCAACTGGAGCTTTCCGCCTTTGGCGCCCACCAGCAAGTTGTAGCCGAGCGACGCATTGCTGCGAATCTGCTCCGACACGACGCCCATGATCACCAGCACGGCGACAACCAGCATGACCCCCAACGCCATGGAAAACGCGGTGAGACCGGAAGCCAGCGAGCGCTGGCGAACACTTCTCCAGGCGATCACAAATACGTTCACGTTGCACTGTCCTCGGTAGTCCGCGCGTGAGTGATGGCGAGGTTCATGTCTTCCAATCGATCGACTCGTTCAAACTGCGACGCAACTTCGGTCGAATGTGTCACCATGATCATCGCGATGTTGTCTTCTCGACAAGTTTCACGCAACAAAGAGACGACTTGTTCCTGATTGGCTGGGTCGATATTGGCAGTCGGTTCGTCCGCCAAGAGCAAACGAGGCCGATTCACCAGGGCGCGGGCCACGGCGACACGCTGCTGCTCGCCCACCGAAAGGGCAGCTGGTTTATGCGTCGACCGCTGCGATAAGCCAACTCTGTCCAACAGTTGCCGGGCCCGTGCGCGGTCGGTCTTCTTTGGCGAAAAAGTCATTCCCAGCAAGACGTTCTCATAGGCTGAAAACGCCGGAAGCAAGTTGAATGTCTGAAAAACGTATCCCAGCTGACTGGCGCGCATCTTGTCGCGGCCCTGCTCCGAGAGCTTAGAGATATCTAACTTGTCGAGCAGGATTTTGCCCGAATCGATGGTTCGGATTCCGGCGATCACGTGCAACAGGGTCGTTTTTCCACATCCGCTGCGGCCGATCAAGGCCATTTGTTCGCCTTCTTGAATGTGAAACCTGGGTATGTCGAGAATTGGCAACGTCGATCCGTCCGGTTCCCGGAACGACTTTTTCACGTCAGTTAGCAGTAACATCCAAAGGTCCCATGGCGGGTAAAGAGTTTTCGGTCACAGACGGCCGCGTGTCGCTCGATCCAAGCGACGTCTGGTATCGGCATCCCGGAGCGCTTCTCGTTTGTCGTGCAGCTTACGTCCGCGACATAGTCCCAGGGACAACTTGGCTATCCCCCGCGCGTTAAAGTACATACGTAGCGGGACCAAAGTTAGCCCATTTTCATGAGCCTTGTTGGCGAATTTCCGAATTTCTTGACGGTGTAACAGCAGTTTTCGGGGCCTTTTCGGATCGTGATTCCACAGGTTTCCCTGCGTGTATTCGGGAATGTCGGCCCCGAGAAGCCAAACTTCGCCATCGCGGACACGTGCATACGACTCGTCAAGGCTGAGCTTGCCGTTGCGCAGGCTCTTCACTTCCGTACCGACCAGCGCCAGTCCGCATTCCATTGTGTCCAAGATCTCAAACCGATGGCGGGCTTTACGGTTTTCGGCGATGTTTCGCGTCCCATCGCCCGTCTTCTTGCCGGCCTTCTTACTCTTTTTCGCTTTATTCATCGTCTACAAATCACTCCTGCGCCACATTATAGCTGTTTTTCTGCCCCCAGGTGCGCAGGGACGAGCAAGCGTCAACGCGAGACGAGCCGGAAGCGAGCGACGACGCAGAATTGTAGCTTCTCGCTCGCTTACGCATCGGGTTACGAAGTACGGCTCTACCCGAAAGCCGAGCGGCTCAAGCCCATCTAGACAGGCCGGTCTTTCCGCAAACCGCACCTCCTGTTACAGTCCCGTCCCGCAACGGGCCCAAGCACCTCGAATCTCTCCAGTGCCGTTGAGTATCGCATGTCCGATCCGTTGATTTTCATAGAGTCCGATCATGGTTTCCTGGCAAAACCGCACGTGGAATATTTTCTGCTCGGTCAGCTGCCATTTGACCAATGTCAGGCATTTCAAACGCAATTGACCTACCGTACGGGCGAACGCGTCGATGGTCGCATCTCCGTGATCATTTGCGAGCACGAGCCCTTGATCACGATTGGTCGTCAGGGGTCACGAGCGCATGTGCGGCTTTCACCCGATCAACTGCGGGCACGACAACTGGAAACCCGTTGGGTTGGTCGTGGCGGCGGCTGTATTCTGCATGGTCCCGGCCAGCTGGCCGTCTATTTGATCGCCCCGTTAGACCGTTTGGGGTGGTCGGTCGGTAATTTCCTGCATCGGTTACAAGAGGGCGTCCTTGCCACGATGAAGGAAATCCGTATACCCGTGCACGGCTCGGCCGGCGGTGCGATTTGGGTGAGGAACGGCTTGGTCGCCGTGACAGGCTGCGCCGTACGCAATTGGGTCACACGCTACGGCATGTACATCAATGTAAACCCGTCCATGCAGAATTATGGATACGTCGATACATGCCGCGGTCTTGCGGGTGAGGAAAAAGGCGGGATGAGCTGCCTACTGGCCGAACGTCCTACGGGAGTTAAAATGGCCCACGTTCGAACTCTGTTGCTCGACAATATTGCCCGTTCGATGGGCTGCCTTGACTACGATGTGTACAATGGGCACCCCTGGACCAACTCGTCGCGAAAGAATTCAGCGTGAAGGAAGTAAACACTGTAGATATTGCCGATGTCGCGATGGAGCTACTACCGGTTATCGATGCGGTGGATACTCGGGCCTCGGCGGGCGGCTTGCCTCGATGGCTGAAACGTCAGGTCCCGAAAGGGAATGGCAACCATCGCACGGCGCGACTTCTCGAGGAGTTAGGCCTTGAGACGGTCTGCGACAACGCGAAGTGCCCAAACCGAATGGAGTGCTATTCGCAGAGCACCGCAACCTTCATGATTCTGGGAAACGTCTGCACTCGCCCCTGCGGTTTCTGTTCTGTCTCGCGGGGTCGTCCCGACGACGTGGAAGCCGACGAACCGCAACGAGTTGCGGAGGCCGCTCATCGTCTAGAATTGAAGCACGTCGTCATTACGTCGGTCACCCGCGACGACCTGCCCGATCACGGGGCCGAACACTTCTACCGCTGTGTGGTCGCTGTCCGTGAACGAACAGGAGCCTCCGTCGAAGTACTGACTCCAGATTTCATCGGCTACCCCGCTGCGATTGACCGCGTCATTGATTCGGCTCCGGAAGTTTTTAATCATAATACAGAAACCGTTCCGCGACTGTACCGCAAAGTGCGCGGCCCCAAGTCTCAGTATCGTTGGACCTTGGAATTGCTGAGACGAGTCAAGGAACGCAATCCGCAAATACGCACAAAAACTGGTTTGATGCTTGGGCTCGGCGAAACTCGGCAAGAATTGCTCGATGTACTGGCCGATCTTCGCGATTACGGCTGTGACTTTCTGACGTTGGGCCAATACCTTCAACCGGGAGCCAGTTATATGCCGGTCGATCGATACGTCCACCCCGATGAATTCGACGAATTAGGTCGCATCGCGAAACAACTCGGCTTCGTCAAAGTGGCCAGTGGACCGTTCGTTCGCAGCAGCTATCATGCACGCGACATGGCCGAGACGGATGTTTCAAGGAGCGATGCACATGGATGAACAGACCCCCGAACAATACACACTTCGGATGCCATCTTTGGAATTGCCAAGTGCCATGCACGCCAGCATCTGGCACGCCAGCAAGGGTAGCAAAGTCGTCGAAGGCGACCGTCTGTTAGAAGTTTGTGCCGGCGAGGTCCTCATCGACATTCCTTCACCGGCCACGGGTACGCTGTTACGCCGACTAGTTCGCGAAGACGACCCGATTGATATTGGCCAAGCATTGGCCATCATCGAGTGCACGGGATCGTAACCGCTCGACGGCCGACGGTTGGCCATGTCCGGGACGATTAGCGGAGCGGCACATCGTCGCCATATTCCGTAAGAATGTCGTGAGACATCTCTTCCGGTGCGAAGTCGTAACGCTGCATGATGCGCACGCAAGAATTCCATCGTAGTACAGCGTCGTCATTATCAGGTTCGCTCAGCTCTTCAGATTTTGCGTAACACCTCATTGCCGCGCGATACCAACCCACCGACGCCTGTCCTCGCTTGCTCAATTGTGCGTTGCCCCAACGCTCGTTGATGATCCCTTCGTAGTACAGACGCTCATACGCACCATTGATCTTGGGCAGCAACGACTTGGCGTCATTCAGTGACGCAGCTAGCTCTCTATCAAACTCGTCGGTGATTGATAGCAGCAAAGTCAAGAATCGCTTCTTGATTTTCTGGATCGACGGCCAAGACGTCACGGCAAATGCTCTCGGCCTCAAGCGGCTCGTTGAGCAGTCGGTAACGTGTTGCCTTTTCCAATGCCGCGGAGATTCCCGCCTTCGAGATCAGCTTTAGTTGAACCATGTTTGACTCGCTTCTTTTGATTCACTTCGTGAAAAGCACTCGAAACAACTTCTTCACCGGATCGTAAAACTCGTCGACAACACGCTCTTTGAGCGGAATGATCGCGTTGTCGGTAATTGCAATACTCTCGGGACAAACCTCCGTACAGCATTTTGTGATGTTGCAGTAGCCGAGACCCAAATCGTTTTTCAGTAGACCGAGCCGATTTGCCTTGTCGAGCGGGTGCATTTCCAATCCAGCGACGCGAACAAAAAAACGCGGCCCGCCAAACTCCTGTTTCTTGTCGTGCTCGCGTATCACGTAGCAAACATTCTGACACAGAAAACACTCAATGCACTTGCGAAATTCCTGCACACGGTCGGCTTCTTCTTGTGAGAATAGCCGCTCCTCATCGCTTTCCGCTGCCATCTCTATAGGCGGAATCTTTTCGTTGACTCGATAATTCCAGGCAACGTCGTAGACGAGGTCTTTCATTATGGGAAACGACTTCATCGGCCGGATCTCGATGGGCTCGTTGTCGGGATACTTGTCCATACGGTCCATACACATCAGCCTCGGCTTGCCATTCACTTCGCCGCCACATGAACCGCATTTTCCGGCTTTGCAGTTCCACCGGGCAGCCAAATCCGGTGCGTGTGTAGCCTGGACTGTATGGATCGCGTCTAGCACGACCATGCCCGGCGCAACCGGAACGCTGTAATCGACCATTTCGCCTGACGTGTCGTCGCCGCGGTAGATCTTCAAGATAACTTCGTCCGACATAGCGCCCTCATCGGGAAATGACCAAGCACCGAAATCCATGGGGCACCGTCACCGTCCTAACCGTGCAAGTCTCGCAGTGGACTTCGGCCGCTTGATCTACTTATTTCTCAATCAACTCCTTCAGTTCATCCGGCATTTCGGGAATCGTGCCCGAGGCAACCATCCAAACGTAGAAATCAGCGAAGCCGACCATAAACAGGCTGACCCAAGCCCAGAGCATGTGGTTCTTGTTCAAGAACGAAGTTCCCTTCCAAAGCTTGTACCGTCCCTTTCTGAATGCGACGCATGAAAAACAATCGATGTTTCCACCGACAAGGTGCCGGAGGGAATGGCAGGAAAATGTGTACATCGACAACAATGTTACGTTAGCTAACAACACCAATGAGCCGACGCTTACACCGAACGTCATCCCTCCATCTTTACTTTCGAAAACACACGCCCGCACGACATCGATGGACAAGAGCACTAAGAACATCAGCGCGAAGTACAAGAAGTATCGATGCAAATTCTGGAATAAGAACAGCCGCGTCTCGCCCCGGTACTTCGAACGGCTTTCGCCGACTGCACAAGCCGGAGGATCGAGGAAATAGGCGCGGTAATATGCCTTGCGGTAGTAGTAACATGTCAAACGAAAACCACCCGGTGCCCAGAGAATCAAGAATGCAGGTGAAAACCAAATAGGCAGTAATCCTCGAATCGATTCTGGCGGCAATGGAGAGTAGAACGGCGAAAGGAGTTCGCCCCACCCCGCTCGACCCTCGAACGACACGTAGTCGTCATTGTAAATGTCGCGAAATGTTGAATAGAGAATGAAGGCACCGAATCCGAGTGCAGTGGCCAGTGGACCAACCCACCACGAATCGCGTCGCTCCGTTTTTCCAAGCCCGTATTCACGTGGCGCAGAAACTTCGCTAGCCATGGTCTATCCGATCTCCTATCAGGGATCTCTTATTGCAGGCGGACTATACCGGCGCCAAAGGCACCTTTCAATTTTTATCGCTGCAATTAACAGCGATCGACTCGTTTAGCTACACGTCATGGCCGGCGCGCGCCTTGCACCCGTGTTTAGTCACTCCCGGACGGACTAGAAGAAAACGAGCTGATCGGAGATCATCACAATCACGGCCAATCAACGCATTTCCAGCGTTGACCAGACACTTGGGTCTTCGGCGAAGGGAAGTTGCCGCGCCGAGGTCCAGTAGTTCCAGCCCAATTCACTATCGCGAACAGCATAGAAAAAACCTAACTGTGTGTGCTCGCTCGGGTCAAAACCGACTAGGCTCTTCGCTGGCAGGTGGACGTCGACCACATACTGGCCCCGCCCAATTCGCAACGAAGCAGTAAATGCATCGGGAGCCTCCGCCAGTGGTTGCTCACGAGCGCGGTGAATCGGCGAGCGGACCATGATCGGACCCGATTCGCCCTCCTCGCGACCGTGAATGAACGCGTTGAACAGATGGCAAAACCTCGTTGCTCGGTGAACATTGTGAGTGGCACGGGTATCTAACCAAAGCCAGACACCCTCAAAGTCGGCAACCGACTCATGGTAGTCCGGCAGCGGTGCTCCTCGACCTGTCACGTGAAACTCGAAACGGAGGCCCTGCCGACTCCACGCCGCTCGCACCCTCGTGAACGACTCACCACCGCTGTCCAACGCCGACAGCATGGGCAGCTCGTGTCGCGGTGCTAACTTTCCCTGAAACAACTTCGGTTTTTCCAGCATTGGCGCTGAAAAATGGAACAGGAAAGTGCTCGGGATGAGTGATTCGATAGAGTCGCTCATGGCTGACAGTATTCCCTAAATGCCGAATAGTGTTGACGAAGAAAATCTTGAAATCGAGCATCTTTCAACTGCTCGCGGTTGCGGAGGTCAATCCGCACGACATCCCACGCTTTTCGCTGTTCCACTTCCTCTCTGCTTCCTAATCCCATCACGGCGCCCATGGGGAACTTTCCCGGTTCACCCCGCAAGTGCAGTCGAATGGCATTCGGTTTCTTGGTCTGGACTGTCACCCAGGCCGGTTTCTTGCCGCCGATGAACCGGTTGACCAACTGCTTACTGTCCCACTGAAACACGCCCTCAAGGTCGACTTGTTCGAGCATTTCGAAGAGCAGTTCCAGCGTCTCCATTCGCCAGCGGACGCGGCCCTTCGAGAACCCCTTTCTCATGAAGTGCCAGCGTCGCCCCAACGATTTCCATGGCATCAACTCGCTAGTTCCGTCCTCCAATTCCCCGACCTTCGCTTGGAATGAACGAATGGCTTGTTGTAGGAACGCGTCGAAGGCGTCCCGTGACAACTCACCCCATGAGTGAAGCGTCATCTGCACCTCATCCCATGGCGACGCCCTCCGCACCTTGACTCGAGGTTCGTTCCCATACATCTGTATTTCGTCAACGTCGTTATAGGGTAGTAGTCCGAATCCTCGGTTTAGTTCATCCTGCTCAAACTCATCTTGGGACACGCGGAACTTCAGCTTGAGCACCCAACTTTCCCCAGTAATCGCATGCAAGAACCACCCACGCGATTTGATTGGACCGGTAATTTCCACAATGGTGCGATCATTCCAATTCGTGACCCCAAACTGCTTGGCGGCCTCGATCTGATCGACAACATGTTCCAATATGCTGCCGTCCCAATTGCACTGCCGCGACTTTCGGTCAACACGATCTTTCGTGTGCCAGCGACGACCGTCCAATTGCCACGGCATGTCCGCCCGTTTGCCCAAATCGGCAATTTCGATGTCACCGCTTAGCTGCTCAAACGCCTTTTCCGGATCGAATTCTTCGCGTTCCTTATACGGGCCGCTTGTTAGGACTTCCGCCAAGTAAGGCGCAGTATGTATCGTCCGCCCATTGGATTGCGCCAAACCAACCAGATCCTCCGGCGTGCCGACGGCGACTACCGTCCCGCCTGCTTCCCCCGCCTCGGGCCCCATCTCGATCAACCAATCGCAGACCTTGATCACATCCAGATTATGCTCGATGACGACAACAGAGTTTCCCACATCGACCAAACGTTGGATCACATTAATCAGCTTTTTCAAATCATCGAAGTGCAAACCAGTGGTCGGCTCATCCAAAAGGTACAAAGTCCTGCCGGTGTCTGGTCGCGACAATTCGGCGGCCAGCTTGACTCGTTGCGCCTCGCCGCCGGAGAGTGTTGGGGCGGACTGTCCCAACGAAATGTAGCCCAGACCAACATCAACTAGAGTCTGCAAGATGTGGCGGACCTTGGTAATGTTGTGAAATAGTCGCAACGCCTGTTCACAAGTGAGGTTCAATACATCGTTGATCGAGTGGCCATGGTACTGAACGTTGAGTGTTTCAGGATTGTAACGGTGCCCGCCGCATTCCTCGCACGTCACCCAAACGTCCGGAAGAAAGTGCATCTCGATGCACGTTTTTCCCTGGCCTTCACAAACGTCACAACGTCCCCCCGGCACGTTAAAACTAAATCGCCGCGCCGTGTAGCCTCGAATACGTGAGTCGGGCAGTTGAGCGAACAGATTGCGGATATGGTCAAAAACGCCCGTATAGGTCGCAGCGCTAGATGACGGTGTGTTTCCAAGTGGCTGTTGGTCCACGCGAATCACCTTGTTCACATGTTCCACACCCTGGATCGAATCGTGCGCGCCAACCGTCGTCTGCGCCCGATGTAGCTGCTTAGCCAAAGCCGCAAAGAGAATATCGTTTATCAACGAACTCTTGCCACTGCCGCTCGGGCCGGTAATTCCCGTCAGTGCTCCGAGAGGAATATCGACATCAATGCTCTTCAAATTGTGTTGCCGGGCACCGCGAATACCTAACCAACTGATTTCCGTTTGATCCGAGAATGTATAGTAGGCCGGACCAGGAGCATCGGTGTCACAGATGATTCGACGATTTGACGGAATGGGAATTGCCTTTTTTCCGACAAGGTAGGGGCCGGTCACAGAGCGACGACTTCGACCGATGGCCGCAGGGGTTCCCTGAGCGACGATCGTGCCGCCCTCGCTCCCCGATCCCGGCCCGAAATCGCAGATTTGATCCGCACCCGAAATGATTTCTCGGTCGTGCTCCACCACGAGTAGAGTATTCCCCAAGTCACGTAGCCCATGTAACGCCCGTAACAACCGGCGATTGTCGCGGGGATGCAGTCCAATCGTCGGTTCATCCAATACATAGAGAACACCGCACAATCCGCTGCCCAACTGACTGGCAAGGCGAATCCGCTGAGCTTCACCGTTCGACAAGCTGGCGGCCGGCCTAGAAAGCGAAAGATATTCCAAACCAACGTCGTTTAGGAACCGAATACGATTTTGGATCTCTCTCACCAACTCGCCAGCGATCTTGCTTTGTCGAGTGTCCAACTTCCAATCCGACACTACAGAAGCGAGTTTCCCCAATGGCATCCGACCGTATTGATCGATCGTGCTTTGACAAAACTCTACCGCGGACGCCACGTCGGTAAGTCGACTTCCACCACACTGACCGCAGTCGACTTCGTCGATTAAGTCCTGGATCCGCCCTCTTAAAGATGTCGAGAGCCGCGATGCTTCTTCCAACGCAGGATAGAGGCCCTTGTACAGGAAGCGAAAACGGACCGCTCCGTCGTCGTCCTTCACTTCCACCCATTGCTGGCCGCCTCCATGAAATAGAATGCGACGTTGGCGAGCGTTAAGTCCATCAATGGGAACATCGGTGGGCACACCAAGATCGCGGAAAAGAGCGTCCAACATCTTTCGCGATGTAGGCTCATCCAGTCCAGGCCAGATCAACAACGCTCCCTCGCCAAGTGTCAAACTTCCATCACGAATTAGCGATGCAGGATTCGCTCCAGATTGCAACCCCAGCCCTTCACAAGATGGACACCATCCCAAAGGACTATTGAAGGAAAAACTGTGCGGAGTGACCGGATCGAAACTGCGTTCACACCTCTCGCAGACGAGGTGCTGGCTGTGACTCTTGACTTTCCAGCGAGATTCTCGAACGTCGTCTTGCGGATAGGCAACTCTCATGACACCGCGTCCCAAAGCTAACGCGTGCTCGGCGCTGTCGGCGATGCGGGAGCGATTCCTGTCGCGGATGACCACTCGATCGACGATCACTTCCACTTTGTGCCGCGTGCGACGATCTAGATCAGGTACGTTGTCCATCGTGTGGGTCTGGTCGTCGATTCGTACGCGAACGTACCCCTGCTCGCGAATCTCAGTCCAAAGATCGTCATACTTCCGTCCCACCTCCAATTCCATCGGGGCCATCAGGTAGAGACGTGTCCCCTGGTCGTGGTTCATCACCTTGTCAACGATTTGATCCGCCGTCTGCGTCCCGACAGCCAATTCACAATCAGGGCAGTACATCTTTCCCAACCGGGCCATCAGAATTCGCATGTAGTCATAAATCTCGGTGGCGGTTCCCACGGTCGAGCGAGGTGACTTGCTGAGGTTCTTCTGCTCGATAGCCACTGCAGGCGAGAGTCCTTCAATGCCCTCGACTCTCGGCTTCTCCATTTGGCTGACAAACTGCCGCGCATAGGAACTGAGACTCTCAACGTAACGACGTTGACCTTCGGCATAGATCGTGTCCATCGCTAGAGAAGTCTTACCTGACCCACTTGGACCGCAAAACACAGTCATTGCATCCCGCCGAAGCGACGTGCTAACCATCTTCAAGTTGTGCTGCGACGCCGCGCGAACGCGAATCTCCTTCTCCCCTCGAGCTTGCTTCCGCCGTTTAGTGCCGACGGCTGGTTGCCTGTCGTTTCTGCCCTTGGCACGCGGCTTCAGTGAGTGTCGGAGCACTTTTCCAGTATGCGAACGTCGACATTTCACGATGTCTTCAGGAACACCGGACGCGACCAAGTACCCACCGCGCTCGCCACCTTCGGGGCCGAGATCGATCACCCAATCGGCGGTCTTGATGACGTCCAGATTGTGCTCAACCACGACGACCGTGTTGCCAGCTTCGACGAATCCGTGCAGTACATCCAAAAGCATGCGAATGTCGGCAAAATGCAGTCCGGTTGTCGGCTCGTCTAACAAGTACATCGTGCTGCCAGTACTTCGTTTGACCAACTCTCGCGCCAACTTGATCCGCTGCGCCTCACCGCCCGAGAGTGTTGGCGAAGGTTGGCCAATCTGCAGATAGTCGAGTCCGACATCGTGAAGCGTCTTCAACTTGGCATAGATCTTTGGAATGTTCTCGAACAGCTCCATCGCCGTCGGAATGTCCATTTTCAGTACATCGGCAATCGACTGGCCTTTGAATTTAATCTGCAACGTCTCGCGATTAAATCGCTTTCCTTCGCAGATAGTGCAAGGCACCCAAATGTCGGCCAAGAAGTCCATCTCGAGTCGATTTGCCCCGTTGCCTTCACACGCCTCACATCGACCGTTCTTGACATTGAAACTAAACCGCCCCGGTTTGAACCCGCGGCGTTTCGAGTCGGGAAGCAGCGCGAATAGAGCTCGGATCTCGTCGAACACCTTGATGTACGTTCCTGGATTTGATCGGGGCGTTCGGCCGATCGGAGACTGGTCGATGGCGATCATCTTGTCCAAGTGCTCCAAGCCCTCGATCGCGACATGTGCTCCCGGGTTTCCCTCGCCGCCGTTCAGATCGCGTCGAAGAGCTTCCACGAGAATGTCGTTGATCAACGAACTCTTGCCAGATCCAGAAACGCCTGTCACACAGACAAAACAGCCTAGAGGAAACTCAATGTCCACTTTCTTGAGATTGTTGTGGGTGGCGCCGCGCACGACGAGTCGGTGCGAGTTTGCTTCTCGGCGGCGCGTTGGAATTGCGATCTGCTCTCGACCGCTCAGGAAGCGACCGGTTTGACTTCGCTCCTCCCGCAATATTGCGTCGAGGGGCCCAGCGGCAACGACTTCACCGCCTTTCACGCCGGGGCCCGGGCCAAAGTCGATCAAGTGATCGGCCGCACGCATCGTGTCCTCGTCGTGTTCGACGACGACCACCGTGTTACCCATATCACGAAGCTGCTGTAGGGTCGACAACAGACGATCGTTATCTCGAGGGTGGAGACCGATCGATGGTTCGTCGAGAATGTAGGTGACTCCAACTAGTCCGGCCCCTATTTGTCCGGCAAGACGAATTCGTTGTGATTCACCACCTGACAATGTTGGTGCGGTCCGGTCCATCGACAGATAGTCCAAACCAACATTGAGCAAGAATCCGAGCCGGGCCCGAATCTCCTTCAACGCATCGGTCGCAACAAGACGACTCGTGGCATTGAGTTCAAGGTCGGAAAAGAACTCGGCAGCTTCCTCTATCGATAAGCTAGAGACATCGGGAAGCGAACGATGTGGGTCGCTTCCAAGTCGCTTATCTTTGCTCATGGTCTTCAACCGAACCGAACAAGCCTGTTCATTCAATCTCTGACCATGACAGTCGGGACACTGCATCGTGTCCATGTATTTTTCCAGCTTGTTCAACACAATACGGTTCTTGGCATTGCGGTACTTATTGAGTAATTCCGGGACGACACCCTCAAATTTCCCACCGTATTTGACCGGTGACTTGCCTCCTCGCCAAGTGAAAGTAATGTGCTCGTCGTCAGTCCCCCATAGCCAGAGGTCCTGTAGCTTTTTCGGCAGACGGTTCCAAGGAGATTTCAGGAGTGTGCCGTCCTCGATCCCACGTCGCTTTTCGATCGTATCTGCAACACCCTGAAAGATGTGCCTCCGCCATCGCCCTAGTTGCTTCCACTTACCCATCGTTTCGAAGCAACCACTGTAGACCGACAGCGTCGGATCAGGGATCATCCGTTCGGTCACGAACGAGAAGACGTTTCCTAATCCATCGCAGGCCAGACACATTCCCTGTGGACTGTTAAAACTGAATAACTGCGGTGACGGCGGTTCAAAGCTGATACCACATTGACCGCATGCATAGTCAACGGACAACAACATGTCATCGTACTGTTCGTCGGTCGCCGCACGTTTCGGCTTCCGGCTCTTCGCGATCGTCCCATCCACTGGTGACGCGGCTATCACAAGTGTGCCTTTGCCAACCTTCAGCGCCGTCTCCACGGCCTCCGCCAGTCGGCCTCGTTCTCGTCCCGCAATCAAGCGATCGACCACCACTTCGATGTGGTGCCGCATCTGCCGATCGAGCGGCGGAGGGTCGCCGAGAGAAATGACACGCCCGTCCACGCGAGCGCGAACGAATCCCTGCTTCAACAGATCGACGAACAGGTCACGGTATTCGCCTTTCTGCCCTCGAATAATCGGCGCCAGCACCATGAAGCGTTGCCCGGACGGCAGGCCTTCGATTCGCGTGATAATCTGCTCGCGTGATTGAGATGCGACAGGTTGGTCGCATCGGGGGCAGTATCCCTGGCCCACCCGCGCGAACAAGATCCGCAGGTAATCGTTGATCTCGGTGATCGTCCCGACGGTCGAACGAGGGTTGGTCCCGCTGGACTTCTGCGAGATCGAAATCGAGGGGCTGATTCCCTCGATTAGGTCGACATCGGGCTTCGGCATCTGGCCCAAAAAGTGTTTGGCCAATCCCGACAGACTCTCGATGTACCGACGTTGGCCCTCCGCGTACAACGTGTCAAACGCCAGTGAACTCTTCCCTGACCCGCTGACGCCCGTCAAGCAGATCAACTGATTGCGTGGAAGCACCACGTCTACCGATTGCAGATTGTGTTCACGAGCCCCTTTGATGACGATATCTGCCGCCGGCATGGTGGGTCCAACAGGGAAAGAGCGGTAGTTTGTCACGAAAAGCCAATAGTGTACCGATGTACAAGCCCAACAGACAGATGGGGTTCAGGAAGAGGGGAAGCGAGGAAGCACGAGCCGATGGGGTCACGGCTCCGCTCTTCGTCGGCACGACAAATAGACGTCGCCATCGATCGAATCGACGCGGACGTCTTCCAATTGGACGCTGTCGACCAGGCGGTCGATCCCGATGCCGCCAAGGGGTCCCGGTGCGTCGCGACCACCGATGATTTTCTGGCCGAGGAAAATGTGGTATTCGTCGATGCAACCGGCCGCCTGAATTGCCCCCAGTAGTTCGCCACCGCCTTCGACCAGCAAGTTGGTCACATGCCGTTCGGCCAATGCGCTAAGAGCGGCTGCTATTCGATCGGGGTAGCTACCTTCGAATTGGAGCACGTCGCACCCGGCGTTACGCAGGCGATCGACCTGTTCTAGCTCGGCATCTGTCGAGGCCATGACCCAAACCGGTCCCTCGTTAATCGTCTGCACCAACTTCGAGTTGCTCGGCAGTTGAGCACGTGAATCGAAAACCACACGGGCAGCCGTCCGGGGACCTGCGGGTCGAGCGGTCAACAATGGGTCATCGGCCGCGACGGTGCCACGCCCAACGGCCACGGCATCGACACGACCGCGTATCGCGTGCACTATGGTTCGTGCCGCCTCATTGGATATCCATTGACTGTCGCCAGTTGCCGTCGCAATTCGTCCGTCCCAACTCATCGCCCACTTTGCCATGACCCACGGTCGGCCACGAGTGGTACGACAAACGAATGGTGCATTGAGTCGAGCCGCTTCCTTCTCCATCAACCCGACTTGCACGTCGATGCCAGCCTGTCGAAGGACTTGGATCCCCTTGCCGGCAACGCGCCGATCCGGATCTTGCATGGCCACCACCACCCGAGGTAGGTCAGCCTGCACGAGTGCTTCGGTGCAGGGAGGCGTCTTCGCTGTGTGGCAACACGGCTCCAAAGTAACGTACAGGGTGCAATCGCGACCGGAACCGCCGAGATGTCGCAGCGCGTCGACTTCGGCATGCGCGTCACCAAATCGTCGATGCCAGCCTTCAGACACTATGGCGTCATGACGAGCAATGACACAACCAACCATCGGATTGGGTTCGACAAACCCTTGGCCCTGTTCGGCGAGGGCCAAGGCCCGGGACATACACTCAATATCGAATTGACTGGCCACAACGGTCGTCCGTTCAGCTGATGAGCTATTCCTGTCCGGGGAGCCAAATTTTTCCGGATTGCTGTGGTTCACTGGCGGCGGACTCGGGAGTCCACACTCCGCTGGATGGCGCCGATGCAGAAATTGGAGCCGCCTGCTCGCCACCGGCCACCTGCCCTGCCGCTGCATCGGGCGGACGGTTCATCGTTCCATCAGGATTCATGACACCCATTTGTACCAAGATCGACTGAACGCGGCCGGCAATCTCCTGGTCATTCAGGAATGGCTGCAGTCGATTCCAGGTTTCCATCACACCTGAATCGTCCTCAACAGCCATCATCAACACCCATCGATTGATCAACCACTGTCCCTCTGACGCCGCCAACGACTCGCGAACTTCGAGCACGCGATCAACCCAGTCCAGCGCCTTTTGACCAGCACCAATAATGTCCAGGCGCTGTCGGAACAAGTGTTCGATCGCCTGTTTTTGGTCATCGTCGTAGGCTTGAACCTCCTCACCGTTGACGAGTAATCGTCGCAACATCTCGTCCGTCACGGCCGATAGCCCTTGGCCAAACCCGACTTGCAGTGATACGAACGCCGCTTCCAGCACGTCCTCAAGCGGCACAGTCGTCCAATCCGCAAATGGGATGGCGTTCCACTGCAACTGGATGTCCAACTGTTTGGCGTTCGTCACAGGGAACGATGACAGACCCAACGTCTCCCGCAGAGAGTTGATCAAGTCGGTGTCGTCGTAAGGCATGCCCATCGCGATATAGACAGCGTAAAAATAGGCTTCACGACGATTCGCGTCCATGTCCGCCCGACCTGCTTCGCGAGGCGTCTTACCCTCGAGAAGACGAGAAGGCATCTCCAACAGACCCTCTTTCATGCACCAACTGACAAACTCATCTTGCACTGTCTGGCGCTTGGCTGGCGAGAACCGCTCGGGCATCCAAATCGTAGGCAAGTCGGCGATCACTTCGGCTGGACGTGTGGATTCGACGTCGTCGGAATCGCCCGAAAAGCCCTCTCCAATCGCCTCCTCGATAATCCCCGTTGCCTCCTCTCGAAAGTCATGTGTCGTCATGACAACGATCCGGGCATCACAGTCCGTCTCTTTTCCAAAAAACAACCCGCTGGCCAGGACACGCGGAAACTCGGCGGCCGGCAGTGCTTCCTCGTCGGACAGCAGCGGTGGATCGCGATCGAGAACCTGGAACGAGAGCCGCGGGGGTGGTGAATAGACTTCGGCAACCGATGGAGCGATATTCAAACTGGTGGCCAGTCGCGGCGCGGCCACAAGCATCTCGTTGGCTGCGGCAAAGTCTGATACATCACGACTGATTTTGTAATACGTCATCGTTTCTATCCCGACGATCGACGCGTTGTAGGTCGCCATCGCGGCGGCAAACGGTGCGACATCGGGATGCGACGCATATCGAGTCCACCAATTGGCCGCATCACTCCCCTGGCCACGCGCGGTATAGAGCCACGCTTTGAGTCCATAGAATTCGGCCCGATTCTGACCCTCGTGCAAAAGTTTTTCGAGGTCGTCCATCACGCCTTGCCACAGTCCGCAAATCGATCGCTCAACCAAGCCGCCAAACAACTCGATGTCACCACTTTCAGAATCGACCAAGAACCGAGCCAACCAATCCTCACGCAAAAGCGCTGGCAAGGTCTGAAAGAACGACGCCAGATGTCGTTGATCATGTTCGCTGAGAAAAGTACGTCCGGCATAATCCCATGTCATCAGTCGGATCGCCGTCGTCAGATTCGACCACTCGTCCATCGGTCGCAATGCAGCTTGCCGGAGTATGGTGTAGGTCAGCGCAGGGAAGGCCTCCACTTCGTGGATGCGAGCGTACAACTTCTCGATGCCGGAAGTAATCGTTGCCGCGTCGACGCCCTCCAATATCGATACCATCAATCGAGCCGTCAGGGTCATGATATGTTGGGGCGCGTGCTTCTCGAGGTTCTGAGCCTGCGCCGACAAGACCGTCACCGCCTCCTCATTGGACAGATGGGAAGGGTAGTCAAGTTGAAATTGCAGCGACAACAGGCAGGCGTCGTCCGGATATTTCTTAAGGAGTTGTTGAAGCCGCTGTAGCGCCGCCGCACTCTGTCCCGATTCCAAACTGTCGACAAGCTTGGCAATCTCGTTCTGCACCGGACGGGCGCTGCAATGCTTGATTTTCTCGCCCGATCCACAAGGACAAAGCTGATAGGTGTCTGCCATCGTCGTCTCGCCCAGCCAGTATTGATCCATTTTAGTTAGTAGCTCACAACGCCGGCGCAACCGTCAAGGTTGTACTGCGATCGGAGAACTAGACAGGTCATCGTAACAAACTAGCTGAGGGGCGTCTTGCCCCGAGGACCAAATCATGGCCAGGATGCTCTGCCAGCCGAGGTCCTGTCTGCCCAGGGTCGCTTCAATGGATCAAGCAAAGGCAGCACGTTTTTCACAAATCAATTCCAATAGCTGCTGCTGTGGAGATGCAAATTTGTCGATGCCCTGTTTCATCAATACGTCGTGCAGCTTCTGAAAGTCCACCTCGGCATCGATCTCTTGTTGCAACATGGTTTCAACCGGTGCATCGATCTGCCGCGAAAACGAGCGGTCTGACTCGACGACGGCGACGTTGGTAGCTGGTGGATTGGTTTGTATATCGGACCCCGCCAATGCCGCGACATATTTGCACGGATCGTCCTGTGGGTTCTTTACTCCTGTACTTGCGAAGACAATCTCTTGACGCAAGGTCGTGGCATGGTCGGCCCAAAACGCCTGGTTCTGTTGCCAAATCCGTTTGGCGTTGACGATTCCAACCATTCCTTGCGCGAGTGAAGACAATCCCTGGACGTTCTCTGCCGTGTACACATCCAACCGAGAAACGAAGATGCTGTAGACGCTCTTGAACCGCTTCAAATTGTCTAACTGCTGAGCGCCCTGCCAAACCGAATCTCGCGCAGCCGCGTACTGCTTGTCGGTAAAAATCAGGGTTACATTCAATGGGACACCAGCCGCCGCGAGCGGGGCCAATGCCTCGATCCCGGCTGGAGTCGCCGGCACCTTGATCAGCCGGTTGACGTGGTCCTTGGACCAGTACTTTCCACTTTCCACGTACGCGGCCACCCGTTCGTCGTGCGGAATGCCACGCGCTGGATCCTCAAGTAGCGGGTCCAACTCAAAGCTGACGTAGCCATCGTCGCCGCCGCTTGACTCCCAGACCGGCAGGAATACTTGCTGTGCATCGCGGACCAGGCGATCCGTCATCTCCCAGGCCACGGTCGTGTCGTCGCGCCCCGACAACAGCGTCTCTATCTGGTCGTCAAACCGACCCGAGCGAAGGAGATTAGCGACGATTATCGGGTTCGATGTGGCACCCGTTGCGCCTAATTGGCGGTTTTCCTCAACGAGTATCGGGTCGATCGAGTCCAACCATAATTTGGTCCCCGAATCCAAAAGGCTCTTTAACGCGTGCGACATCCGTGTCTCCTGTTGAGCGCATTTTTGCTGTTGTCCGTTAATCAGCGAAGGTCGACGTGAATGGACCATGCAAGGAAGCCCAAACAGCGTCACCGCCGAAGCGTTGGCAACATAACATATACCGGTTGTAACGAACATTCGGATTTTACGTATCTATTTGCCATAGACGGATTTGTGATTAGTCGGTAGTCTTACACGCGGGCGGATCAAGCCACGTTCCCAACGCGCGATCTCGACCATAAAGCTATTTCGCTCCGTCTTGTCGAAGCCCATGGGGACTCATGAGTTCCAATCCGAAATTCTTCCGGCGCTACGCACTTTTCATCCTAGCTGGGGTGTTTTTCCTTTTGCCGTTTGCACTGCGGGGGGCTCGTCTTTCTCTTAACTCGATGAAGAACGACGTTAAGGATTGGCTGCCGGCTAGTTTTGAAGAGACGAAAGAGCTGGAGTGGTTTGGCAAGCATTTTTACAACGAACGATTTGTTGTCGCGACTTGGCCAGGCTGTTCGGAGGACGACACTCGGTTTCAACTGTTAGTGAAAAAGCTGCAGCCTGAGATCAAGCCCCAAGGAGACGAGTTACCGCCCCTAAACGGCCCTCCGCCTGCCGACCCAATCGAACGAGAGCAGCGCAACGAGATTCGCAACAGATTATTGGGTGACCGACTCGGTCTTTTCTACGACGGCGACTCGCGAGAAAACTGGGGGCAAAGAGACGAGCGCTGGCTTCGAGGCAACGATGATACGTGGTATTTCATCACGCCTAACGGAACATTGCACCGTTGGAAAAATGGCAATAACGTCGTGGCTCCGCTTCTTCGCGCTGTTCGGTCGGCGCGAGGAACGTACGAAGTTCAAGGGGAAAAGGTTACCGAACTTGGTGGAGTCGGCAGCAACGGCGTGAGTCGTTACTACGAGGAACCGCGGCTGGTGACGGCGCGGCGGTTTAGTGGTCTGGTAACTGGCCCCGATGTATTGAAAACTCTCGCAGCGCCACAAGGTCCGCTTTGGCCGCACGAGGATCTATCGGACGCTGATAAACAACGGGTCGCCAGGGCAAAGGCACTGGAACGATTGGCGGGAACGCTGTTTGGCCCTGCTTGGCATAAAGGCTACGATTGGTCGGCCGATGATCTTCTGGAGCATCTTCCAAAACATACCGTTTCCGCAATGCCGCCCGACTGGAATTCGAAAACGCGAGCATTCCTGCAACGTCTGGTTGACGAGCAGTTCGATGGAGATATCGAGGGCCTTCGGAACGCATCGTTCGTCGATCGCAATGTGCATTGGGAAGAGCTATTTGAGTTTCTGAACGTTCCGGTCCCGGCACCACAAACGGCTGTGCTGGTCTATCTGAGCGAAGCGGGAAAACGGGATCTGAGTAAAGTGGTTGGGCGGCCGCTGATGGGTAAGCCACGTGGCCGGCTCCTTGCTTTAGCAGAAGAATGTGGAGTATCGACCGGCGACGACGGCGACCTGCACATGGGCGGACCGCCGATCGACAACGTTGCCATCGACGAAGAGGGGACGATCACGCTCGTGCGACTGGTTGGCTTCTCCGTCGCCTTGGGCCTCACCTTGTCGATGATCTGCTTTCGCAGCATCAACGTGACCATGATGGTGTTCCTGGTCGGGGGCTTCAGCGCGGTGACGAGCCTCTCCATTGTCTATTGGACCGGCTGGTCGGTCGATGCCATCCTCATGACGATGCCATCTCTCGTTTACGTCTTGGGACTGTCGGGGGCAGTCCACATCGTCAACTATTATCGAGACGCATGCCAAGAGAGTGGGTTGGAAGGCGCACCGGAAAAAGCGCTGGCCCATGGCTGGGGCCCCTGTACGCTCGCAGCGTTCACGACGGCCTTGGGGCTATTGTCGCTGTACACTAGCAACATCATGCCGATCAAGAAGTTCGGTCTCTTTTCGGCCATCGGCGTTGTTGCCACACTCGGGCTGCTTTATACGTACCTTCCAGCTGCACTCGAAGTTTGGCCACCTGGCTATCACCGCCAAAGACGAGATGCCAACCGAGGTGGCCTGTTTCACCATGTCGAAAAATTCTGGTTGAAAGTTAGCGACTTGATCGTCCGGCGTTACGGACTTGTCCTAACAGTTTCGTTGCTGGCAATGGTTGTGTGCGCCTTTGGAATAACAAAGACTCAACCGTCCGTTCAGCTACTAAAACTATTTGACTCCAAATCCAAAATCATACGCGACTACCAGTGGCTGGAAGACAACCTCGGTGAATTGGTGCCGATGGAGGTGATCGTACGAGTCTCTCCAGACTTGATCTTGCCGTCCTCCAAGGAACTCAACGAACGGGATTACAACGATCCAGACGATGTGTTTCGCCTCAGCCTCCTGGAGCGCTTGGAGATTGTTGGCCGAGTCCAAGTCGCGATCGAACGATATTTCGGTGACGAGGGACAAGAGATCCTCGGTCGAGGCCTATCAGCGGCAACGTTTGCTCCCGATCCTCCCGAAATCGGTCCGGCGACCGGTATTGGTCGGTCTGCTCTGGAGCGAATGGGGACCAACCGGCTATTGGAAGAACACTTTCAGCAACTGGTCGACGAGGGTTACGTTCGCACCGACACGCACCCCGATCACGTCGGCAGTGAGTTGTGGCGTCTTAGCTTGCGGCTCGGCGCGTTGAACGACGTCGACTATGGCGTCTTCGTTCATGAATTGCGAGACGTCGTCGAACCGATCATCTCGGCCTATCGACATCGTGACGCAGTCCTCCGCGGCATCGCTCAGCACCGCAAAGACAACGGCGACGAAGACGGATTCCTGCGAGCGCGAATCGCGATCCTGGGTGCTGCGGATCCCTTGGCAAGGGATCCTTCAACCAGAGTGGTAAGTGAAGAGATCGACAAGGCCGAGCAATCCAGACTATTCACCGAGACACTTGCCGAATTACTAATCCTGGCGGGCTTTGACAACGACTGGCGTGCCGATTGGGTTGACAGTCCGCTCTCCAACACCGATTTAGCCGCTGGTCTGGATGACGTCTTTGAATGTGTTGTCCTAACCGACAACAGCCACAACTTTGACATGAACATAATCCAAAAACATGCGAAGGTGTTCATCGATGCTCGTGATCATGTCTATCAGTACGAGGCGGAGAGTTCATCAACGGCCGCCGAACGCGACGCCGAGGTACAGGTGGTTTACACGGGAGTCGTCCCGGTCGTCTATAAGGCGCAAAGAACACTCTTGGAGAGTCTGATCAAGAGTACCGGTTGGGCCTTTCTTATGATCGCCGCTGTGATGATGGTGCTGTTGCGAAACAGCCCAGGATCACTTGGTCTAGTCAACATCCGCGGCGGCCTGTTGTCGATGATTCCCAACGTGTTTCCAGTCGTCATCATCTTCGGGTTGATGGGCTATCTCGCCATCCAGGTCGATATCGGTTCGATGATGACGGCAAGCGTGGCGATGGGTGTCGCCGTGGACGATACCATCCACTTCTTGGCATGGTTCCGCAATGGGATGAAGTCGGGCCTGAGTCGTTCTGCCGCAATTCGCCTCGCTTATTCTCGTGTGGCGACCGCGATGACCTATACGACACTGATTGGCGGAATGGGCTTGGCAGTATTCATGCTCAGTACCTTCGTTCCCACACAGAGATTTGGTGGGCTGATGTTGACGTTGTTAGGCGCAGCGCTCGTCGGAGATCTGGTCATATTGCCGGCATTGCTGGCAAGTCCGGTGGGTCGATTCTTCTGCCCCAAAGACATCGATGAGGTGCAACCGGAAAGTCTGGACTCCAGCGTCGAAAATCAGGGAGAGTCGAGTGAATCTAGTGACGTGGGCACCGACGAGGAGCAGGACTCACGCCCCCCCCGATCTAAAGCTGGTGAAACGCCACATAGTCGCCAATCGCAACGGCGCACCGACCCACCGCACCAAACGCCGGGTGGTTAGCCCGTTGAACAAGTGGGGTCGTCCAGTTACGATCCTCTATTTGCCTTCCTTGCGCCAACCAATGGCAGCGCGTTCGACACAGCGGCAAGAAAATCTCCTGGCAACGGTATGGTGTTTCCCTATGGTGGATGAGACCGAAATCGTCATCACTGGCATCGGCGTGGTCTCGCCGATCGGTATCGGCAAGACCCCGTTCTGGAATTCGCTGCAGGAGAGTCGCAACGGTGTCATGACGATCGAAGCCTATGACCCGTCGGCGCTACCCATACGATTCGGCGGTGAAATCCAAGATTTCGACCCGAAGGCCCACGTCAAACCGAGGAAGAGCCTGAAAGTGATGTGCCGGGAGATCCAAACTGGATTTTCCGCGGGTGCCTTGGCGATGACGGATGCGGGGCTGGAGCACGGCAGTGTTGAACCAGATCGCCTGGGCGTCGTCTTCGGAAGCGAGTTGTTTTACACCGATCCGCGCGACATGCGGACCGTCTACGCTGCCTGTACTGAGAATCAAGAATTCGACATGGATGTCTGGGGGTCCAAAGGGATGCACCGGCTCTATCCGCTCTGGATGTTGATGTACCTGCCGAACATGGTTGCCTGTCACTTGGGAATCGCCTATGACGGTCGCGGGCACAACAATACGATCACGGTTGGAGACGTGTCGAGTCTACATGCGGTCATCGAAGCGGCCGAGATACTACGGCGCCATGATGCGGATGTCATGCTGGCCGGCGGCGTCGGCACACGGCTCAACCTCACGTCCACTCTCTACCGCAGCACTGCCAACTTGAGCCATCGCAATGACGAACCGGCCGCCGCCAGCCGGCCATTCGAACGAGACCGAGACGGCATGGTGAACGGTGAAGGCGCCGGTGCCCTAGTACTGGAAACAAAATCGCACGCGGAGCGCCGCGGTGCCACCATCTACGCTTCAATTGCCGGCTGGAATTGTTCGTTTGAACCGGTCGTCCCGGGGCAGTCGTTCGAGGGCACAGGGATCGGTTCGTCGATTCACCACAGCTTGCGTCATGCCAAGTTGACTGCCAACGACATTGGGCACATCAACGCTCAAGGGAACGGTACACTCTACGGTGACCAGGTGGAAGCTCGCGTAATCCAAGAACAACTTGGCGATACTCCGGTCACTGCGATGAAGAGTTTTTTTGGAAATCTAGGGACTGGCAGCGGCGCCGTCGAGTTGGCGGGCGCCGTATTGAGCATCGAACAAGACATCGTTCCCGCGACGAGAAACTATGCCAACGCTGACCCCGAATGTCCTGTTCATGTCATCCGCGATGCCCCGCTTCACGAGAAGCAGAATGCGGCCGTAGTGGTAAGTTATTCGGGCACTGGGCAGGCAGCCAGTGTTATCTTGCGGAAGCCGTGAACGGCGATGAACATCCGTCACACCGCACAACTCTGGGCCATCGGGTCATCGCTTCGATCACAACCATTGATGATCGCGATACCAATTGACGGTGTGGCGAAGTTGTTCAACCAATGTATCATTCGGTTCGAAACCGAGTTCACGTTTGGCAGCACCATTCGAACATGCCCACGATGGAGCAATCGCCTCACGAACTTTGTCGCGGTTGAACAAAGCAGGGACGCCTTGTCGAGCAGCAATGAATTCGCTGCAGACCGCTACAACTCGGGCCGCAAAGACAGGAATCGGCACGGTCAAAGTCAAGCGGCCCGGACGCATCAGCTTCGCCAACTGTTGTCCAAGTTCCTTCAATGTCAACAGCTGGTCGGTTGAGGCAAAGTAGATGCCTTCCTGGTTCTTAGGATCGGTGGTCACACGCCGCCCCCGTTCGATGGTAGAACAAAGCAACTGAACCAAATCGTGAACATGAATCATGCTTGTTTGCGGCGCCCTGCTACCAATCACTGGTACGACCCTAAATGTCTTGATCGTCTTCATTAATTCGAGTAGTGCCAAATCTCGTTCACCAAAGACAATGGCTGGTCGGACAATAGTCGTGGGGACACGATTCGCGTGTCGTCTTACAGCCAATTCACCGAGCAACTTGCTTCGCCCGTAGGCGGAGACGGGACGGGGGATGGCGGATTCTAGCAGGACGCCACCGTGAGAGGCTGGGCCGACAGCTGCCAGCGACGAAACGCAAATCAAAGTCGGCGCTTCGTTCATCGCTGAGCAGGCGGCCGCAACGTTATGGCTGCCCTGGCAGTTGATCTCTTCGAGTTTCCCAACGTCGACTCCCCTTGTTAACCCGGCAAGATGAATCACCGTGTCGATCCCATCGAGCGCGTCGACAATCGATGAGGCGTGAAGGACGTCGCCCGACACACGGTCAATATCGAGATCATCCAGATCAGCAGCATTAGATGTTGGGCGAAGAAGACACCTGACATGCGTGCCCCGCTCAACCAGCTCACGGACCAAGTGCCCTCCGATGAACCCGCTAGCGCCGGTGACTAGTATGTCGTGCATGCAATCAAACCGAACGATGCGTGTACCCGTTGTCGACAAACCACTTCCAAGCCGCCGCAGCCGCCTCTGCAGCAGAGCTCATGCGGTAATTCAATTCCCGTACGGCTAGCTCACTGGAGAAATAATGCGGCTGACCAGACATCCGCACCGCCAGTGAATTCACGTCCGGCTCGTTGCCTGTGAGTTTTCCCCAGCAGTCCCCCCAGCTCCCCGCCGCAATTCGCATTAACGGCCCGCTCCAGTAGATCGGTCCTCGGCCACCGGACACTCTGGCAAAGAGACGCCATACCTCAAGATACGTTATGTTCTCACCAGCCAGAATGTAGCGACTCGGTATCTCACAAATCGTCTTGCCAACATGAAGGTGTTCCAAGGCCGTGACGATCGCCAAAGCGACATCGCGGACGTCGCACAGACTGACACCACCGGCAGGCGCAAACGGCTTCCATCGCTCGGCCACGCTCAATAACATCTTCCCGGACGACGGTCGCCAATCCCATGGACCGAGCATGAATCCTGGGTAGACAATCGTTGCCGTGAGGCCCCGCTTCACCAAATCGCAGATGCGGCGGTCCGCCGCCCTGTTGCTTTTTACGTAGGGGCATTGCTCAAAACCATTCCGAGCGGTTGTTTCGGTTGCCGGTTCGTCCCACGCGCCAATTCCTAGTGCATCCACCGTGGAAACGTGCACGAGTGGAATTTCGAGCCTTTGGCAGGCCTCAGCGACGTTGACCGCCCCCAAGTGATTGATTTGATCGTGCTTTGCCGGATTCGTGGATCCAATTTGCACGAGTCCCGCACAGTGAATAACTCCCGTCGTCGACTTCACCGCCTCTTCAACACTTGCCGGGTCGGTAATGTCGCCTGTGATCAGCTCGACGTCCAGGTCCTCTAAAGGACGTGAGTTCGATGTTCTGCGGACCAACGCCCGGACGTGTTTCCCCTGGTCGAGCAGGGTTCGCACAACGTTGTTTCCCAACAACCCTGTGGCGCCCGTCACCAATGTCTTCATTCCCGAAACTCCCACCAAGAGCTCGGAAACCGAAGTGGAGCGAGCTCGAATCGATCATTTGATAATTGCGTCCACCTGACGGTGGTTGTGGTAAATTGCTCACCAGCCTACCTTTTTGTAAGGACGATAGGCTAAACAGATCCCCGAGAGCGAGCCAACAGATGGTCGAAACCGTTATTCAAGCTGTCAACACGCGAACGGAGCGGAAGGCCGCGTTTAACCTCCCTTGGAAATTGTATCACAACGATCCTAACTGGATTCCACCGCTGCGACAAAACCAGTTGGAGTTAATGGGTTTCCGGAAGCACCCGTTCTACGACCGAAACGAAGTACAGGTGTTCTTGGCAACACAAAACGGTAAGGCCGTCGGCCGAATCGCCGCCATCACCAATCTCGAACACAACCGCCGTTACAACGACAAGATCGGCTTCGTGGGATTCTTCGAGTCGATCGATGAACCGGACGTTGCCAATGGCCTGTTTGATGCGGCAGCCGCTTGGCTAAAGGAACGCGGGCTCGACACGGTACGCGGTCCGGTCAACCCTTCACTGAATCACGAAGTGGGTCTATTGACCGATGGATTTGACACACCACCAACTTTCATGATGACCTATAATCACCCTTACTATCCAGCTCTATTTGAACAGGCCGGATTCGTCAAAGCACAAGATCTCTTCTCATTCGACGGACACGTCGACATGCTCGAAACCCTGGACACGAAACTCGACTTCGTGATTCGGGAAGCGACGCGACGATTCAACATTAAGATGCGTCCGTTGAGTCGAAGTCGGTTTGACGAAGATGTTCGACTGTTCCTGAACATCTACAACCAATCGCTGGGCGGCACGTGGGGATTCACGCCGCTTTCAGAAGCCGAAATCGACCATGTAAGCAAGTCGTTGAAACACTTGATCGTTCCCGAATTGACCACGATTTGTGAAGTGGACGGAAAACCCATTGCCGCAGTGTTCGGACTACTCGACTACAATCCGCGTATTAAGCTCATCAATGGACGGCTCTTTCCATTCGGCTTCTTTCGTTTACTCTTCAACCGCAAAGCCATTAAGCGGATTCGTTTGTTGAGTACGAATGTGATACCCGAGTACCAGCGGTGGGGCGTCGGCTTGGTCGCTCTCTCCAGGTTGGTACCCGACATCCTAAAGTGGGGCATTCAGGAAGCTGAATTCTCCTGGGTCCTGGAAAGCAATCACTTGTCGTACAAGACACTCAAACGGGGCGGTGCGATCCTCTCCAAGTCGTATCGCATTTACGATCGGCCGATCGAAGAGAAATAGCGCCACACATCCCTCGGCTCGGTGTCCGACATGAATCCCGAAACGGAAGCGAGCGAGAATCTGTATTCACGGCGTCGCCACGCGAGATCTCTTCGGTGCCCCGGTGAGTTGCCGCCAAGTCCGTTCAGTTATACTGTGTGACCGGCGAATCGCACTCGCACCTACAAACAAGAAGCAGGATTGAACATGTTCAAAGACCGACGCACGCTTTGGCTCACTATCGTCCTCGCTACAGCATCGTACGGTTGGGCAGGCGAGAAAGATGGCCGCCTGGACATTTATTGGGTCGACGTAGAAGGCGGCGCGGCGACTTTGATCGTCACGCCGGCCGGTGAATCCGTGTTGATCGATTCGGGAAACCCTGGCTATCGCGACCCGAACCGGATTGTGCAGCTGGCGACCAAAGAAGCGGGCCTTCGTAGGATCGATCACCTGATCACAACGCACTATCACCGCGATCACTTTGGCGGTGCCCCGACGCTTGCCACCCTGATTCCCATCGGCACCGTTCACGACAACGGCGTCTTCGATGGCATGCCGAATGATCCCGGTAAACCCTATTGGGAATTTGACGCGGCCGCTCGCCGAGTCATCAACCCCGGCGACAAACTCTCGTTGCGGCAGGGTGTTACGTCACTGCCGGTCAGTCTTCAGTGCCTGGGAACCAGAAAACAGTTTATTGCCGCTGGCCCAGATGTTCCGAATTGCGCAGCGTGTGCCGCTCACCGCCCGAAGGACCGCGACGGATCCGACAACGCGAATAGCGTTGTGACATTGCTCGAATTTGGTTCATTTCGATTTTACGATGGGGGCGACCTCACCTGGAATCAGGAATTCCGCTTGGTCTGTCCGAAGAATGTGGTGGGCCGAGTCGACGTGTATCAAGTCACACACCATGGTCTGGCGTCCAGTAATAACCCGGTGCTGTTGAACGCCCTGCAACCACATGTCGCCATCATGAACAATGGCAAGACCAAAGGCTGCATGCCCGATGTGTTCGCGAACTTAAAGGCAACGAAATCGATCCAAGCCATCTATCAACTTCATCGCAACGAGCGGCCCGACGGCCAGATGAATAACGTCGAAGTTCCGTTCATCGCCAACCGCAGTAAAGAAGTGACTGGCAACCATATCCACTTGTCGGTCGCCGCGAACGGTAAAAGCTACACTGTGACGATTCCGGCGCACGACGAATCGCGGACCTACCAGACCGTCGACAAGTAACAACCGGCCACCCTACTTTCGTTTGGAGACCATTACCATGTATCGCAGCAAGATCGCCGCATCTCTGTTCGCCCTCGTTTTCGTCGCGTTGGCTAGCGTTTCAATTGCCGAAGACAAGATTTCGGCGCTTATCGTCGAAGGCCAGAACAACCACGGAGTGTGGCCGAAGACGACCGAAATGATGACGGCATTTCTGGAAGAGACGGACCGGTTCACGGTCGACGTGGCCACCACCAAACCCAAGGGAACGGACGCCGACTTCAAACCAAAATTCTCGAACTACGACGTGGTGATTTCGAATTACAACGGCGCGGCATGGCCCGCAGAGACTCAACAGGCGTTTGTTCAGTTCGTCAAAGAAGGTGGCGGTTTTGTAGTGATTCACGCGGCCAATAATGCGTTCGGCAAGTGGAGTGAGTACAACCAAATCATCGGCCTCGGCGGATGGGGCGGTCGCAATGAGTCATCGGGGCCGTATGTCTACCTGGACGGAAAAGGGAACACCGTTCGCGATCCATCTCCGGGACGAGGTGGTCATCACGGTTCCCAACATCCGTTCCAGATCATTGTTCGCGACGATTCCCACCCAATCACCAAGGGAATGCCGACCGCTTGGATGCACAGCAAGGACGAACTCTACGACCAACTTCGGGGCCCCAGTCAAAACATGCACATTTTGGCAACGGCCCACGCCTCAACAGACAAAGGTGGAACAGGCCGACATGAACCGATGTTGATGACAGTCGACTACGGCAAAGGACGCGTTTTCCACACGCCGATGGGTCATGCGGAATACTCGCAGGATTGCGTCGGCTTCATCACCTGCCTGCAACGCGGTACCGAATGGGCTGCAACGGGCAAGGTGACACTCCCGATCCCGAAGGACTTCCCAAGTGCTGACGCCGTCTCTCGACGCACCAAGTAGGTCGTCATCAGACAGCGAACTGCCGATCATTGAAAAAGCGGCCGAGCTCACGCTCGGCCGCTTTTTAGTTTTCGGCGGGTTGTTCGGGGCATCCAGCCCATAGGTCCATCTACGAACAACCCATACTGTTTCCGCAATTGTGACAGAGGTAGCAGTTACCGTTTCGCACGGTGATCGCCCCACAATTGTCGCAACTCGGCGCGTCACTCTGAAAACGCGCGAACTGCGCGGTGCGCGAGCCTACAGGGGCTGCCATGGCCGCTCCCGCTCGCTCCAACAAATCTGCATCCACGCTCGCGGTCGCCTTACCATTGCCATTCGAAGGTACAGCAATTGTCGATGCCGACGACTTGACTATCGTAGGCTCCGCCGACTCGCTGACCGACTCTTCCTTGACAGGCAGGCCGTTGCTCGCTTCGCGGTAGCCGGGCATGAATTGCACACCTAACCACCGGAAGATGTAGTCGACCACGCTCTTGGCGATTCGCACATCCGGGTTCGTTGTGTGGCCCATCGGCTCGAACCGAGTGTGTGAGAATTTATTGACCAACACTTCCAACGGCACACCATACTGCATGCTCAGTGAAATGGCCGTGCCGAAACTGTCCATCAATCCGCCAATCGTACTACCCTCTTTGGCCATCGTAATGAACAACTCGCCCGGCCGACCATCTGGATAGAGGCCGACGTTGATGTACCCCTCATGTCCACCCACGCTGAATTTGTGAGTGATCGACTGACGAGTATCTGGCAGCCGTTCGCGGCGTGGACGAGGCTTCACCTCCGCAGCTTCCGCCTTGCTGGATTCCGTATTCGTCGAAAGAGGTTGGCTCTGTTTCGACCCATCTCGGTAAATTGCGATCGCCTTTAAACCAAGCTTCCAGCCCCAGGTGTAGGCCTCGGCGATATCGTCCGGCGTCGTTTCTGCCGGCATGTTTACCGTCTTCGAAATAGCTCCGGAGAGGAACGGTTGTGCCGCCGCCATCATGCGGATGTGAGACCGCCAACTGATGCTCCGCACACCCTTGGCAGCTTGGAAGGCACAATCAAAGATACAGAGGTGCTCGTCTTTCAATCCTGGAGCGCCCTCGATCGTATCCTCCTTATCGATGTACTGAACAATCGCATCGATCTGCGCCGCGTTGTACCCCAGGGCACTTAAACCTCGCGGTACCGTCCGATTGACGATTTTCAACATCCCGCCACCGGCGAGTTGTTTGTACTTGACCAATGCGATATCCGGTTCGATGCCCGTTGTATCGCAATCCATCATGAAACTAATGGTTCCCGTGGGCGCCAAGACCGTCGCTTGGGCGTTCCTGAAACCGTGCTTTCGGCCGCTCGCCAACACAGTGTCCCACAGTTTTTGCGCCGCCTCTTTCAAAGCTTTCGGTGCGGATTCATCAATCTCTTCAACCGCGTTCTGATGCATTTCCATCACGCGGAGGAACGGATCACGATTCTCGGCATAACCATCAAAAGGACCGACCGCCTCGGCCAACTCACTACTGGTCAGGTTTGCTGCACCGTGCAACAGAGACGTAATCGCACCGCACAACCCATACGCTTCCGGAGAATCGTAGGGGATGCCGGAGGACATGAGCAAGCTACCGAGGTTGGAATACCCCAATCCGAGTGGACGGAAAGCGTGGCTGTTCTTGGCAATTTCGTTTGTCGGGTAGCTGGCTCGATCAACCAGTATCTCCTGAGCGACAAAGAAGATACGGCAGGCAGCCGTAAACCTCTCCGCGTCAAACGTGCCGTCATCATTTCGGAATTTTATCAAATTGACGCTGGCTAGATTACATGCCGTATCGTCGAGGAACATGTATTCCGAACATGGATTACTGGCGTTGATTCGCCCTGAATTGGGACACGTGTGCCAGTGGTTGATGGTCGAATCATATTGCACGCCGGGATCGCCACAATGCCATGCGCATTCCGCCATCCGCTTCAACAGGTCCTTTGCGTCATGTGTCGGCCCGTCCTCCTTTTGACTGACGAATCGAGTCGTCCACTGACCGCCTTGTTCCGCCGTATCCATGAACTCGTCCGTGACTCGCACTGACAAGTTCGCGTTCTGGAACAAGATCGAACTATAGGCCTCACCATTGAAGTTGGCGTCGTAGCCACCTTTTTCAATGAGAACGTGAGCCTTCTGTTCTTCTTTCCACTTGCATTCGATGAATTCTAGAATGTCCGGATGCCAAATCTTCAACGACTGCATTTTCGCGGCGCGGCGCGTTTTACCGCCCGACTTGACCACCGCGGCGATCTGATCGTATACCCGCATGAATGACAACGGTCCCGATGGTTTGCCACCACCGGAGAGCTTTTCACGATTCGAGCGGATCGTGGACAAGTCCGTCCCCGTACCAGAACCGAATTTGAACAACATCGCCTCGCTCGTCGCCAGACGCATGATGTCTTCCATATTGTCTTCAACACTTTGGATGAAGCACGCCGACGCCTGTGGAAATTCGTAGGGATTCTGGGGTTGGTACGCTTCTCCCTTGACCGAATCCCAGTGCCAGTTGCACTTTGCTCCTCGCACACCGTATTTGTGAAAGAGACCCACATTGAACCAAACGGGTGAATTGAACGCGCCGTGTTGATGGAGGCAGAGCCAAGTCAGCTCGCGGTAAAACCGCTCGCCATCCTCGTCGCTGACAAAATAGCCGTCCTCAATGCCCCAGTTCGCTATCGTTCGTGCCACTCGACCGATGAGGTCCCGGACACTCGTCTCGCGTTGGGGCGTATTCACCTCGCCATAGAAATACTTGCTTACCACTACGTTGGCCGCCAATTGACTCCACGCTTCGGGTAGCTCACAGCCGGTCTGTTCAAACAGAACCCCGCCGTTTTCATCTTTGATTGCCGCTGACCGGACCTTCCAGGTCACTGTGTCAAACGGGTCGCTTGCTTCCGTCGGGCAGAAAAGACTCTCGATACGAATCCGATTGGAAGAGGACGATTGTTGGTCCGAGGACGAACCCGACATTGGCGTCTGCACGCTTGCCATCCTTGCAGCTCCTTCATTCTTATGTTGCTTCGCAAAGCTCGTTCCATCGTGCCACTGCACTCCTGAGCCAATCCACCCAGTGACACGTACCAATGAGGAAATTAGTATACATTAGTATACCATCGGTCGGCCGAAATGCTCCCTCCAGCAGGTTCGGCAAGAAAAGAAAAATAGCTCCTATAGATACCACATGTTGTACCTCTCGGCAGTCGAGGGCACAACATTTAGAGTAGGAGCCAAAGTCTACAAAAAACGCCCTTCACGTCAAACACTATTTTTCGATTGCGGCAGGTGCTTATCTAGAGAAGACTTAGGAAGATTCAGCACTCGGTGTCAGGAGGCCCGTTCGAGTCCTCCAATCGACATTAAAACGGTGTGAGCGATTAACTTACGGTCATCCGTTTCAAAACGCAAATGTTTTTCTTGACTGTCGCATTTTTTTAAAAAAACATCGAGCTTTTAGACGGCGTCTGTAGGGTCTGATCGGTACAAAAAAAATCCGCCCGCTGACGGTTCGTCAGCAGGCGGATTCGAATTTGTAGTCGCTATGGCGAAAAGCACTCAGAACGTAGACGATCGGCGAAGACAACCGATTCGTCAGTTGTTAATGGCACTGATGAGAACGGTCGTGTAAATCTGCCGATGCCCAGTCTTCCGTCGCGAGTTCTTACGGCGGCGGAACTTCTGCACGGTCACCTTGTCGCCCCGCTCAACGCCAACCACTTCAGCGGTCACGGAAGCGCCGTCGACAACCGGTTTACCGATTTTCACGCCATCCTCGCCCGATACCATCAAGACGCGGTCAAACACCAACTCGTCGCCCTTGGAGGCACCGTCGCGATAGTCGATTCGCAACTCTTGCCCCTCTTCCACTCGAAACTGCTGCCCACTATCAGCAACGATTGCGTACATGACTCAACACCGTTTCTTTAAAAACGACACCCAAGTTGATTGGTTTTCCTGCGGCAAACCACTCAATTTACCGCCCACCATAACGTCCGTCGACCCCAAAGGAGTATTTTTGGGGTTCAGTTGAAGGCGATTTCCCGACCGTCACTGTCCCGGCAGTCGAACTCCACATGCTCGGGGAATAAGCCCTCCGTGCCCAGAATTTGCACGTGCATGCCGCCTTCCTCCTCCAGTCCGGTAATGTCGCGCCGTTTGGTGTTGTTTAGGTAGGATGCCACCTCGTCGTTCACACGCACCGTCACTCGCGAGACCTTTGGTTTCTGACCGGCGAGCATCAGCATGCGAACCACTTCGATGGACATGCTCTCGGCCGTCTTCACGGCTCCGCGGCCACTACAGCAGGGACAATCGGCGTACACACTCGTCTTCAGGCTTGGCCGAATCCTCTGCCGGGTCATCTCGACAAGCCCAAAGGGGCTGGTGCGGAGAATCTTGGTCCTCGCTCGATCACGGCTCATAGCGTCCCGCAGGGCACGCTCTACGGCGCGGCGATGCGTTTCCCGTCGCATGTCGATAAAGTCGTTGACGATCACGCCACCGAGGTCTCGTAGCCTCAATTGCCTGGCAATCTCCTTGGCAGCAGTCAGGTTCAACCGATAGGCCGTTTCCTCCGCATTGCCGTCAGCGCGAAAGCTGCCGCTATTGACGTCGATAGCCACGAGGGCCTCGGTGGGGTCGATCACGATCGACCCGCCCTCAGGCAGCTTTACCTCGCGTTTGTGAATCCGGGCAATTTCAGAGTCGAGGTGATACTTGTGGAACAGCGGCTCTTTGCCATCGTAGAGGTGCAAGCGGTTGACAAACCGAGGCATCACTAGCTGCAAGAACTCTTTTGCCCGCTCGTAGGCAGCCTCTTGATCAATATAGATCGCATCGACATCGGAACTAAAAATGTCCCGAATCGTGCGGATGATCATATCACTCTCTTCGTAGATGTCCCCGGGTCCCTGAGTGTTCTTGATGCGGCGAACAATGACCTTCCAGAGCCGCAACAGGTAGGCCATGTCGCGTGAGAGCTCTTTGCGAGTCCGTTCTTGGCCGGCTGTTCTGACGATGAACCCGAGGCCTTTCGGAGGATTGAGCTCCAACAAGATTTTACGCAGATTTCTCCTTGCCTCGTCGTCTTCGATTTTTCGGGAGACGCCGACGCGACCGAGTGAGGGCATCAAGACCAAATAGCGACCGGGGATGCTGGCGTACGTCGAAAGCGTTGGGCCTTTGGTACCAATCCCCTCCTTGATCACCTGCACGATCACCTCATCACCACGCCGAAAAATCTCCTGAATCGGAGGTTTGACACGCGGTCGAGCACCGGGTCGTTGACGGCGGCCGTCGCCGTCCTCACCGATCAGCTGCTTTGGATCGTAGCCTCCCTGTCGAAAATACTGCGGCTCCACATCGCTGATGTGCAAGAACCCGTTTCGACCTACACCAAAGTCGACGAATGCCGCCTGGATACTCGGCTCCAAGTTAACCACCCGCCCTTTGTAGATATTGCCGACATAGTTGTCTTGGCTCGCACGCTCGATGCAGAGTTCCTCCAGAACACCGTCTTCAATGATCGCAATCCGGCATTCTTCCGGCTGCGAAACGTTAATCAACATTTCCTTTCTCATAATCCGTCTATTTCCTTTGGCATTGTTATTCGGTTTGAGCTGCAATAACGGGGGCGTCCGCATCTTCGGCGCCCGGCAACTCAACGCTCAAAATCACATCGGTGCGAATCAGTGTCGCCCCATCGCGCTCCACATCGACGGCCTCCAAGGCCTCGAGTACATCACGAGGGCGGACACCCGCTTCACGGATCTCAAGCAGTGTCATGCGTAATTGGTCTTTATCAAGCCACAGTTTCTCGACTCCGGCTCGCAGGTCAATCGTCTTCACCTCAGCCGCTCCTCGCGACCGAGACCGGTTCTTTTTCTTCTTGCTCTGGCGTTCGACCAGCCACTCTGGAGCGTCCAGAAATCGACCTGTCGCCGCCTCGATCGCCTCGCGTCTCGACGACGGGATTTCGACCGCATATTCAGTTTTGACGAGCTGGGCTTTGCGTGCCTGTGGTAACTGTGTCAGTTCCGTGAACACCAGGCCTGAGGGTGCCTGTTCGTTAAGTAGCACCAGGAGTTCGTCCATCTCATAGTCGCGAGCCAACTCCAACTCCATCACTTCCCTTTGCCCCACAATTCCGAGGGCCAAAGCCGACGGGAAACTCATCTTCGGTTTCGGGTGAAAGCCCTGACTCATGGCCAACTCGAGTCCGGCACGGCGGAATAGTCGCTCCAACAGGCGGAGCAGATCACGATGGCTGAGCAGTCGCAAATCGCCACCCTTGCAAAATCGTATTCGGACTCGAATTCCCGTCATGCCGTTATCTGCCATGTCCTTAACCACGGCCTCCCACAGTCTTCTCGATGGGAGACGATTTACGATGATCGCGGATCAGCCGCTTCGTTTCCGATCGCAAGAACTGATCCACTTCTCTTGCGCTTTCCATCTCAAATGCTCGAGCGACAATTGATTCACAGTCGCTCAAATTCACCGATCGAAGCACCCGTTTGACCTCCAGGATCGATGCTGGGGGCACGCTAAAGTCTCGCAGACCCATCCCCAACAACAGGGCCGTGTGGTGCGCATTGCCGCTCATCTGCCCACAGAGACTAACCATCTTGCCGTGCTCATGCGCGGCATCGATGGTCATTTTCAACAATCGAAGCACGGCTGGATCTGTCTCCTGGTAGAGATCCGATACCTCCTGGTTCGTGCGATCCACGGCCAGGGCGTATTGAACCAAGTCGTTGGTCCCGATGCTGACGAAGTCGACTTCCGGAAGAAAGCGATCCAACATCATCACGGCTGCGGGAACCTCCACCATCATTCCGACTTCGATGTTCCTGTCAAAATCAATCCCCTTTTCCTCCAGATCCTCCATCGCATCGGAAAGCACCATTTTTGCCCGACGAATTTCATCCAACGTGGTAACCATGGGGAACATCACTTTCACATTCCCACCACTGCTGGCGCGAAGTATGGCGCTCAGCTGGACCCGAAACAGCGTGACATGCCGCAGCGAAAGGCGAATGCTACGCAGACCGAGGAAAGGGTTCTTTTCCTCCTGAGCCGCAGCGGGAACTCGCCCCAATTTGTCAGCGCCCAAGTCCAACGTGCGAAACACGACCGGTTTTCCGTCCATCGCCGTGACGACATCGTTGTAGGCAGAATAGTGTGTTTCTTCCGACGGCTCGTCGTCGCTGGATAGGTAGAGGAACTCCGTGCGATACAGGCCAACACCGTCCGCCCCGCGCTCGCGACAAACAGTCACCTCGCTGGGAAATTCGATGTTCGCATAAATCCTCACCGTCTGCTTATCCAACGTTTCGGCCGGCAGGTCACGTAGAGTTGACAAGATGCGGACGTCGTCTTTCCGACGAGCAACCACTTCCCGATAACGAACCAGAGTTTCCTCGTCTGGTCGCACGATCACCACACCTTGTTCGCCGTCGACAATCAACATGTCGCCGCCGGATACCTCCAGCAGGAATCGGCCCAAACCAACCACCGCGGGAATCTCCAGACCTTTCGCCACAATCGCCGTGTGACCGCCAGCCCCGCCGACCTCGGTGGCAAACCCCAATACAAAACGCTTGCTGAGACTGGCCGTTTCACTGGGAGTCAAGTCGTGGGCCAACACAATCACTGGCGCGGCCAGATGGGAGAGTTCCTCACGACGACGCCCGAGCAAATTCGCCAATAGGCTTCGTTCCAAATCGAACAGATCATCAGCCCGTTCGGCCAAATATCCGTCACCCAGATCTTGGATTACCTTGGCATATCGACGGAGTGTCAAACTCACGGCATATTCGGGCGAGTATTGCTGATTGATGATGTGCCCGCGCAGTTCGTCCAACAGCTGCGGATCACTCAGCATCTGCAAATGCGCGGCAAAAATCGCGCCATACTGCGGGCCGATGCGGTCGCTGATCAGATCTCGATTGCCCGCGATCTCGCTACTTACCGCCGCAAGGGCCGCATTGAGGCGATCCAATTCGTCCTCGACGGCGTCGTGGACGACGAATCGCTGCGGAATGCGAAACCGCTCGTTGTCGATAATTAGCGCCTCACCAATGGCGACATTGGGAGAGACGGGAATTCCATAAAGTGTTTTCATACCTATGCAGGTCCGAAACCTGCGGAGTGGGCGTCCCACCTCGCATCTTGTTTCGGTACCGCAGAGCTCAGCTGGCCTCGGTCTCCACTTCGTCGAATCCCTGTTCGACCAATTCGGTCAATGCGATGACGGCTTCCGCTGCATCAATTCCACTCGCTCTAATCTGGAGTTTCGTTCCCTGTGAAGCTCCCAGTGTCAAAATGGAGAGGATACTCTTACCGTTCACTGACTCGTCGCTCTTGATCACTTCAATCTGCGACTCGAATTGGCTAGCCAAGGTGACAAATGCGTGCGCAGGCCGCGCATGCAACCCCTGCGGGTTTGTAATAACCACCTCCTTGGATGTGGATTGCTCCGACATTGATTTCACCGTATGCCCTCCGGCTTGTTCACGCGCTCACTTGGTCACACGCTTTCAGCCGCGGACACCACGCAGATCGTGATGCCTAGGATACAAACTGGTTGTTATCGGCTTCCTCCAACAGCAATTGAATGTCTTCAGCCGTCTTGGTCTGTTTTAGGAATTTGCAGAATGTGTCATCTCGTAGCTGTTTCGAAATACTCTCAAGGGCACGCAGATGATCGCCCGGCCGGTCCGGTGGAGAGAGCAACATGAAGAACAACAGGACTTTTTCACCGTCAAGACTGTTGAAGTCGACGCCCTCGGCGCTGACTCCCACTGTCCCAACTAGCCGGTCGACGCTGGGATGCTTCGTGTGTGGAACCGCAACCCCTTTTCCGATCCCCGTGCTGCCCAACTCTTCACGTTTCATGATGGCCTGGACGATGCTGTCGCGATCGTCTGCCGACACCTGCCCCGACTCCACCAAGCTGGCGACGAGTTCGGCGATCACCGCCTCTTTCTCGTCAGCTTGAAGGTCCGCGCAAATGGCTGAAGTACAAACAAAGTCATTGAATTTCATTTAATAAAGTCCTCGCACGTGTCTTTCTAAAATGCCGCGCATGGATAGTGCGTCACAAGGGCCACGGGGCCGTTTTGACCGGCACTCGTCCCGTCGCTGCCGCTCATCGATGTCTCTGCGAAGGTTCCCATCAGATAGGGTTCCCATCAAACAGAAAGTCCGATATTTTCGCGCCAGTGAGATCGAGTTGGCAGTCTCGAACTGTCTATTCTTCCTCGTCGTCGGGCAGCTGTAGCTCCCTGACGCCAGTAGAACGATGGCCGGTTAGTTTCTCCTTGTGTTTTCGGAGCTGTTGCTCCATCTTTCGTGTCGCACTGTCGAGGGCGGCGAGAACATTGCTACCGTTGTTTGCTGCAACAAGATCCTCCGCAAGCTCCACAGACACACACACTTCTACTTCCGGCGATTGACTGTGTTCCAGGTCCACGGTCACGACAATCGAGGTGACTCGATCGAAGAAACGGACCAGTTTTTCCACCCGGTTTTGGATCTTTTCGTGAGTGGATTCGGTCAATTGGCCATGTCGAGCCGAAATGCTTAGCTGCACCTGTGTCTGCTCCAAACGGAATATCTAGCTGTAGTATGGGAACAGTATAGTTTCCCACCATAAGGTCTTCTTCCCCCGTCTGGAACCCGCCACAACAAGTTGGTCCATCCGGTTTTCGTCGTCATTCTAGTGCTGGAAACAAATAGCCACAAATCCAAATCACTTGAGAAATGCACGTTGCGTTCTCTTTCAAATTCGACAGAGACCTTAATGAGACGAGATGCCTTTTCTTAATATACCCATTTTATCTAAATTTACTTGACGGGATACCGGCCCTCATGGGTACTTGCCGACCCGAGCTAAATGACGACGGTCATTAGCGAAATAAATGCCGGGTGACGTCGAATTGGTTCGAAGTCCTGTTCGTCGGCAATCGCCTGGCGATACGATGGTCTAAAATCAATCGCCTTCGCCAGATAGTGTACGGCCTGTTCTGGTTGGTTGGCCAAACTCCAATAACAGGCCAGGTTGTACAGGACGATGCCCTGGTGTGACTCCGCTCCGACCACTGGTTCCAACGCCGAAATTGCTAGGTCCATGCGATCGAGACGCTTGTAGCACCGGCCCAGACTGATGCTTGCCTGCACATGAGGAGGGTCCTGCCCAGCAGCAATTTCAAGGTACGGAATCGCGGCGGGATACGACCGCATCGCGCAATACGCGCGGCCACGAAGATAATCGACCTGACCACCATCGCCTGACAACCCGGAAAGTCCCTCCAAGCGATTGAGGGCGCGACGAGCAAGTCGGTTACGAATGGTCGGATCGAGCGTTCCCCAACGAGCAGGTGGGCTGATCAACGCCAAATAGCCCTCTGCCTCCCGCACTTGCCGGCGGTGGTGTTGCCTTTCGACGCTGTATGCCAATTCGGATCGCACTGGAACCGTCCCACATCGAGTCTCGGGCCAAAGGTGTCGGACCTCGTCTGTCGTTGAAACATGCTGCTGAAAAGCTGTGGCTAGAACCACAACTCACGCGATCTTCATTGTAGTCGAATCAAATCCCAGGCGCCAGTGGGACGGCTTTAACTTCCGGGATTCGACAAGAAATTGACCGATCAGCGGACGTATCCCAGTCGGGACGAATCCGTTGACTTTGGCGCTGATGGTGCACGAGATGGAACGACGTGCGGCGGTACCAACTTGCTCCCGGCATTCAGGATCGGGCTGCCGTTTTTGGGGTCTTGCGATAGGTCCAACGACATACGTGGCCGAAATGCGACAATGACCTCAGAATGCAACGTCTGCTGGCACGCTCATTGATATTTCGCAAACCTTTTCATAACAATAACTTAAGAACATTATCAGGCGTTTCGCCCCAATTCGGTCTCCGCTTTGCATTCCCTGGAATGTATGAAAAGTCTAATTCTCGTCTGCCTGCTGTTGTTTGTAATGGTCCCCCAAGTTCACTCCGCTCCTTGGCGTCGGACCGTCCACGGTTGGGAGCGGGCGACTTGGCTTTCGCAGCCGACCCTGTCCGAGCAGGGACGTACGTGGGCAAGGCGACAGGATCGCTGGCAACGACTGCATCCGGGCGTCGTGGCCGCCCTTCAATTAGGGGGGGCAATTTTTGGCTTGGTCTCTTTTTCGTCAACAACTGTTCGCAAGTCGGTCGTTCTGCGCACGAATTTATGAAAAATAACCCTCCGCTTGGTACGAAAGCCGGCTACTCCAGCCACTAACGAGAGTAGACGACGGCACTTGCGTTAGTGCCTCCCACATGGCACTTGTCAGCGAGGCGGATTCCATGCGTTTGACACTACGCACGCTGTTGGCGTACTTAGACGAAATACTGCCCGAAAAGGACGCCAAGGCGATTCGTCAGAAGCTGGAGACCAGCGAGAGAGCAAGCGGACTGGTTCATCGAATTCGCAGCGCGACCCGTAAACTCCGACTCTCTGCGCCACCAATCGACGGACGAGGCATGGGTGGCGACGCCAACACGGTTGCCGAGTACCTCGACAACACACTGGCAGCAGACCGCATCACTGATTTTGAACGAGTCTGTTTGGAGTCGGACGTGCAATTGGCCGAGGCGGCGACTTGCCATCAAATTGTCTGGCTGGTCCTTACAAAACCAGCCGAGGTCGCACCGGAGGTTCGCGAACGAATCTACGCACTGGGAAAAGCCGAATCAGCGGGTGGTGGTGCGGCGGCAAACGCGCCAGCGGCGGCGACTGCAGTCAAGGTTCGGGCAGAAATTCCCGACTATCTCCGCCACCGACCTTGGAATTGGAAGGCCGCGGCCATGGTTGTCGCGTTGACGCTTTTGTTGGTCGTTGCCGGTTTGCGCGCTCTCGGTCCGTTCACAAGTGACCACCCCGTTATTGGTGGCCTGTTCTCCGAAGCCGTCTCCACGGCTAGCAACGGGGAGAGCGATAAGGAAACCAATGATGACGAAACAGACCCAATTCTCGGAAAGACGAAAGACAATGCGGAAAATGGTGCCGAGACGATCGAACCAGCGATAACGAAACCGGAGCCGAATATCACTGAGCCAAAGCCGACCGAACCAACGACCACTGAGCCGATGCCGACGGAACCAACGACGACTGAGCCGATGCCGACGGAGCCAACGACGACTGAGCCGATGCCGACTGAGCCGACAATAACCGAGCCCAAGCCAACGGAACCTAAGCCAATTGAACCCTCGGCGACAGAGATCGGCCGCTATTTGGCCAGCGCTCGCCCTCAGTTCCTCGGTCACCAGTCCGACGAGACAGGCGACTGGACTCGTCTGGGGCCCCGCACTGTTTTGCAAACTGGCAGTCGTCTGTTGACGTTGCCGACGTACCGTCCTCAAGTGGCGCTAACGACGGGCGTTCAGATGACGATGGTCGGCCCGGCCGAAGTTACTGTGAACCGCAACTTCGGCACCAGCACTCTGCAGATCAAGTACGGGCGATTTCTGTTGGACACGGCCGGAATCGCCGGAGCGAAAATCGAACTCGAATTTGGCAGCCGCCGAGGAACGGCGACGTTCGCCAACCCCGAGGCGACACTTGCTGTGAAGGTAGCTCACCGACTTGTACCGAGTGCCGACCCACTCACCGGCTCGAGAACGGAAGTGATTTCGCTGCATACGACCAGTGGTACGATTAACTGGATCGAATCAAAGGACGCGGCACCGATCGTGATCGAGGCCGGTACCGTGTTGATGTTTCAGGGCTCAGGAATTGGTAGTTTGGAATCGGTCGAGCAGCCGATCGCATGGGTTGACGGCCAAAATTTAAGGGAAATTGACTTGCGGGCTTCGCGTGAGCTCGAACCGCTTTTGGACACGGAACGTCCGATCCATTTGGCCTTAATGGAACAGGCCGACGCTCGACAAGTCGAAGTTAGCGCACTGGCAATTCGATCGCTCAGCGTCTTGGGATTTTTTGACCAAGCGGTATCGGCATTCAACGAACAGAGACAACATTCCTATTGGCGATACCATGTCGCCACGCTCGTCGAACGAGTCGCTTATTCACCCGAGTCAGCGAGGGAGGTGCGGGCAGCGCTGGGGCGCCTCCGCGAACAAGACGCCACGGTCATGTACCGCTCGCTGTGTGGTTACACTCCACAACAACTTAACGATGGTGGCGCTGCGAAATTGGTCGACATGCTCGAATCCGATTCGATGGACATGCGAGTGCTAGGTCTAGAGACGCTTCGATCGATCACCGGGAAGACGCATCTCTATCGCCCCGAGAAAAAACCGATCCAACAGAAAAAACCGTTACAGGACTGGCACACCAATCTTCTCAACGGGGAAATCCATTTTCCCGAGTGAGACCGTTACACCTTCGACGCGTACAATTCAGCATAGTCGAGCACCCATTGATCGATTCGTTCGATGAATTGCTCTTTCTCAACATCCTCTATCCGCTCGAAATATTGCCGTTGCAAGATTTCCTTGTTCTGAATTGTTCCTTTGGCGGCGATATCCAGTACATGTAGACTGGTGTGTGGGCGCACGGTGATCTCAAAACGACTGAATTTTGCGCTGCGACGGCCCCGGTCGAGACTGAGATCATCCCGAGCGACGGCCGCGCCCCAGCCTTTTTCACCGAACACAATTTCGCTCGCGAAGCCGGGAAAATGGTCGACTAGTTTGAGTACGCATGTTTCGATGTACTCCGAGATCTCAAGGCGAAATTTTGAGTGTAACCGCTTGAGTTCGTCGTCATTGAGGGCTTGCGCTTTGGCTTCTTCTTTCGATTTGACGTTTCGTTGGCGGCCACGATTCACGGCTCGCTGGAGTTTTTCTGGGAAATCCATATTGCTTTTTTAAATTGGCAAAGAGTTATTTGTCATCGCGTCGGTCGTCGGGTTTACCATCAAAGAACTGCGCCAAGTCCGAAAACGATCGCATCGGTTCGCTTCCTTCGGCCATCTCCTCGGTGATGGGAGGAGCCTTTTTCTTTTTCTGGATGAACTCGCGAGATTTGTGTTTTGGTGCCGGTGGTTTCGATTTCTGAAACCGTTGACGTTTGCCTCTCGAAGGTTGCTGGGTCGATTTTTGGTCCTGTCGATTTTCGTTCGCTCGACCTCCCGTTGAGTGACTGCTTGCTTCCGGTTTGCGGCCTTTTCCGCGCGGAGGTCGAGGAGCCCGTTCGGTACCTGGTTGTATCGCCGTCAATGACACGCGACGGCGTTTCTGGTCGACATCAACGACCCAGACTTTGAGTACGTCGCCTACACTCACGACGTCATGCGGATCTTTGATGTACTGGTTCGCCAGCCGACTGATGTGCACCAAACCGCTATCCGAGAGTCCGATATCGACAAAAGCACCGAAGTCGACGACGTTCAGCACGGTGCCGTCCAACTCCATTCCCGACTCCAAGTCTTCCAGTTTGACGATGCCTCGACGGAAAATTGGAGCGGGAAGATCCTGCCGGGGGTCGTGCCCGGGACGAATCAGTGCCGCCAAAATGTCCGCGAGTAAATGTTCGCCGACATCCAGTTCTTTTGCCATCGCCGGCACATCGACATCCCCAATGGGTTCGCCAACTGCCACACCAAGTTTCTCCAGAATTCGGCCAGCCGTTTCATAACTCTCCGGATGGATCCAAGTGCCGTCGAGCGGATTCTCACCACCAACAACACGGAGAAATCCTGCGGCCTGCACGTACGACGCCTCGCCAACACCCGAAACATTGAGCACTTCGGATCGCGAAGCAAATGGACCATGTTCCTGTCGATGTTCGTAGATTCGCCGAGCGGAAAGCTGATTCAGCCCCGACACGTAACAAAGAAGTGCCGGACTAGCCGTATTCACGTCAACGCCGACGAAGTTAACGCATGATTCGACGACCGCATCCAATGAATCTCGTAAGTGTTTGGCCTTGACGTCGTGCTGATAGAGCCCGACTCCAATATTGGCCGGGTTGATTTTAACGAGCTCCGATAGCGGGTCGAGTAGCCGCCGACCAATAGAAACGGCCGAACGGGTCACAGGGTCCAGATCGGGCAACTCCTCACGGCCAATTGAGCTGGTCGAGTAGACACTGGCGCCAGCCTCGTTGGTAATCGCGTAGGCGACGTCGTGATCCTTGAGTTCATCCGCCAGCAGGGTCGATACGAGCTGCTCGGTGTCTCGACAGGCAGCTCCGTTGCCGATCGCGATGACGGAGGCATCGTATTGATGTACCCACTCAGCAATCCGTTTTTTCGCTCCTGGCAGATCCGCCGTTTTTCCGACAATGCATACCACGTCGTGGGCCAGAACGTTGCCGCACTCGTCGAGCATCGCCAACTTACACCCGCTGCGATAACCTGGGTCGATCGCCAAGATCCTCCGTTGGGGAACGGGTGGTTGCAACAGCAAGTTCCGCAGGTTTCGAACAAAGACGGCAACACCACGCGACTCGGCCTGGTCGTTCAACTCGCGACGAACTTCGCGGTCGATACTCGGCGTCGCCAGACGGTGGAGTGCATCGCGCAAGCAGCGGACGAGGAATTCGCGTTGCGGATGATCGGCGGGAATGAGGATCTTCTCCGCTTGCTCCTGAAGAGGCGTCGGATCGAGATCGAGCTTGACTCGCAGAACCCGGCTGCGATCACCACGGTTGATCGCCAAAACACGGTGAGGCGGGATCTTACTGATCTTCTCGCTAAAATCGAAGTAGTCCTTGAATGCCGATATCAGCTTCTCTCGCTTCTTGTGTCTCTTTTCCCGTCGAGCCCGGCGGCGAAGTTCTCGAGCCTCTTTCTTGGACGCTCGTGGCGCTGGTTTCTTGTCGGTTACCGTTTCTGCCGTCGCCGTTTCTGCCGTCGCCGTTTCTGCCGACGCCGTCTCTTCTGTCGCCGTTTCTGCCGACGCCGTCTCTTCTGTCGCCGTCTCTTCTGTCGCCGTCTCTTCTGTCGCCGTCTCTTCTGTCGCCGTCTCTTCTGTCG
>DUDC01000164.1 GCA_012959465.1 Planctomycetaceae bacterium
CGTGGGTCAAGCGGGAGACCGGCGCATGACGCGGTGACGTGGTTGCCGCTGACACCACTGTGTTTTGCTTCGGTGGGTAGGTTGGGAACGACTCGGTTCACTCGGCGCCGTATCTAGTTCGTCGGCTGAGTCTTGAACCGGAAGGGGGCTATCGGAAACGAGCTGCGGCACGGCATCCGTTGTCGCGAGTTCCGTGGGCCGTTCGACGTCGAGGATTGAACCGTCTTGTATCAGTCGATCCGACAACCAAAATGCTGATACGGTTTTGTGACCTCAGCATGAGCGTACTTGGTGTTGAAGAATCCCAACTCCAAGAATCTCTTTCTTTGCTTATACAGATCGTCCATCCAGTTATCAGTTGGTTCGTATCCATTCTGCATGAACTTCACCAGAGCTTCTGATGCAGTGGTTTCTCTCCCAAAACCAGAAACCCTGAACGGGTCAGCAAAAATTGCCTGCGCGAGGTCGTTGATTTGAGCAGTGCCGGCAGAAGAACGATTAACGATCCGTAGCAGCTTGTCGCGCAGCTCGGGATCCGATTCGATACAATCTTGCAGAGCGACCGGCGGCTTCAGCCGTTGGTCGGCCTTCGCGACAGCCGCGAATGATGTCCAGAACACCCAAGGCGGCGGGCGGCAACGGGAAAGTCTGGCCGACGTGCCGCACGATTTGGTTGAGGGTTCCTCCACCTGGGATTATGCCGGTTGCCACGTCTTTGTTCGCCTTCTCTGAGCACATTGAATCCGACATGAAAAGTTAGCACACGATTCCGCCGTCCTTGACAACTTCCGTTGAGATTAAAGGCGGTAAATTCGATACAATCTGAAATGAGTCAGGCTTCCCCGACAATTGAGAGCAAGCGATGAGCCAAGCCAAACGAGTAAACGTTGATTCCCTCCAGCGGATGAAACGAAAAGGCAAACGGATCACGATGCTGACGGCGTACGACTATTTCATGGCACAAGTACTCGACGAAGCCGGCGTCGATCTGTTGCTTGTCGGTGACACTGTCGGCATGGCGGTTGGTGGACATGCAACCACCATTCCCGTTCGACTGGAGCACATCGTTTACCACGCAGACATGGTGTCGCGAGGTGCGTCGCGAGCCATGGTGATAGGCGATTTGCCATTCTTGACCTATCAAGTGACAGTTGAAGCAGCGATTGAAAATGCGGGCAAGCTAATGCAGGACGGCCATGTTCATGGCGTAAAAGTTGAGGGCGGCCGGGCGATGGTGCCATTCGTGAAGCGGGTGCTGCGGGCGGGAATTCCTGTGATGGGCCACTTGGGGCTGACACCCCAATCGGTGCACCGCTTCGGCGGCTGGAAAGTCCAAGGAAAGGATGAACGATCGGCCACGCAAGTTTATGAGGCGGCCCAGGCATTGCAGGATGCAGGATGTTTTGCAATCGTCTTGGAGGCAATTCCTTCTGAGTTAGCTCAGCGTGTTACTGAGTCCATCGAGATCCCAACGATTGGGATTGGCGCCGGTCCCCATTGTGATGGCCAAGTCTTGGTCACACCCGACATGCTCGGTATCACTGGCTTTGAGGCGAAGTACATCAAGCAGTACGCTCAACTTCGCGATACGATCCGAGATGCGGTGGAACACTACGTCGACGATGTGAAGGAAGGACGCTATCCCACCGAAGAGCACGGATACTAATCGCCGTCCGCTCTTTTGATCCGAAGGCGCTGTCCTGCTCCGCGCCGGTGAATTGGTCAAACGCTGACTAGCTGGGCGGTATCGCCCCAAAGCAACCCACGGCGCGGCAAGATTTCTCCGTTTTGTGCGAAACGTTCTATGTGCAAATGCCTTCTATACGTGTATGGCGCGCGTTCGCACACTGTCCCGATTTAGGACGGTTGTCTCGTTCTCGTACACCACGGGCCAGGCGCCCGTTGTTCGTAAGACACGTTGGCGACGGGATTTATGGATGCCATCGCACATTGGCACGGGAATTGCCGGAACCATCTTGGTTTTCGCATGGATGCCCAATCCATCAATTGGGGGGGAATGCTCATGACTAACAGCACACAGACCTTCGATCATCCGGACGGCGGTTGTGAGATCGTACGTGTTCTTGATCGCGACGTCGCCGAACAATTCGATAAGCGAGACCCTCTGGCGTACGAGGCGAGCATCCGCTGGCTCGTGCCACTGGAGTGCCTCGACTTTGTCAGAGTACGTATGATTCGGTCGGCCCAGAGTCGACGAGGCCGTTTGCGACTCGGGACCTATGATGCGATGGTCGTCGGCTATGCGATCTTGCAGGAGGACGCACCCAAGCATCGCGCGACGAATGGCTATTGTCGCCGGGTCTTTTACTTGTCCACGGAGGATTTCGAGACGAACCTCAACGCGTTCCCTGTTGAGGCGATCGATCCCAAAGCTGTTCTTCCTAGCGTTGCTGGCGGGCCGCCGCCATACGAACACTACGAAAACGGTTACCCGCCGTACATGCGACGAAGTGAAGTGATCGAAAGAAAGCAGAATCTGGATTTGCAAACGGCCGACATGGGGGTCGGGGGCGTACCGATCACGGCAACCTCGCCGTAATTACTCTCGCCAGCCATGGAACTGAGCCAGTGCTTCGCGCACCACTCGGGCCACCGCCGAGCAGCGAAACGGTTTGGCCAACACGGAGTAGACTTCTTGTCGTCGCGCCTGGGCGATCACCTCATCATCGAGTGCGGCCGACATCAGTATGCAACTGACGTCAAGACCACGACTGCGGATGTGGGCGATCGTCTCGATGCCGGAGATTCGCGGCATTTGTAAGTCGAACAGGCCGACATGAACAGGTTCGACATTGAGCAGATCGATGGCCTCTTGACCATCCTTGGCGAGGAGCGTTCGAATCCCGCTCGCGGCAAACACCTCGCACAGCGCATTGCGAATTCCCGCGTCGTCGTCGGTAATCAAAAGTGTCGGGTTCATGCGAGGAAGCTACGTCCGTCGGTTGCAGCGCCCAGGTGGGCATGGTGAACGGGCCGTTTCGATCCGTGTGCAAGGTGGTTTCGAGGCATTTCTAACAATCGCCACTCTCTATCAAAGCTCGACCGCAAAGTTCCGTCAAGCGCAATCTTTTACCCAAAGTCACATGGTGGCAAATGCGCGGCCTATTCGTTGTCGGACAGTCATTCTACCACGGGTTGTCACCCCGCTTGGGGGCGCTATACTACGACCCTCAGGGGAGCTCGGAGGGTGATTTCGGGTCTTCACGTCCGTTTTCTTGGTAATCGAGGATGACGCCAAGTGGCCACGAAACTGTCCGCCCCCTTTCTCGTTCGTCACGAGTTTCTCCTTCGTCGATTGCACTCACTTTCCGGTTTGGTCCCCGTCGGTGCCTACATGGTGGTGCATTTGATCACCAACGCGACCATTTGGAGTGGCGCGGGAACTTTTCAACGGGCGGTGAACCAGATCCACAGTTTAGGGCCCGTCTTGCCGTTGGTGGAATGGGCCTTCATCTTCCTGCCGATTTTATTTCACGGACTCTACGGGATCGTGATCATCCGCAGCGGGTTGCCAAACAACGGAAGCTACAGCTACTTCACCAACATTCGATACACCTTACAGCGCGCCTCGGGACTGATTGCATTTTTGTTCATCATGTGGCACGTGTTTCACATGCACGGATGGATCCACAACTCGCAGTGGCGAGAATTTATCGAGGGGATCGGAGGTAAGTTCTTTCCCTTTAACGCCGCGACCACGGCGACAGATGCGATACAGGCGTCGTTCCTGATACGGGCAGCGTACTTTGTTGGCGTCGTCGCCTGCGTCTTCCATCTGGCGAACGGGATTTGGACGATGGGTATCACGTGGGGCCTCTGGACCACCCCGGAAGCACAGCGCAAAGCCAACTGTGTTGCGGGTTCGATCGGTGCCGTGCTTTTAGGGATCGGTCTGTTGGCCTGGGCTGGGTTCGCGTTACGTTCGTCAGACTCCGATGCCGAAAGGGCGTTGGAAAATAAGATCATAGACGCACGAATCGAAGCCGGTCAGATCACTGAAGGGGAAGCGAAACACAAGCGGGTCCCGACTGAAAAAAAGCGATCGTCCGCCGACGTTGGAGAGACCGTTCTTGGTGAGACGTAGTTCAAACATTCCGGTGCGCCGGGATACGCTGTCGTCGGGACAAAGTGCCGGACGCCGTCGTTTTGCACAAAGCGAGAGTGGCACACTGCACCGTGCTGTCAGAGGAACATAGCGAATGCCCAATCAAAAAGTGATGATTATCGGCGGCGGTTTGGCTGGCCTGGCCGCGGCTATGAAGTTGGCCGAGCTGGGTGTCGACGTCGACCTCATGAGTCTGACGCCCGTAAAACGGTCACACAGCGTATGCGCCCAAGGTGGAATCAACAGCGTAAATAAGCAGACTCGACTGGCCGGCGACAATGAATGGAAGCACTTTGACGACACCGTTTACGGTGGTGACTTCCTCAACCACCAGCCTCCCGTCAAGGAAATGACCGAATGGGCGCCGCGGATCATTGACCTCATGGACCGTCTCGGTGTCACGTTCAATCGGACAACGGAAGGGTTCTTGGATCATCGCCGCTTCGGCGGGACTTTGTACAAACGCACAGCGTTTGCCGGGGCAACGACTGGGCAACAGCTGCTCTATGTCCTCGACGAACAAGTGCGACGCTGGCAGAGTCAGGGACGAGTGAAGGTCTACGAATCCTGGGATTACTTGGGCCCGATTCTAGCCGACGATGGCACTTGCTGTGGTTGCGTGGCACAGGATTTGGCGACGATGGAAATCCGTTCATTTTCAGCCGACGCGGTAGTGGTAGCATCTGGTGGGTGTGGGCTGATTTTCGGCCGCAGCACGATGTCGATGGTCTGCACGGGGAGTGCTGTCAGTCGTTCCTTTCAGATGGGTGCCGATTATGGCAACGGTGAGTTTATTCAAGTGCATCCGACCGCTATTCCTGGTGCCGACAAACTCCGCTTGATGAGTGAATCAGCTCGCGGTGAAGGCGGGCGAGTTTGGGTTCCTTCAACACCCCAAGACAGTCGCACGCCTCGCTCCATTCCGGAAGCTGAGCGCTACTACTTCTTGGAAGACCGCTATCCGGAATACGGAAATCTGGTTCCCCGCGACATCGCGACGCGGGAGATCTTCAACATCTGTGTCAACGAAGGGCTCAGTGTTGAGCAGGGCCGGCAGTGCGTTTTTTTGGACCTAACGCATATCGAACGCAGCGAGTTGGACCGGAAACTGGGTGGTATCCTCGAAATCTACGAGAAGTTCCAAGGAGTGGATCCGCGGGACCATCCGATGAAGATCTTTCCAGCCGTGCATTACTCGATGGGCGGGTTGTGGGTCGATTATCAAAAGAGTGGGTCCGGTGGCTTGCAGTGGGGATCACCACAGAATCAAACCACCAAAATACCTGGGCTGTACGCCATCGGCGAATGCGATTACCAGTATCACGGCGCGAACCGCTTGGGGGCCAATTCTCTTTTGAGTTGTATCTTTAGCGGCCTGCTGGTGGCACCGAGCTTGGTGGAGTGGTTAAAGATCGTTCCAAAGGCGGCCGCCGACCAACCGAGCAGTCTGTACGAGGCTGCTCGACAAGAACGCCAGGTTCGACACGACAAACTACTGAATCGTCCCAGCGGAGGTGAGAATCCGTATCTCATTCATGAAGAGCTTGGCGACGTGTTGACTAAATCGGCAACGGTCGTTCGACGTAATCCGCAGCTAGAGGAGGGGATTGATAAAGTCCTTGAGTTAAAGGATCGGGCAGCGGCGTGCTCGCTTTCGGACACGGGCAATTGGACCAATCAAAACGTGGTTTTTACGAAAGCCCTCCAGGACATGTTCCCGCTAGCTCTGACCGTTTTGCGGGGCGCCCTTGCCCGAGACGAGTGTCGCGGCGCACATTTTAAGCCGGACTTTGCCATGCCGAGTCTCAAGTGCGAAGAACCCGGTGAACGTATTCGAGAAGCGGAGGCGTGGTGCGATCGATTCGAAGGCAATGTCGACAAGTGGCTCAAGTCGACCATAGCAACTTGGCAGGGTGATGATGTCGAACTGTCCTACGAGGAGGTCGATACGTCACTGATTGTGCCCAGACCGAGGCTCTATGGTCTGGTCGGCGCGGATGTCATCGAAGAAGTGTGGAAGGAACGTGTAGCGAAGCGGACAGACGTTGAAGCGACCACGGCCTAGCGAGTTGGTTAATTTGCGATCCAGGTAGGATTGGATAGATAAGAATGGCTGATACATCGAGCAAACCCGACCATTTCGAAGTCCGTGTTCTACGGCAGGATGGCCCGCAGGCGTCAAGCTATTGGGAACGCCACCGTGTGCGTTACGAGCCCGACATGAACGTGATCAGTGTGCTGCAACGGATCGCGTCTCAATCACAAACAGTCGATGGTAAAGAGGTCTCGCCCGTTGCCTGGGAATGCAACTGCCTGGAAGAAGTATGTGGAGCGTGCACGATGGTCGTGAACGGTCGAGTTCGTCAAGCTTGCACTGCGTTGGTCGACCGCTTGATGGCCGAACAAGAGTCCGATATCGAGTTGCAGCCGATGTCGAAGTTTCCGGTACAAAGAGATTTGGTCGTCGAACGCCGGCGGATGTTTCGCGGTTTGGAAAAAAGCAAGGCGTGGGTCACAGTCGATACGTACGGGCCGATGGGCGCCGGGCCAAGGATTTCCCAGACTGAGCAGGAAAATAACTATCCACTCAGTCAGTGCATGAGTTGCGGTTGTTGCCTGGAGGCGTGCCCACAATACACAAAGGTTGAATTAGTGCAGGGTGATTCCGAGTCGGACGATGCATTTGCCGAACGACAAGACAGCACATTCGACGGCGAGTTCGTCGGTGCGCACGCCATCAGCCAAGTGATGCTTTTCAATGGACATCCGATTGCCAAGAACGATGCAAACGAACGGCTGGATTCACTGATGGCACCTGGAGGAATCCAAGTCTGCGGTAATGCCCAAAACTGTGTCGCGGTCTGCCCTAAGGAAATTCCCTTAACGACATCCATCGCCCGTGCCGGCCGAGCTACCACGGTCCGCGCAATAACAAAGTTCTTCGGCTAGTGTTTTGGCGGAGCCAAACAGTGGGGTGAGACGCACCGACATTTATCCTTCGTCGGATTTCGGGAACTGAGTCGGTTTGGCGTCATCATCTCGTGTCCGATTCGCGGCGTCGGTACCGGGAACGAGGACTGGACCAGGTGAATTCTCCTCGACAATTTGCCGCAATTCGTCACCGCTGATCGATTCGATCTCGATCAGCCGTTCGGTGACCGCGACGAGTGCCTTTTGCCGTACTCTCAGGATCTCGCGTACTTTCTCGATCGACTCGTCAATAATCTTCTTCACTTCTAGATCGATTTCGCGCGAGGTCGTCTCGCTGAAATTGTAGGCGGTGTCGCGTGGTGACGTGGAGAGAAACACGGGCCCCTTCGAATCGCGATAATTGACACGCCCCAAGCCGCTCATTCCGTACTCCATCACCATCCTGCGGGCGATATCCGTAGCGCGTTCGAGATCATTTTGTGCACCGGATGAAATGTCGGAATAGATCATTTCCTCGGCAAGCGTCCCGGCGAGTAATGTCTGAATTTCACTCTCCAGCTCGCTCTTTGTCATCAGGTAGCGATCTCCATCGGGACGCTGCATCACGTATCCTAACGCAGCGTAGCCACGTGGAATAATGGAGATCTTGTGAACGGGATCGGTATTGGGAAGAGATAGCGCAACCAGGGCGTGTCCACTCTCGTGGTACGCGACTCGTTTCTTTTCTTCTGGCCGCATGACACGTTGTTTCTTTTCAAGTCCGGCGGTGACTCGTTCGACGCTTTCGTCGAAGTCATCCATGCCGACGGCCGATTTGTCTGCTCGGGCCGCCAGCAAGGCCGCTTCATTGACTAGATTGGCCAGGTCAGCGCCAGCAAGACCGGGACTGATTTTTGCCACTTTCTTCAGGTCAACGGTTGGATCCAGTTTGACGTTCTTGACGTGGACCTTGAGGATCTCCTCACGCCCGAGGACATCCGGGCGGTCGACCAAGACGTTGCGATCAAATCGGCCGGGACGCAACAGGGCTTGATCGAGCGTTTCAGGGCGGTTGGTGGCCGCCAGAACGATGACGCCCCGATTCGAATCAAAGCCATCCATTTCGACGAGTAACGCATTCAGAGTCTGCTCGCGTTCGTCATGCCCGCCGGGCATGCCGCCGCCACGGCTCTTGCCGAGTGCATCGAGTTCGTCGATGAATATGATGCAAGGGGCTTTCGCTTCCGCCTGTTGGAACATATCCCGAACTCGTGCAGCGCCTACACCGACGAACATCTCGACAAAGTCACTGCCCGATAATCCAAAGAATGGCACACCTGCCTCGCCGGCGATGGCTCGAGCTAGCAGCGTCTTGCCGGTTCCTGGAGGTCCAACGAGCAGAACGCCCTTGGGGATTCGACCACCGAGTTTCTGGTATTTCTCTGGAGTGCGGAGGAAATCAACCACCTCACGGACTTCCTCGACGGCTTCATCGATGCCAGCGACTTCGTTGAAGCTGATGGCAAGCTCCTCCATGGCATACAGTTTGCCACGGCTGCGACCAAACTGCATTGGTGAGCCCGCTCCGCCAATTCGGCGGATCATGAAGACGAACATCAACACCAGGGCGCCGATGACCAGGAAGGTCGGCCCGTATAGTTTCCAAACACTTGGTGGGCCTTCATTACGCCATACCAGCTTGGCCGCCGTCAATTTACCTCGGACTTCGTCTTGCTGTGATTCAGAACTGCCCAAGTATGTCCGGAATGCAACCCCCTCTTTCTTGCCAGTTCCGTTTTTTACCTTTCGATCGACTAGGCCGCGAATCGCTTGCTGGCCGACAAAGACACTATGGAGGTTGGTGTAGGTCGTTTCGCGGGTCGGATTGATCGATACCACCACGATTTTCCCGCTGGCTCCCTCGACCAGGGCACCATGTTTTTTCACTCGACGGTTGGCTTCGATCAGGTCCAACAATTCATCGTAGGCAATCTCATCATGTTGGTTGCTGACCAACCATAGTAACGCCGCCAGGATCGCGGCGGCGACAAGCATCAGGTACCAAAGAAGTGATTGGGCTTGAGAACGTCCATCTTTCTGGGGGCCTTGTCCTGGCTCCTGCGTCATTTCAGCGATTTCCTCAGTGGTCAAAGCGGAGGGGTGGGTGATCTTCAGCCGTCTAAACTGGATTATATCAACGCAATTGCCAGTGCCCGCCCCTCCACTGCCGGTGATTTTCAAAGTTGTGCCATTTTGCATCGAATAACCCATTCAGGCGCCGCGACCGTCAGGGTGACTGCTTAGATTCGCCTTGTTGAAGGTCTGTTCGCTTCCTAGAATGCTTCGCTGGCAAAATGTAGGGTTGTGCAGCAAGAAGTCGTTTGTTAACCGAGGTTTAGCGACATATTCGAGGTGTCGTCGTCGATCATGACCAGCTCACTGCGAATTTCGAACGGCGTTCGTCGGATCGCGGTCCTCGGCTCAACAGGTAGTATCGGGCGCAGCACCCTAGAGGTGGTGGCTGCGTCGAGTGGACGTCTTCAGGTGGTCGGTTTGGCGGCCCATTCAAGTGTCGAGAAACTCGACCAACAGGCGCAACAATTCAAGCCGGATTGGGTGGTGGCCGCCGATGCGGATGCCGCGGCCAATCACCATTGGTCGATTCCCGCATCGACTCGACAATACACGGGTGGCGAACACATCGCTCGTTTGGTGCAAGAGGACAGCGTGGACATTGTGGTCGCCGCAATTGTTGGTAGCGCTGGACTGCAAAGCGTTCTAGCGGCATTGGAAGCGGGGAAAACCATCGCCCTGGCCAACAAAGAGACGTTGGTTATGGCGGGGCCCTTGGTGACACAACTGGCCAGAGAACAGAATGCTCCGATTCTTCCCGTGGACAGCGAGCATAGCGCAATTTTCCAGGCACTCCAGGGTCGCGTTGGCGGGTCCGAAGAGGTCTCTCGCATCATCTTGACGGCCAGCGGTGGACCATTCCGAGAATACACGCGAGATCAGCTCCGCGACGTTACAGTGGAACAGGCCTTGGCACACCCGACATGGGAAATGGGTCCTAAGATTACTGTGGATTCTGCGACCATGATGAACAAGGCGTTAGAGATTATCGAAGCGCGGTGGCTGTTTAACATCTCGCCTGACAAAATCGTCGTCGTCGTCCATCCGCAGTCCATCGTCCACTCGATGGTTGAGTACTGCGACGGATCGGTGTTGGCTCAATTGAGCCCCCCCGACATGAAGCTACCAATACAATATGCTTTAAGTTATCCGGAACGGTGGCCGTCAACAGCGGCTAAACTAAAAATTGAGGAACGGTGGCAGCTTGAGTTTTCCCCACCTGATATGGAGCGGTTTCCAGCCTTAAAACTAGGATATGAGGCGGCAGAGCGAGGCGGAACTACCGGGGCAGTCTTGAACGCGGCGAACGAAACCGCGGTGGCAGAGTTCTTGGCCGGTCGGCTAGCCTTCCACCAAATCGTGCCCTCCTGTCGAGGGGTGCTTGACCAACATAATTTTGACCCACAACCGACGCTTGACGAGTTGATTGACATCGACCGCTGGGCCCGAGAGGAGGTATTGCGGTGGATTTCATCGTTATAGGTGCTGGATGGATTGGTGGATCGGCCGACACGCTGTTGCACATCGTGAAAATTGCGATGGGCATCGGGTTCGTGATTTTTGTGCATGAAATGGGGCACTTCTTGGCCGCAAAAATGTGTGGCGTCAAGTGTGAGAAATTCTACATCGGGTTTGATGTGCCGATTAAGATCGGCCCCATCCAATTGCCGAGCAAACTCTGCCACTTCAAGTACGGTGAAACCGAATACGGCGTCGGAATTATCCCGCTAGGTGGTTACGTCAAAATGCTTGGACAGGAGGATCATCCGGGCAATCAGGCCGAGGAAGCCGAGCGGATTCGCGTTGAAACCGAAGGTGAAGACGGCGAGATACGAGTGGAACTTGACCCGCGAAGCTATGCGGCCAAGTCGGTGCCGCAACGGATGATGATTATCTCGGCCGGCGTCATCATGAATGTGTTTTTCGCGATGTTGATGGCAGCCGCTGCTTACAAGATGGGTGTCAGTTATTCGCCTTGTTTGGTTTCTGGTACCTTGGCCGCTCATCCAGCCTGGGTTGCCGGTATCCAGCCGGGGGACCTGTTGACCAAGATAGGTAACGACCGAGAGGAGTCTGAACAACTTCGCTTTAAATACGACCTTGCCACCCAGGTAATGAAAGCAGGGTTTGGGAAGGAGTCGCCTGATCCCATCGATCTTACCGTGAAGCGAAACGGCCAATCGATAAAGCTCAAAGTAGCTCCTAATCGCCGCGGAGACGATCCGCGAGGTATGGCCTCGATTGGAGTCCTATCGGTTCATTCCACAACGCTTGCCATGGATCCAAAGGACTTCCCGTTTCGGGCAACCAGCAAAGCCACGCCCTCATTCGCAACGGGGGACAGGATTGTGGCGTTCAATGGTTCACCGCTTGACGATTCTTTAGCGAACAAGGCTGGTGACCTACCCCTGATGGAGCTGCGAGCGCTTCTCGTGCAGCACGTCGACAAGCCAATCGACGTTACAGTCTCTCGAACCAATAACGACGGGAAATTAGAAAAAGTCAATATCACTGTTCCGCCACAGCCTCGGAAGTGGTTGGGGATCGTCATGACGATGGGAGCCATTGTGGCGATCCAAAATGGTTCACCCGCAGATGCCGCCGGCCTTCGCGCGGGAGATGTCATGCTTACCGCGCAAGGCGAGCCGGTGGGCGATCCAGTTACATTGGCGTTTCGTCTGCGCAACGCCAAGGAGGTTCAATTGACGTTGCGGCGCAAAGGTGTCGCCGATCCGTTAGATGTCACATTGATCGCAACAGAAAACCAGCAGCCGTCGAACCCTTACGACAACTTGTTACGTTTGGACCGGCTCGGTATTGCCTATGCCGTCGATCCCATTGTTTCCCATGTCGCTCTGTCGAACGAAGAGGAAAAACTGGACGTGCAAATCGGTGATGAGGTAGTCAGCTTCGACCTGGAACCTCGGAATCAGACTAGCGTCAAAGGAACCGACAAGACGCCTCATCAATGGGCGACGGAACGTCTCGGTAAGTCTTACGGAAAAATGCAAGAATTGGACGAGAACTTCAGTTGGGTCAAGGTTGATGGTTGGGTTCAGCAAGTTCCGCCAGAGATTCAGTTTCGGTTGAAACTAAAGCGCGGCGATAAGGAAACTGTCGTGCAATTGTTGCCGGTCGAGCAACCGAATCACTTCTTATCTTCTCGAGGGTTCGTGTTTGCGGAATTCACTCGTGTTCGAACAGCAGACTCGGTTGCCGCAGCGATGTCCCTAGGGGTTCGGGAAACGAAAGAGCGACTGTCTGAAGTCTGGACCATCTTTACGCATCTGATTCGAGGGAACATTTCCACAAAGAACCTGGGTGGGCCCATCTTGATCGCGAAGGTGGCGAGCGATGAGACCAAAAAGGGTATTCCAAGTCTACTCATCTTCTTGACGATGCTCTCGGCGAATTTGGCGATTCTCAATGCGTTGCCGTTTCCGGTGCTCGATGGTGGGCACTTTACTTTTCTACTCTGGGAGGGGATTGTCCGACGGCCCGTGCCCGAACGGTTGCAGGTTGGCCTCAGCATGTTCGGTCTTGTCGGATTACTACTGCTAATGGCTTATGTCTTTTTCAACGACATATCGAGACTGCTCTCTTCGTGAACGTTGGGTGTTGTTCGATGCTGTGGCAACTCTGATGGAGCCCCGTCCTAGTGTCGTCGAGGTCTACCTTGAGGCCGGCGCCAGGTGGGGATGGTCGGGCGGAGCGGAAGTGCTCGGAAACCGCTTTCGTCTCGCCATGAAGCAGTGTTTTGCAGTTGCTGAACCGAGCAGCGAAGCGACTGAACGGAATCGATGGAAGAAAACTGTCCGCGCGGTATTTCGCGAACTTTCCGACGCGGATGCCTCTGCCGTTTTCCAGGAATTGTGGTCACACTTTGCGGCGACCACCTCGTGGAGCGTTTTTTCGGATGTGGATCCGTGTTGGAAAACACTTGCCAACCACGGGTATCGGATTGCTATCGCATCGAATTTTGACTCTCGACTGCTCGAGATAGCCAACGCCCTGACACCGCTGGACCGTGCCGACCGCATCTTTATCTCCACGGAGCTTGGTTGGTCGAAACCTGATGGGCGGTTTTACGAATCCATCCTCAGAGAATTAAATTCTGCCCGAGTCTGGATGGTTGGTGATGACAGGCAGAACGACGTCATCGCAGCTCAAGATGCAGGAATCGACGCTATCTGGCTCCGCCGCGACTCGGCATCGGATTTACCGCCCGGCGCTCTGTCGACACTGGCCGACTTGGCCGGTCAAATCGGCATGTCTCCTCGTACGGATGGGGACGATGGAGAGACTGGGCACGATCGGGACTCCGATTCAACTGACTGATCTTGTTCCTCGAAACGGCCCTAGCTACGATAGCCGCATGCCGCTGTCACGGAGGAAAGGATTCCTAGAATGAAGACGCAGCTTGATGAACTGGCCGAGTTGGTAGGTGGGCAGTTAGTGGGCGCAGAAGACACGCCGATTGACGACGCTGCCACGCTTCGTGATGCAGTTTCTGGAGATATAACGTTTGCCGATAATCCACGACTGGCGCCGCAGTTAGCGGCCTCAAAGGCCTCGGCCGCCGTCGTATGTGAAGGGTTTCCAGAGGGCGACAAACCACTGATTATTGCCGCCGATGTCCGCGCCGCGTTTGCCAAGATTGTGGCACATTACCGCCCTCCGGCCACCAAATATGAACCGGGGGTCCGTCCGACCGCACATGTCGCGTCCACGGCTCAGATCGGTGTCGATGCCACCATACTCCACGGCGCATCCATTGGAGAAAACGTAACGATTGGAGCGAGAACAGTTATTCACCCTGGTGTTTGCGTCATGGATGGCTGCACGATTGGTGAGGATTCGGTCATTTACGCCAATGTCGTATTGTACGAGCATTCGCAAATTGGCAGCCGAGTCCTCATTCATGCGACCACGGTTGTCGGCGCTTATGGATTTGGCTACGAAATGGTCGATGGACGGCACCGACTCTCCGCCCAATTGGGAAACGTCGTCATTCAGGATGATGTCGAGATTGGCGCGGGTTGCACGATCGATCGAGGTACCTATGGACCCACATTGCTCGGCGAGGGAACCAAGCTCGACGACCAGGTGATGATCGCTCACAATTGTCTCATCGGAAAACACAACATCCTCTGCGCGCACGTCGGAATTGCCGGCAGTACCACGACGGGCGACTATGTCGTCATGGGCGGCCAGTCTGGCGCGCGAGACCATGTGCACATTGGCGAGGGCGCGCAGATCGGTGCCCAATCGGGTGTGTCAGCCGATATTCCGAGTGGCCAAACATATGCCGGACGGCCAGCGCTACCAGAACGACGACACTTGATGGCATTTGCCGTCTATTCGAAGCTGCCGGAAATGCGAAAAGAAATGAAACGCATGTCTAAGTTGCTGGCAGTGTTGAGCCGCGAACGACCGTCCCGAGACGCGGCCTGACCCAACACACAGAAGGCCAACTTCGTGAGCAGAGACCGTTCAGCGTTGGAAAGCAATCACGACAACGTGCCTGCAAAGGACTCCATCGGTTTGTTGGCTGGTTGGGGTGACTTTCCTGTCTACGTGGCCGAAACGCTGAGGCGTCAGGGATATCGGGTCGTGGGACTTGGGTTTCACGGTCATGCATCCCGTGATTTGAGCAGACATTGCGACGTATACCGTGAAATAGGCATTGCAAAACTGGGCGGTGCCATTCGCTTCCTTAAACGGCACGGCGTGCGACGTGCGACGATGGCGGGCAAGATCCACAAGACGGTCTTGTTTCGTCGGTTCCTCATTCTCAGGCATCTTCCGGATTTGAAGTGCTTGTTGACTTTCTATCCACATCTGATTGCCAATACAAAAGACAGTAAGGACGACACACTCTTGAATGTGGTCGTGGACACGTATGCACAGGCGGGAATTGAATTCGCTCCCGCAACGAACTTTGCACCGGAGCTACTCGTGAAATTCGGAACTCTTGCCGGTCGCCGTTTGACTTCTGGTCAACAAAAGGACATTCAGTTCGGATGGCAAATCGCGAAAGAACTAGGTCGCTTGGATTGTGGCCAGACCGTCGCGGTCAAGGGACAAGCCGTCCTGGCATTGGAAGCCGTGGAAGGAACGGACCAGTGTATTCGTCGCGCCGGAGAATTGTGTCCGGCAGGTGGGTTTACCGTTGTCAAAGTTGCCAAACCACAACAGGACATGCGATTCGATGTTCCCACGATCGGTCTTGGCACATTGGAGGTGCTCAAACAGGCCGGAGGTAAAGTGCTGGCGATTGAAGCCGACAAGACGATCGTGATCCAGCAGGACGAGGTTTGCGATTACGCGGCGAGAAACGGACTAACCGTCGTCGCATTGAGGGATGGAGCGGAGCGGATCCAAGGAGATGCGGCAGCCTAGCGAGTTTTTAGTATCCGCGAAATTGAGTGATTCGGGCTTGTATGCTGGCTCGTCAAAATGTTTAAAGCAATGACGAATCGGAAGATCTGAAGACACTCAACAAGATCGGCCACCCTCTGGGACCCGGTCTTTTGGCAGCGGAGGCATGGCCTCTTCCAAGACTCCGCGGACGCGAGGAAGAACAAGCAGTCCTTCAACGATCATCCAAACTTGCAGGCCCATGATAGCGAAACCGAAAGCGAACAGCAGCATGTTCTCGGCCGCCCACCATTGCTGCATCTTGTGGCACATTGCCCAGGCGGGCATGATCAGCATGACAATCATCGGCAGAGCCGCGAAAATGATCGGCTTGTTTCGCCGCCAGAGATAGAAGACCGTGACCATGAACGCCAAACCAGCCAACAATTGATTGGTGGCGCCGAAGAGCGGCCAGAGGACAAGCCCGCCTTTGCCTGGGCCAAGGTCTGCGGCGAACCCAGCGAATAGAGCAACGGCTCCACCGAGTCCAACGGCGAGAGCCGTCGCGACGTACTTGTTGGTAAACGGCTTGACGTGCAGCGTACCTGCCAGTTCCTGAATCACGTACCGCTGAAGCCGAGTGGCCGTGTCGAGTGTGGTAGCGGCAAAGCTGGCGACCAGAACAGCCACGATGCCGATCGCAACACGAAAGGGAACGCCAAGAGTGGCGATGAAATTTGCCCCTCCTTCAATAAACGCGCGGAGCTTTTCCCGAAGACCGTGATCTTTCCAAGCTGTGTCACCGAGTGGATAGTAGGTTCTCCAGGCCTCCTCACCCGTAACGACGGCACCGTCGCTGGTAACTATCGGTTGATAGGAGTGATCTGGCTGCCTTTCCATCACCCCCATTCCGACACCTGCGCAACAGGACAAGATAACGACGACAGCAAGCGCCCCTTCAAGTAACATGGCGCCGTAACCGACATACTTTGCATCGGCTTCGTTTTCGACTTGTTTGCTGGACGTGCCCGAGCTGACCATGCAGTGAAAACCGCTCACTGCGCCGCAGGCAATGGTAATAAACAGGAACGGCCAAATGGGCGGTGCGTCGGCCGGTATCTTCTCCGCCAATGCCGGCGCACTATCGACCAAATCAGCGCGGCCCAGTGCACCGGCGAGTAGTAGTCCAAGCACCAGTAATCCTAAAGCGACGACCAGTTGGTGGCTGTTGATGTAATCGCGGGGTTGCAAGAGCACCCACACCGGCAATACGGAAGCGACGAAACAGTAACTCAACAACAACAGAGTCCAAAAGACGATCGGGTTCCAAAAAGAGTTGGGCGCATCCGAAAAAGAAAAAACTTGAGACGCGTCAATCGGTAGCCAATAGACACCAACCAAGACGGCAGCGTACAGCAATCCCAATGCGATGAGAGATGGAACCAACAAACCGCCGCCACGTTTATAGACCCAAAAGCCGATCGCCACAGCAATTGGAATCTCGATCCAAACGGAAAGTACCGACTCGGGGTAGAAGGCGAAGATATTCGCAATGACCAGGCCGAAGATCGCCAGCACAATCGTCAAAGCGACCGCGAGTACGGCCAGGAAAAGAACCCTCGCTCGAGGTGAAATGAGACGCCCCGCCACTTCACCCACGGTTTGTCCTCGATTGCGCAACGAGACGATTAACGCTCCAAAATCGTGGACTGCGCCGATGAAGATGGAACCGAGTACGACCCACAACAATGCGGGTAGCCAACCCCAATACACGGCAATCGCTGGACCGACGATCGGACCAGTTCCGGCGATACTCGTGAAGTGATGCCCGAAAATGACCTCTTTCTTTGTGGGTACAAAATCGACGCCATCTTGTAGCTCGTGACTGGGTGTTTTCGCCTTTGGGTCCAACTGGAAGATTCGCGAGGCCAACCAATGGCCGTATGTGTGATAGGCGACAATAAAGCCAACAAACGAAGCGATAGCAACGACCAGCGTGCTCATTTTCAATCCCTTTTCCTCGACCGATACGGAAGGGCCCCATGATAACATCCCCCTGACGTGGAACCACCGTATCTGTCGAACGCGGTGCCAAGAGTGTCTCGAGTCGTCCAGCGAGTTCGAGATGCCTATTCAGATTTTATTCCCACACCTCAAGAGGCCTCGATGGCTCTTCTAGACGCTCGGTGGCAGCACCCTATAATGGCGGATCCTCAGAATCACACAGACGTGCGAAGATCGACTGTTGCACTGACTCGACGGAAGGATCGAAAGTGGCTGAAAACGTTGTCATCATCGGAAGTGGACCTGCTGGTTGGGCCTGCGCCATCTATGCGTCGCGCGCCAACCTGAACCCTTTGGTGTTCGAGGGCGCAATCAGCCAAGAGAACTACCAGAACGGCACCTTGCCGCTAGGGCAATTGAATTTGACCACGGAGGTAGAAAACTACCCTGGTTTTCCCAATGGCGAGCTGGCCGGTTATATCCGCAGCTCAGTCGACGAAAAATACATCAACGGCTTTCAGATTCTCGATGAAAAGCACGCTGTGACTGGACCCGAATTGATGAACCTGATGCGGCAACAGGCCGTCAACTTTGGTACACGGATCATCACCGACGATATACAAGACGTTAATTTTTCTGAGCGACCGTTTCAAATCCGGTCGGCAAGCGGTGAGGAAGTTGAGGCTCATGCGGTGGTGATTGCGACCGGCGCGCGAGCTAACTATCTCGGCCTGGAGTCGGAAGACCAATTCAAGAATCGAGGGGTGAGTGCTTGCGCCGTTTGCGACGGGGCACTTCCGCGGTTTCGCGACGTGCCGTTGGTGGTGGTCGGGGGTGGCGATTCAGCCGTGGAGGAAGCGACCTATTTGTCAAAGTTTGCCTCGGTCGTTTACCTTGTCCATCGTCGCGACCAACTTCGAGCGTCAAAGATCATGATCGACCGAGCCGTGAACGATCCCAAGATTGAGATCGTCTGGAACCACGTCGTCGAAGAAGTGCTGGGCGACGACGAGCACGGTGTGACCGGCGTTCGCCTTGGCAGCACTGTCGATGATGCTGTGCGGGACGTTGAAGCGAGTGGCATGTTCGTGGCGATTGGGCATACTCCCAACACCTTGTTCCTCGACGGACAATTGGAGATGAACGAGGCTGGTTACATTAAATGGACAGAGTCCTTCCGAACGAACACCAGCGTTGAAGGCGTTTTCGCCGCGGGCGATGTGGCCGATGATTATTATCGACAAGCCATTACCTCGGCCGGTACGGGTTGCATGGCAGCTCTTGACGCGGAGCGTTGGCTTGCCGCATCCGGACTTCACTAGTGCTCTTTTTGATCGGGACTTGAGTCGCGAGTGATTCGATTCCCACGACCCAACGAGACTCCTTATGAGTAAAGAACGAGTAGCCGAAGAGCGTGCATTGATTGTTGAGGCCGAGGGGAAAGGCGCCCTGGCGACGGGCATGGCATACATGAAGCTATCCGGTCCCGGTTGGTTGCAAAGCGCGATAACGCTGGGCGGTGGATCTCTGGCGAGCAGCCTCTATCTGGGTGTCCTAGCTGGGGTCTCGATGTTGTGGTTGCAGCCACTCGCGATGATCTTTGGGATCATCATGTTGAGTGCGATAAGCTACGTCACGCTCTCGACGGGTGAACGTCCTTTCCGAGCCATCAATCAACACATCAGCCCGATTGCTGGCTGGAGTTGGCTGCTGGCGTCGCTGTTGGCCAACATGGTGTGGGCACTTCCCCAGTACTCTCTTTTCTACGGCGTGATGGAGCACAATTTGCTTCCGGGGCTCTTGGGCAGCGGAGGCGCCTTAGAGGGCGAGACCGGGAAGTGGGTTGTTTCCGGCGTCGTACTGGCCATCTCTACCGCCATTGTCTGGGGCTATGGGAGCGGCGGCTGGGGTGTGAAGATCTACGAATGGGTACTAAAGGGCGTGGTTGCGATGATCGTCCTTTGCTTTGTTGGCGTCGTGGTTCGCATGGCTTTTAGCGAGAACGGGCTGCAATGGGGCCAGGTGATCGGCGGCTTCATTCCTGATCTACGGCAACTTTACGAACCGGCTCCGGCATTCCAAATCATCATCGAGAAACTCCAAAGTGCACAAGCTAGGGAGTACTGGACAGGGTTCATTGTCAGCCAACAGCGGGACGTGATGATCAGCGCGGCGGCAACGGCCGTCGGCATCAACATGACGTTTTTGCTACCGTACTCACTTCTCTCCCGAGGGTGGGACAAGAGCTTTCGAGGATTGGCGACTTTCGACTTGTGCACTGGAATGTTCATTCCATTCGTGTTGGCCACCAGCGCCGTGATCATCGCTTCGGCAACCCAGTTTCACGCTGTACTTCCCACCGGAGTCGAGGCGCACGGCAACCATTTTCACGGAGTGACTGAGCCGATACAAAAGAACCTGGACAAAGCGATAGCCGCTAGGAACGAATCGGTGGAAGCCCCAGTCACTGCTGCCGAGCAGGGTCTGGCGATGATGTTGATCAAACGAAATGCCAACGCCTTGGCAACCTCACTGCAGCCGCTGACCGGATCGACCGTCTCTAACTTGGTCTTTGGCATTGGTGTTGCTGGAATGGCGTTATCGACTATTTCGCTGCTGATGTTAATCTCAGGATTTGTGGTCTGTGAAATTCGAGACGTGCCGCAGACAGGATGGACGCTTCGACTCGGTTGTCTGCTAGCGGCCACGGGCGCCTTGTGGCCCTTGGTTTGGACCGGAGATGCAAAATTCTGGTTGGCCATCGTAACGTCGGTGTTTGGGATCACTTTGCTACCAATTGCATATATCACCTTCTACCTGATGATGAATCGCACTTCGATTCTGGGTAAGGACCGTCCCAAGGGCGTTGCCGCGATTGGCTGGAATGTCTCGATGGGCGTCGCAGCGGCAGCCGCAACGTGCGCAAGCCTCTACGTGATATGGAGCAAGTTGGGTACCGTGATCGCCAAATTCGTTTCGACTTGACCCATGTGCTGCAGATCGAACTGCCCGATGAAGGTGGACGACTTTCGTGGCTTTGGATGACACGTATTTGAAAGGACACGAGTATGGAGAAGCTGACGATCGCTGCAGCGCGGCAGGAATCGGCCATTGGTCAACAAGCCTCGATTGACGGTTGGATTCGGACTCGACGAGACTCCAAAGGCGGTTTCAGTTTTCTTGAAGTTAACGACGGAAGTTGTTTGGCCAACTTGCAAGTGATTGTCGACGCGAACATCGAAAACTATGAGTCCGAGGTTAAGCAACTCACTGCCGGGTGTAGCGTGTCGATTCGGGGCGAGATTAAACCGTCCGGTGGCAAAGGGCAGACAACCGAAATGCATGCCGCGTCGTTGACCGTGCACGGCTGGGCCGATCCGGCAACCTACCCGCTTCAAAAGAAACGACACAGTTTTGAGAAACTCCGAGAGTGGGCACACCTCCGCCCTCGTACAAACTCGTTTGGCGCGGTTGCTCGCGTACGAAATTGCATCTGCCGCTCGATTCACGGTTTTTTCCAAGACGAGGGGTTTCTTTACGTTCATACTCCCGTGATCACTGCCAGTGATTGCGAAGGGGCGGGTGAGATGTTCAAAGTCACGACCTTCGATCTCAAGAATGTCGCGAGAACCGACGCTGGCGAAGTTGATTTTTCGCAGGATTTCTTCGATCGTCCATCCTATTTGACCGTTAGCGGACAGCTGGAAGCGGAAATCTATGCGACAGCTCTTGGAAAAGTCTATACATTTGGCCCGACGTTCCGTGCGGAGAACTCGAATACGTCCCGTCACTTGGCCGAATTCTGGATGATTGAGCCGGAGATGGCGTTTTACGACTTGAACGACAACATGGACTTGGCCGAGAGTTTTCTAAAACGTCTCTGTGGCGATGCGTTGAGTCAATGCAGTGAGGACATGCAGTTTTTTAATGACCGGGTCGACGATACCGTCTTGACCACTTTACAGGGCGTTGTCGACAGCCAATTTCAAAGAGTCACGTACACCGAGGCGGTCGACATTCTTGAAAAGTCCGGCGTCACGTTCGATTTTTCGGTGAGTTGGGGTGCGGACTTGCAATCGGAACACGAACGTTTCCTGACGGAGCAACACTTCAAAGGTCCTGTGATCTTGTACGACTATCCGCGAACCATCAAGCCGTTTTATATGCGGGTCAACGATGACGAAAAAACGGTTCGCGCAATGGATGTCTTGGTGCCGAGGGTCGGCGAGATTGTTGGTGGCAGCCAGCGAGAAGAGCGACTGGATATCTTGGAAT
>DUDC01000165.1 GCA_012959465.1 Planctomycetaceae bacterium
CCTTCGCGGCGAGATTTGTAGCAATCGGCCAATTCCCCCGTCATCGTCACCGCGAGATGGTCGGCTTGCGGGGCCTCAGCCAAAAGCCTCCTCAACACGACGACAAGTTTGGTTTTGTCTCGCCACAACGGCAACTGATGTGTTGTGGCATACTGGTCTGTCGTGGCGAGCTTGATTTGGGCTCCCCCGATGTCCATTGCCAACCAAGCCATGCTTTACCTCCGACGTACGTCAACATTCGTCGCTGGAACTTCGCTCGTCCAGGGTTGCCATTTGCCAGCTGCCATGGCGTCCTTCTTGTCGACTCTCTGACACATCGACTCTCCATATGGGTCGAATTGTAATTGGAAGTTTCGCGAGGACAACGATGGCAGCGATCCATTCAGCGAATCGAGCACTGTTTTGGCCAGGTTTTCCCAATAGAACTTCCGCAGGCCCACATACGAAGCCGTCAAACGCGGATTGACTTCGATGACCACCGCGCCGGTTGGGCCAAGCACGATATCGAGTCCGATGAATCCCTTCCACTTGGGGAGGACTCGTGCGACGCCAGTCGCCGTTTCGATGAGCAGATCTCGATCCGGTGATTCGACGGGAAGGCTGCCTCCCTCGTAGGAAAAACGCCCGTCAGCAGAGATGTGCTGGTGACACGGTTCCAGGACAATGAAGTCGGATTTGCCTCCCAGTATGGCCACACTATATGGTTGGCCCTCGATCCACTCTTCCACCCTGTAGAGTCGGCCCACATCAAGTCTCAGCTTGTCTTGTGGCTTGCTGCGATTTTTATGTTGCAGCCGTTGTACACTCTCTGACCCCGCGCCGTCGTTGGGCTTTAGAATGGAGTGCAAAAATTCTCCCTCCGGGACGGGGATCGGTTGGCCTACCCGCCACGTTCGACCTCGAGGTGATGCAATTCCCCGCTGGATGAGATAGTCGCATGTTGCCTGTTTGTTTCCGGCCAATCTTACCAGGCACGTCGACGGCGAAACCAATTCCACGCGGGCCTCGGCTAATTGGGCCATCTTCTCGTAGGCACCCCCGATTTCCGGTGCAATCAACCAAGCTAGATCCGCGTCATCAACCGCTCGTGCAAACGCCGAATGAAAGGTTTGAGCGTCGGGAACTGGCAGCCAGGTGGCGTGTTGTTCCACGAAATCTTGATTCACACGCACGTCACCGAGCACGGTAACTTGGTGTCCGGCGAGCCGAAGATCTGCCACCAAGGCATCTCGCATTGCTGATCCTTCGGCGACGAATGATCGGCACTCTGCCGGCTGAATTCCATCCAGGAACAACCCTCCGCCGGAAACGTACTCGAGCACAAAAATCCGTTTGGTAATGTCGAGCCCCCCGGCGAACGGGATTCGTAGAATCTAGCGCAGATGCTACTTGCGGTTCGTAGGCGAAGGCCCGTGACTAGGACTCGCAACGAAGACTCGCGCTAACGACAACGCCGTAGCAAGAGAAACGTCGTCAGGACCAGCATAGCAGCAATCCAACCGACGCGATGCCACTGGAATGAACCCGAGTCAATGAAGGTAAGCAACGACCAACCGAGGAGCGTTCCCAACGAGGCTCCCATGGCGACGGCTAGAGCCGGCCGTTCGACGCGAACTGAATTACGACCTGTGCCGCCAACAGGCAGGCTCAACGGGTGATGCAGGACCGATGGGGCTTTGTACGGGTTCAAGTCGTGCTCAGGTGAAGGAACGTAAAACCGGTAGTGCTGGCTCACACCCAGAGAGCTGCGCAAAACGCCAGGGTCCGCCTTGACCATGCTCCCATACCGCTGGAAACGCTGCTAATTCCACCACCATCGCTTCGAGGTCGATTTGGATGCGGTGTGCAGCCTATCGATTTGAGCCACAGTTTCGGTGCGATCAGCGACGTCCCACGACTCGACTTGAACGCCACCGGAAGCGGTGACAATCATGCCGGATCGGGATTGGATGAAGCTGAATTGCGGGGCGACCGTTTTGGCTGCGTTCCACTCTTCTACGGCGACGATGCTCTGTGAATCATAAAGCAGCGATAGGTCGCAACTGGCCACGTCACGTAGACCGTGTCGCTCGATGATTGCTGCCGCGACACACATGTCCATCAGATTACGTAATTTGCCAAACACTTTGTCTTCAGCAGAAAGTTCGTCATAGTTGGCGGTCATCAACTCGGCCCACTTCGCTGCCGATCGGCTGGTCTTGCCAGTCGTGGTACGTTCGCCGTCTGTGCCGATGTTCTCGTCTTCGGTCATGGTCTTCACGCCCTGACCACGGATCTTCCAAACCAAGCCGTCATCGCTTTTGGCGACAGGTTCGTAATTGCAAGCCAGCCACCAGCGAGGATTTGCTTTGGATTCACGTGATTTTGCCAACAGAGAAACATAGCTAGGCAGTTTGCGAACCTGCGATGGCGCGAGAGCCATTGCGATCCGCTTCATTCGATAGTCGGCAGCAACGAGCACGCGAGCGAAGTGGCTGTTGACCGGAATCCCGCTAAGAGTAATCTGTTGAGCACCAAACGCCTCACGCATTTTCGATTCAGCAACGCGAGGATCAATACGTGTGCGGCGAATCTGCCCTAGAACTTGTTGAAGGTTGCGAAGGCCCTCTTTGGTCGGGTCGATGGAACAGCTGATTCCGACCGTGCGAGCGGCTTCGACAGTGCGAAATGCGACAAGCAAGTCGTCAAATCGCAAGACGGGTCGACCGGTGGTGATCCCTACAACGTTCGCATTGCTATCGATGGTCCAACCCTCGCCAGGCCCGGCGAGGACAATGTCGTTCTCTTCGGGGTACACGAGCACGTATTCGATTCGCTGTAACCCGGCGAGAAACTTGACTTCGTCCGGCAGCTGACCCTGGTTGTTTCGGTAGGCGTCTTCGACGGCAGCCAACAGACCCTTCAGCGAGACTTTTCGCATTTCGGTCGGTAGGTTCATCTCGGGCGTTGCATTTCTAACTGTCTTACGTAACTCTTTTAGCAACGAGTCTTTAGCTTCGACGCTTGGTTCGCGGACGACGCCCGCTGGATCGATAGAAACTCCACCAACCGCACTACGAAAGTTATTTCCTCCAGCAAACAGACCCAATGGGATGACCACGAAAAGGGTGGCAACGAAAAGGGTGGCAACCAACACGACCGCCAGCTGTCGACGACAAGGGCGAAACGACATGAACTGACTCCTCTAGTGATAAGCTCTTATTTGCGCCTCAACTTAGTGACGCAACTCTTGTTCCATGGGCTGCACCGACCCAAAACGCGCAGTGGGTGGCGCGAGGTTGAAGAAACCCATAAACTCAGGATAACTACGGGACCGCGTGCTTTCAATAAACGATCTGCATATCGTCCCACCAAATCACCTAATTAACCGATTTGCACACACGAGATGAACTTTGCCAACCCGCCAATCGGGTGGATTTGATGTTGTTTTGGCTTGCCACACTACTCCCTGGCAGGATAAATTGGGATCTAGAGGAATGCATGCTAGCCTATTTAGTGATTCGAGAAGGGGCGAAGTGGAGCGATGTCTTTCGGCTGATTCCAGGCCGTAAATTCACCGTTGGCCGCGCCTCGACGAACCATATCGTCGTCAAGAACGAACGTTGCAGCC
>DUDC01000166.1 GCA_012959465.1 Planctomycetaceae bacterium
GTACGTGGCTGCCGGTGTAGGTGGTGGTATTACGGGTAAAGGCGCAAACATTTTAGTAATTGATGATCCTGTAAAAAACAGAGAAGACGCAGAATCCGAATTTGGTAGAGAATCGGTATGGAACTGGTATACCTCTACTGCATACACACGACTAGCGCCCGGGGGTGGTGTGCTTATTATTCTTACTCGTTGGCACGATGATGATTTAGCAGGTCGCTTACTAACAGCAGGAGAGAAAGGAGCGGACCAGTGGGAAGTGGTTAAATATCCTGCAATTGCGGAAAAAGACGAAGAATTTAGAAAAACAGGCGAAGCTTTACATCCTGAACGTTACAACGCCGATGCCTTGCAACAGATACAAAAAGCAGTGGGCCCACGTGATTGGGTTGCTCTTTACCAACAAAACCCTGTTGCTGATGAGGGTGATTATTTCAACAGAGGTATGATACGCTATTACGAGTATGAAGACGTTGATATGTCGAAGCTACAATATTATTGCGCGTGGGATCTTGCGATTGGCCAAAGAGATAGAAATGACTATACTGTTGGCATTGTGGTCGGGGTCGATGAGCATGATCATATGTATGTTGTTGATACTGTTCGCGGCAAGTTCGATGGTTTTGAGATAGTTGAACAGATTTTAGATCTTTATGAGACCTGGAGACCTGCTATAGTAGGGATCGAGAGGGGTCATATAGAGATGGCTATTGGTCCGTTCTTGGAAAAAAGAGTCCGAGAGCGTAGACTACACGAAGCATATTTTAAAGATTTAAAAGTAGGAAGACGAGACAAGGAAGCGAGAGCACGTGCAATTCAGGGACGAATGCAGCAGGGCATGGTATACTTTCCAAAGGATGCCGTTTGGACAGGCCCGCTTATTGCTGAGCTTTTACGGTTTCCTAATGGTACGCACGATGATCAAGTCGATGCTTTGGCGTGGATTGGTCTTATGATGACTGAGTTTACAACCTTCCTTGATAGAGTTGCACCGGAACCGTCTTGGAAAGATAGATTAAAAAACATCGTGAAAGGTGAGAATAAGAAAACATCAATGAGCGCTTAATGGCATATAGATCAGACAAACCTAAAAAAAGGTTAAGTAAAGCAAAACAACATCAATTAGCCCGTGATCAGTGGGCCGCGTATGTGCGCGCCCGTGATAATGGACATCAAGATTATATAGCAGTTGCAAAAAGGTGTGATGCTTTTTATAGAGGCGAACAATGGGACGCGGCTGATTTATCTACACTAGATGACCAAGGGCGACCTGCTCTTACCATTAATACTATATTACCTACAATCAACACGGTCCTGGGTGAACAAAGTACGCGTAGGATGGATGTGACCTTTAAACCTAGAGGAAACGGACAGCAGGAAATAGCGGATACTTTAACCAAGTTGTTTTTACAAGTTTCTGATAACAACAAGATGGATTGGATAGAAGCACAAGTGTTCTCTGATGGCTTGATTCAAGATAGAGGGTGGTTTGATGTTCGTATAGATTTTGATGACCATATTCAAGGGGAAGTTAGAATAACAGCTAAAGACCCTTTGGATATTATCATTGACCCAGATGCTAAAGATTATGACCCTAGAACGTGGAACGAGATTTATGAAACAAGGTGGATGAGTCTTGATGAAATAGAAGAGACGTATGGGCAGAAAAAAGCTGATCAGTTACGTATTACGGTAGAACAGGGTTCGGCTTTAGGGACAGATTCTATTGAGTATGAAGAAACAAGATATGGTGATACTTATAGTGGAGTAGAGTATCAACAAGGCAATACGGTCAATCCGGAAGAAAATCGGTCTCTGCGCTCGGTTCGAGTAATTGAGCGGCAATACTATAGACTAAAAGAATGTATGTTCTATGTTGATAGATTTACAGGAGACATGCGGCAAATACCATATGGTTGGACTAAAAAGAAAAGAGAACAGTTTGCTGATGATTATGATTTAGATATTATTGAAAAACTGGTCCGTAAGGTACGTTGGACCGTTACAGCTGATTTAGTAGTTCTCCATGATGATTGGTCGCCTTATGACCATTTTACTTTAGTTCCATATTTTCCGTTCTGGAGAAGAGGTCGACCATTCGGAATGGTTCGTAATTTAATATCACCACAGGAACAGCTGAATAAGATCTCTTCTCAAGAACTACACATTGTTAATACAACCGCCAACAGTGGTTGGATTGTTGAATCAAGTTCTTTGAGTGGTATGGATGCCGATGATTTAGAAGAACATGGAGCAGAAACGGGACTAGTGCTCGAATTTAATCGAGGTTCTAATCCTCCTGCCAAGATTCCACCAAACCAGATTCCTACAGGCTTGGACCGTATAAGTCAAAAAGCCGCCGCTAACATTAAAGCTATTAGTGGTATTAGTGATTCTATGTTGGGTACAGATAGTGCAGAAGTTTCAGGTGTAGCGATCCGTGCTAAACAAAACAGAGGCGCGATGATGATTCAAGTGCCTTTAGATAACCTAGCTAAAACAAGACAATACTTAGCAGAGAAGATTTTAAATCTGGTTCAGGCGTACTATACTGAAGAACGAGTTGTGCAAATAGTAAATGAATCAGATCCTATGAAACGAAGCGAGCCTATGGTGGTTAATCAAATGACGCCTGAGGGAGAGATTATAAATGACCTTACTGTTGGGGAATATGATGTTGTGGTTGCTAGTAGTCCTGCCAGAGATAATTTTGATGAAATGCAGTTTGCTGAAGCTTTACAATTACGTGAGGCAGGTATACCTATACCTAATGATGTTGTTGTAGATTTTTCACATTTAGCACGTAAAGGAGAAATTGCACAAAGAATACGTTCAATGGAAGGCACAGAACCACCAACAGAACAAGAAGCACAAATGATGCAATTCCAAATGGAAGCACAAATTAGAACGATTCAGTTAGAAATAACTAAACTAGAAGCGGAAGCTACTAAAACACAAAGCGAAGCCGCTCTTAATACTGCGAAGGTTCAGGAGATTACCGATGTAGATCCGCAATTGCAGATGGCTGAAATAGAGAGTAAAATCCAAATGAAGCGAGAAGAGCTCGAACTTAGAGAAAAGCTGGCTGGACTAACTAATGAACAAAGACGAGCAGACACGGAAACCAACGCTGCTGCCAAAGTGGCAATAGCATCATTTAAACAAGGAGGGCCAAATGCCTAAGAAAAAAACCAACCCAAACGAAGACCCGCAAGGAGATCTTTTATATGACAGAATGCCAGGAGCAGATGCTGTAAAAAAAGAAGATACAGAAGGATTCAGTGTGGATTTAAATTTTGATACCCAAGAAGGAGCGGCTGATGAAGAAGCAGAAACGGCGCAAGAGGACACACCTGGAGACGAGGCTGTTGTTCAAGAAAGCCAAGAGGACGCAGATACAAAAGAACAAGTTGAAGAAAAAATTGGTAAAACAAGAAAACAAGAAATTCTAATTGCTGGAATGTTAGATAAACAGAATTTGATGGAATTACTACGAACATTCATGGTTTATGAAACCACCGGAAGTAAGAGAGTAAAGAAGATTGCAAAGTATCAACAATTCCGTGCTGTTCAAAAATGTATACTGCAAACTGAAATTGGAACAAGTCCATT
>DUDC01000167.1:0-10103 GCA_012959465.1 Planctomycetaceae bacterium
TTGATCGTCCAATGCAAGCCTCCCAGCACCGCGACGGTTACCAGGATCAGCAGAGCGACACTGGCGACAGGTATTAATCGTCTCATTGTTCAGTCTCCGGCTTTCTCGTTCGAACTATCATCTGTTTGTCGCGCCTCGTGGGAGAAGTTCCTGAACATTTCCATGAGCGGCGAGTCAGCAGTGTTGGTCATGATGCTGCGAAATCCTGGCGCTAGCTTCTGAAAGAGTACGTACCGTGCATAGGCCTTGCCGTCACCATCTAACGCCTTGACGGCCGTTTGCCAACCCGCTGCTTCCGCTTTGTTTTTCAAGCGAATCTCGATCGCCTCGGCCTCCAGCCCAAGCGTGATGGCTGCGGCCCGATCCTCGGCGGCATCCTTGGCCAGCTCGGCCACGTTCTTGTCTCGTTCGGCACCTGCCATGGCGACGTCTTGCTTCTTACTCGCCTCGGTTACCAGCTTGACCACTTCACGCTGCGCTTCCACAAGCCGTTGTTTTTGCAGGATGGTGGCTTTCGCCTCAGCAAGGAGCGCTTCTTCTTTTTGCTGAGACTGTTCTTCTTTGTACTGTTCCAATTGTTGACCGGCGACCTCTCGCATCCGCACAGCTAACAGAATCGCCTCCGGTGGCTTGATCTTGGTGATCAGCGAATGCACGATTTCGATTCCCTGATCCTCACACGTTTTTTTCAATTCCTCTTGGAAGGCGTTTTGAAATTCGATTCGGGCGGCGCCGATGAAATCTTTGCCGAGTGAGTCGGATCCCTTCAAGCGGCAGAAGGCGCGGGCATTTGGCATGATCACTTTGCGGATGATCTCTTTGTCAATGGCTCGTGAAATGCCCTCGTCGTTGGTATCCTCGTTGTAGGTGACGTAGACCGTGGCCGCACTTTCCGGTTTCACACGGAACTCTACGATTCCATCCAGCGAGACCCAGAAGCCATCCTTGCTCGGAAAGCCCATGTCGTCGCCTTCGGCGAGGTTGAATCGTTGGCTGCGACAATCGATTGCTTCGATTCGGTTCATGTACGGGTTCCAATAGTACGTGCCAGCATCCAACGTTTCTTCCTGGACACCGCGCTTTCCCTCAGCGACAAGCAGTGTGTTTGTCTCCTCGATGGGGATCGGACCCGCCAAATTGGTGACGACACCCCTGTATCCACCCGAGATCGTGATTGGGTCGTGCAGTTCAATGATCTCCAGATAGTCTCCACGAGGACGAGTGTACTCCTGGCCCTTGATCACGCCGTTGATCGCATATCGCCCCGGTTTTAGCACTTCCTCGACGATTCCTTTTTGATTTTCGGTGGTGGCCACGAAGTGGCCGTACGGCAGGTCGTCGCCGTACAGTCGCACGCGTACTCCCATCTTGCCAACCGGGATGTCGATCATCTCATAGATATCCCAATCCCAGCGGTACGGATTGTAAAAGTACCGCCCTTCATTCAAGACCTCTTTCTGCAGGCCTTTGTGGTTCTCGTCGGGAGCCAGTTCCTGGTCGTTGGTGATGTTGATTCCCGTCTTGCGGGTCAACACCGCCAAGTGCATCGCCGGCACGTCAATGCGACAATTGGTATAGATGGCGATCGGCGCGACCACGAATGCTATCCCAGCGACTCCTAGGACCGCTTGAACGAGCCAACGCGGTAACCTGCGTCGCATCCGAATAGCATTTGGTTCAGATTGGGGCATGTGCAGACTCTCTTCGTTGGAAACCAGTAAAACTGGGGCATGTGTACATGGTGATTCGTCTTACCCTCCGGTGATCTTCACCATTGAGGCAAAGAAAACGGGAGATTTTGGTTGTAACGATTGTTTGGCGATATGCCACAAACACGTCACATAGTCTCAGGCGGAGAAGCGACAGCAACGAGGCGCGAAGAAACCAAAAGAACAAGATCCCTCGATTTTTTCAGGGCCGAACGAATGAAGGAGGTTGATAGCGCCAGCATCCAGCTGCCGTCTCTTCAACCGGTGTGATCGATTGGTTACCATAGCGAGGTCTGCAACTTAACCGCCAAATAACTTGCCCGTTCTAAGGACACATTCGTCATGCTTCACAATTCAGTTCAGTGTCGTCTCGTTCACCTTGTCTGTGCCTCGGTCGTCTGTTTGGTGATGGCGTGCACAACCGAATCGGACGTTGACACCACTGCGAATCAAGCGGGTACTGGTGCGGAAACAGATGAAAACGATGCAGACGACGTCACTAGCGGGACGGGGGCGCTGCGGCACGCCGTGTTCTTTTCGTTTTTGGAATCGTCAACCGATGAGGACATCCAGGGAGTCGTGGACGCGTTCGTGGCTCTGCCTCAAAAAGTCGAAACGATCACCGATTTTGCCTGGGGGACCAACAGCAGCCCGCAGAAATTCGATGACGGCTTCACGCACTGTTTCCTGCTCACGTTCGCCGATGTCGCGGGTCGCAAAGCCTACCTCCCGCACACGGCGCACAAGGCTTTCGGAGACGTCTTGAGACCTCACATGAAAGATGTGTTCGTTATTGACTACTGGGGAGATCCCACACAAAACGACCCGACGAATGCACTAAAGCACGCCGTGTTCTTCAAATTTAAGGACGATGCTGCTCCGGGTGACGTTGAGAAAGCCGAGCAGGCTTTTGCGGCGCTTCCTGGGAAAATCGACACGATCAAAGCCTTTGAGTGGGGAGCAAATAACAGTCCCGAAACAAACGACGACGGATTCACTCACTGTTTCATGGTGACGTTCGAGAATGAAGAGGGACGCGAGATCTACACCCCGCACGCCGCTCACCTCGCCCTGATCGAAGTACTCGATCCGGTCTTGGACAAACTTCGTGTCCTGGACTTTGTCGTACAGGAGTGAAATGCAAGTTGTGTGGCCACACAAACACCGAACAACCGAACAAGAAACCACGTATAGATGCGCGCCTTTGTGTTTTAGTGTGAGAACATGATCTGTGCTCATACAAAGACACAAAGCACGGAGTGCCGCTTCGCTGAGCATCTGTACGTTCCTGGGCGGCCCGACGTGAGGTGAGTGTGGTACAATGAAGCCCGCGAGCTCGGTAAATCTCCCCTCCTGGGACTAAATCGGCGAGCCTAAGAGGGGTGGAACGGGCGAAGAATCGAGCACAAGACACTGGAAAGGGCACCAGGTGCGCATGTTCCGACGATTGCCATTATTCCGACGATTGCCATTAATGGTTGTCATTTGGTTGGGGTGGGGCTGTTGCGCTGCATTCGCACAGAACCGAGGTCAGTCTGATCAGTCTTTCCGTGAGTTCCCAGCAGAGCAGGTATTGGGACCGCACGAACTGAAAGCCCTTCTCGACCGCGTGCAGCTTGAACGGGCGCAGACGCGTGTGGCCAACATGCTGCCGCAAGAGTTGGCCGATGCGCTCCGCAACGAGATGATCGGGAACCTCTCCGAAGAGACACGCAAAAAAATCGCCCGAATCGCCCGCGACGTTACCAACCGCCGAGGTGTGCCGCGTAATTCTGAGGAGACTGCGGCGATGATCGAGGAAGTGCGAGATCGTCTTCGCACCGAGATGCCTGAAGTGTGGAACGAGTTGTCCGTTGCCACTGAACGTAATCGTGAAGTTACCCGGCGTATCGGCGACATGATCTCCGACGGGAACCGGGGCAACACAACTATACGTCTTGGCCCGTCTAATCCACTGACGCCGGACGGAGCGAATGCGGTAGACAAACTGCTCAGTGACTTGTTGCAACGTGAACGGAATCAGCGCAATGGCGGCCCTGGTGCATTTGACACGGGCCCCCAGCGCCTCCCGAACTATCTCATCGAACAGTTGAACCGAGAGCGTCAGCGATCCAATCAACCGCGTCGGGACGGCCGTTCAAACCAAAATGAATCGAGCATGTCCGCTGGCGTTCCGAACCGACCGAGAGATGATAGTGGCCAAAGAACGGCGGAGTCATCGCCAGAAGCGCCGACGATGCAGCAAGGCACTGGTCGCAGCATGGCCGAGCGATTCAATCGGATGGTGCAAGAGGTGACTGAACGGGCCGCGGCAGAAAGGGATGATGGCCGGACAGGCCGAGGCAGCGTAGGTGGTTTGCAGCCATATCTCGATCGACTTTCCACGTCGCTGCAGTCATCCATCAACGATTCAGTGCAGAGGAGCGTCGATCGACGGAGTAGGCGGTCATCAGACCGAGAGAACGGTCGCAGCAACTCGCCTGATTTGCTGTTTTCTCCCCGCGACATGGGGCAACCAACACCACCCCCTGCGGAGAGAGGTCAGATCGCCGTACCGTTGTTTCTGTTGGTGTTCCTACTGTTGGTTCTTGCGACGCTGCGATTCCGAAAATCCATCGTCGAGGGAGTGGAACGCTTCCTACCTGTGGGACCGCGAGAGGGCCGACCAGAGGATCTTCCAATTCACGGTTGTGACGACATCATTCAGGCGCTGGATCGGCTTGTCTTGTGCTATTACGACGAAGAGGCTGCTCGTTGGAATCACTCCGAAATGCAAGCCGCTTTGGAAGTGTCTCAGCCTGGTTTGCGGAACGACATTCAACACTTGATCGCAGCCTACAAGACCGCTCGATATGCTCCACAAAAAGCCGTCGACGCGATTCAACTTGACCGAGCCGAGCATCTGTTGCATCGTTTAGTTCACATGATGTCGAACCTACCCTCGCCCATGTCGAACCCTCGCGAGTTGACGACATGATGCGTTGCCGGGCGGAGTATCCGCAACGGGCGTTGCTTGCCTCACTCACGCTGCTGCTGGGCATCGCCGGTCCATCGTCGTATTGCTGTTCACAGGACGAGATTAGTCAGTCGGAGTGGAAACGCGGTTTCCACGGTTTCGCTATGCTGTGCCGGGCCGAGGGAATGGCCGTCGTAACGAACCTGGCGTATTTGGATCAGCCACGCCAGGATGATCTGTTGGTAGTCGTATTTGGTGGAACTCCAGGACTAAGACTTGAACTGCAAACCATCCTGGACCGGGGCGGGGCAATTCTGTTCGCGGCCGACGACGGTCGGACAAGTCGGCAATTGACGTCAAGCCTCGGAATAAACTTGGAGCGAGGTCCGCTCCAGGTGACGAGTCCTAATTCTTGGTACGGTGAATTTTCCGATTGTTTTCGAGTTGTGGCGATCGATACCACGCACCCGGTCACCAAAGGAGTTGGCGAGATTGTGGCGAATCGTGCCGGATATCTCCTCAACCGTCGCCGAGCTAGCTTGTTAATCCCGGTCGGTCGCTGGAGAACATTGGCGAATTCTCCATTGGGGCGCATCCGTGGCAGAAACGCCGGGACATCGGAGTTCATGGCTGCCATTGTCACTTCAAAGAAGGGTCGAGGGTTGGCAATCGCCGATCATTCGGTCTTCACGAACCAAATGTTGGCGTGCGGCGACAACGCCCGCCTGGCAGCCCAAGCCGTTGCCTGGCTGGCCGAGGGTCAGCGCGATAAAGTCATCATATTGATCGACAGCGGAATCGCCTCGCCGGACGATCCGACCCTAGTCGATATCAATATCCCGCCTCCCACACCGCAACAAGTTAGAGACGCGTTGGCTAGCCTACCGCCAGATGTTTTTCGCGCCGTCGTCAATGACGTGACTGCCGTTGTCGAAGACGAGGGGATTCTGGATGACGTGGTCGGGGAGTTTTTTCGAAAGCTCCCTCGTTTTCTCTACAACCGGATCGTCATCCTTACACTCAGCTTTGGATTGGGCGTCTTTGCTTTCGCCTTCGCTGTTACGTCTCGAGGAAAGACCGATCTGACGGCCGACGGAGACGAAGTTCCTGGTGCCAAGAGTCGCCGAGTCGTCAATCGCGTCGAGCGTCATGGTGTCGCGATGCAGATGCTGGACCGGTTTCGAGTGGACGTGACGGGACGTTCAGCGTCCTCGTGGAACGAATTCGTCGCTTCGATCCACGTGATCGGCAGTCCAATTGAGGAAGCCCACTTGCGGCGGGCTTTGGAATCGTATCGCAAGCGAAGGCCATCGTTTTGGACAAGAGCCCGACTTGAGGAGCTAAAATCTCAATTGGACCATTGGCGACTCTTGCTGCAAAGTGGTGCATTGGAATACGATCGACTTGAAAACTAATTGTGAATTCCTCACTGAATCAGACCATCATTCAACCTGAACAACGTTCAATCGGAATTGCCCATCGTGAGTATCTCTGCGGAAGTTGAAGAAATTGCCTCGGAAGCCGCTGTGGCATGCCAGCAGGTCATCGATCACATCGCCACGCAACTGGTTGGTCTTGAAGAAGTCGTTCGCATGTCGATCGCCGCCGTAATCTCCCGCGGACACGTGTTGCTGGAGGGCGTGCCCGGAACGGCGAAAACCACGCTCTGCCGGAATCTGGCCGCCGTGTTGGATCTAGACTACCACCGTATCCAGTTCACTCCTGACTTGCTGCCGACCGACGTGACCGGTACGAAGATCTTCGACCAAAAGTCCGGCGACTTTAGTTTGCAAAAGGGACCTGTGTTCTGTCAGTTTTTGCTGGCCGACGAGTTGAATCGGGCTCCTGCCCGTACACAGTCAGCATTGCTTGAGGCGATGCAGGAATGTCAGGTGACGATTGAAGGCGAGACGTTGGATCTACCGCAGCCGTTTGTCGTCATGGCAACGCAGAACCCTGTCGAGCAAGAGGGAGTCTATCGGCTACCAGAAGCGCAGCTGGATCGTTTTCTTTTTCGCCTAACAGTGGGTTATCCGGATCGCGTTGGTGAAATTGACTTGCTGGAGCTGCAGGAAGCTCCCGCCGACACACTTCGCGCGGTATGGAATACGGAGATGATTATTCGCCTACAACAGGCGGTAGATCGCGTCTACGGTTCGCGAGAGCTGAAGGAATACGTCGTCGATCTGGCTCGCGCCAGCCGAGAACATCCCGACATCCTTCTTGGCGCCAGTCCGCGGGCGGCCATCTTCTTGCAAAAAGCCTCCCGCGCTCGCGCACTGCTTCGCGGCGATTCGTATTTCACTCATGAAGACGTTCAAGCCGTGATGCGGCCCGTGCTCGCGCATCGGCTGATCATACGACCGGAGTCGGAACTTTCCGGACGGCTCATGGACGATGTGATTTCTGAGATCATTGCCGCCGTTCCTGTTCGCTCCGAGTAACATGGGTCGACCACGATGTCGTTACCAAACAACCCGTTGCCTCTGTCAGTTGATGCCCGATGAGTACCGCCCGCGCCCGTTCGATCGTCTTGCTTGGCCTGATCGGCTTAGTAGTCAGCATGGGCATTGGCAATGATGGGGCTGCGGTGGTTTGTTTGGCATTAATCCTCTGGGTCTCCTGGGAGTGGCTGCGATTCTGTTGGGCACTCGCCTACGCAAACCCCTTCTTCGTCGATCTATCGCGGAATATTCGCGGTGTCGGCAAGACCACTCGCATTATCGCCATCGAACAGACGTACGAAGTGGAGTGCGTTGTACGCCCATCAGAACATTTGAACGGACTGCGAATCATCCTTGAGGACTTGGTGCCGGCTGGCTGCCATCTCCCATCGGAACCATCTTGGGTCGTGGAAGACTGCGATGGGAGTTCGATTCACTGGCAGTATCAGCTACGTCCAGTCGTCACTGGCGAGTTGAGAATGCTCGGGTTTCAAGCTCGCGTTTGCGATCGTTACGGGTTGTTTACCCGTTCCTTTCTGGTTCGACACGACCGGCATTTGACTGTGCTTCCGATGGTCGTTCGGCAGTCAGAGACGGTATCCGTTTTGAAACGAGACAACGTGCAGATCCTCAATGGAGGGCATCGATACCGGCGACCGGGTACTGGAATGGAATTACTTGGGATTCGAGATTACCGGCACGGAGATCCGCCTCGCAACATTGCTTGGAAGGCCACAGCTCGTCGTGGGCACCTGATGACGTGTGAGTTTGAAAGTGAAGTCCCCGTGAGGTCGACAATCATTGCTGACTTGTCGGCCGGCCAATACCAGGGTAGACCCGGTCCGGCAACGGCCGATCGAACCATTGCGGCTATCGCTTCCATTGGCCGGGTATTACTTGCCGATCGAGACCCGGTTGGTTGTACATTGATTGCGGACTCACACCGCACTTCGATAAAACACGGTCATGGCGAGAGGCAGTTGACTCGTGTCTTCCAGACTATCTTCGCCCACGGCCGTCAGCACAGCGCGGTTTCCGAGTTTTCGGTCGACGATTTGGTCACCGCAGTATGGCATGCGGCCCAGCGACGATTTCCCGAGTTGTTCGACGTGCGGCTAAACAAGCCTAGGCATAGCATCTTCGAACTTGGGCGTCGACGTCGAACATTGCGTGGAAGACGATCTCAACTGGCCTATCTCTGGACGTGCCTCAACGGTGATCCGTTTGCAATGGTCGCGCGGCTGCAGCACGATGACGTCGCCTTTCGCGATGCTGCAGCACGATTTGTCACCGAGTACTCGGTGAATTTGCGACCGCCACTGCGTCGTTTCGACGTGGAACTAGATCATGCACTCCGCAAGCAGGCGATGAAGACGCTTTGTCAGGCCGTCCTTGAAGGCGTTACTCGCGCAAAAGACAATGAGCTGTTTGTGCTTGTTGGACAGCTGCCTGTCGATGATGACGACACTGAGTGTCTGGTCAAGACGATTCGACTGGCCAGAGCCAAATATCATCGCACGGTGTTTGTGGAAACACATTCACCGGAAACCTATATGCCGCAGGATCCAATCGCTAGCCAAATGCTCCGTGGAATGCACCAGGGAATCATGGGGAGGCGACGGAATGAACTCCATTCGAACTTGGTCGCCTTGGGAGCGCGGATGGCGAGGGTGGAAGATCCGCGGCTGATGGATGTTGTTCTGGCTGAGTTGGAATTGCTTAGACACGGACGTACAGGACTGGTGACACAGCCAAACTAGAATTCGACAGCGGATTTTCGACTTGGCAACAAACGACACTTTCAAACCAATTGAATCGATGAACGAACCGTCCTCGAGATTTCGAACGAAGCGTCTTCCAACGCCACGTCGCGTTGGTGTCGTCGATTTGTGGCAGGCTCGAACGGTGGCCAACGTGTTTCTGTTTGTCGTTGCGACCGTATTGGCAACGAATTATTTCGGCACAGTTGCGATCTGGTTTCTGGTCTGCACGACCACCCTTGCTGTGAGCCTTGGCCGAGCAGGTGTATTGGTGCTTGGACTTCCCGTGGCGGTTGTCGCCAGCCACCGTGACATCAGCCGATTTGCCCGCGAGTGGTCGTTTGAGTGGTCGTTTGTTGACGTGAACGACCTGTTTGTCGCCGGGCTGGCAATGGCGTTTATAGCGATCGCGTTTGCGAGATTGGAATTGGGGACGACAAATGTGTTGAAGTCCAACTTGAAAGCTAGTCGCGTGACCGAGGGCGAAAGATATCGGCTTCGTATCAACCTAAGTCTGTTTGTTTCGCCACTCATTGCTGCGTTACTGAGTCTGATCGTGCTGCATTGGCTTCCTTTCCGCAGCATTTCGCAGAGTGACAGCGGACTGATACGACCCACTACGCGGATGTTGATTCTAGTTTGGGGGCTGGGAGCGACATTCTTGATCTGTAATGTCCTGTTCCGCTTGATCCTGTGGCGGCGACAGTCACCGATGCAGGCGCGGATGTATGTTCTGCAAACACTTGGTGATGGTCTCGGTGCCGAACAGCAGGCTATTGAACGAAAACGCAGTGCCATTGCGAAGAAACGCGAACGTCGCGCGTCCTCGGCTGCGAAAGTTACCGTCACAAGGAGAAACAACTGATGTGGTACGGCATACGTGAGGCGGTAGGGTGGGCAATTGTCCTACTGGGACTGGGGATGATTGCGCTACTGGTCAACATGGCTGTTGATCGCCAGATTCTCGAGGCGATTGCCATGACGCTGCCAGCGACCGTGGTCTTCCGATCCGGTATTGGGCTCGTCCGCTTGGCGACGTCCGGTCGCATGGCAGCCAGATTAGATGCCGAGAGATGAGCGTTGCCAGGTGAAGAACGGTCGTCATTCACCGCTTTTCTGTCGCACACCGATGTGATGGAAGAGGAAGGAATAGATGTCCACCGATTGCTCGATCGCCTGCGACAGCGATTGGTCCAAGCCGTGCCCGGCGTTTGCACTTGTACGCAGCAGGATC
>DUDC01000167.1:10113-21352 GCA_012959465.1 Planctomycetaceae bacterium
TTCTCCAAGTTGATTAGCTCCTGATTGCCAAAGAGGCCTTGCGGGTGTAAGCAGCAGAGAATTCATGAGTCTGGACCAGGAAGTGCATTAGCCGCGAGTAACTGCCTGTAGTCGAGCAGTCATTTTTCGAGACTGCATCGGGTCAACTCGAGGGTCATTTGCGCCGGTAACGAAAAGCGTTGCCGGATAGCCGGCGTTGTCTTTCACATTGTGATACGGCGAGTACGCGAGCAGAGCTTGGAACTGGTCGGCGTTCTTTACCGTGCCGAACTCGGTCACGTTAAAAGCTCCGTTGGCGGAGAGTTCTACGCGGAGCATATCGTAAATTCCGACACGAGATACCACTGCGCTGACTAGACTCGGATGCTGAGTCATTGTGGCGCCCATCAACAGCCCACCGTTACTGCCACCGGTGATGCCCAACGTGGACGACTTGGTGTAGCCGCGGTCGATCAAGTGCTGAAGCACGGCAGCAAAGTCGTCGAACACGTTCTGTTTACGAGTCAAGTTCCCCTCTTGATGCCACTGCTCTCCGAATTCTCCACCGCCGCGCAGGTTGGCCACAACGTAGATAACATCGTGATCGAGGAGCAGTCGATTGGTGGATCGGAAACGAGGTGTGATGTTGATGCCATACCCGCCGTAACCGGTGACGATACACGGATGCGAGCCGTCAAGAGCGATGTTCTTCTTAGCGATGATGTTCAGCGGCACCTTCGTTCCATCCCGCGACTCGGCAAATTCGCGGAGAACTTCGGCGTCGGACAAGTCGACGGACGCGCCGTCGGCAATCGGCGTACGTTTTGTCTTGTCCGTTGCAGCGCTGTAGTGGTAGAAGGCGTCGGCGTCGATAAACGAGGTGTTGCCAAACAATAAATCATCATCACCTAACGGCAGGAGTCCATGCACTGCCGAAACCTCGAGTTGACGGGGCGACGGCACCGATTGACCCGCGTGGTCAAAGCATCGAATCACCGACGGCCCACCCTGTTGGTAGACGACATAGATTCGATTTTTCGTCGGAACGACCGTTCGTTCTCCCCAAAAGGCAATTCCAGACGTCACGATCGAGTCATCGCTTTGCCGTAACACCGTTTCAGCATGATCGATCGACACGTTGTCGATCCCAACTCGGAGCAGTTTACCTCGCGGTGCGTCGTGCAGGGTTACGATGTACAGGTCGCGTTGGGGGCCGAAGATGGCTTGCTTCGTACCGTCGCCAAACTTACTAAATTGCTGCCATCGTCCTTTCGGTGATCGTAGGTAGTGTGCGAATTCCCCACCATCTCCCTCTTGCACGGTCGCCAACAGATGACCACTCGTATTGTTCATCGTTAGCTGAATCTCGGCAATCTGTGGAAACCCTTCGCCCAACTCGTAAGTGTCTTCTTTGGACTCGGACCCGAGACGATGGTGGAACACGTGCTGAAAGACGTTGATGTCGTCTGGATCGTCAGGGTGCATGCGGAAGTGTCGAGTGTAATAGTAGCCTTTAGAATCGGGCGACCATGCTAAAGACCCACCGGCCGTTCCGCTATTGACGTAGGCGGTCTTCTCGAAAATTACCTCTCCGGTCGTTGTTGAGAAAATGGACAGATCACCCGCCTCACTTCCCCCCGACGATAGAGAGACAGCCACATACTGGCCGTTGGGAGATACCTTGTACCAATCGATCGCCGTTGTCCCTTTTTCATCGAGTTTGTTTGGGTCGACGAGAGTGCGGGCCGTTTCCGGGGCGGTGTAGGATTGCATCACTACCAAAAACGGTTGTTGTTTCGGTGGTTGGTGCTTGATCGCAAACAGCTTTCCATCTCGAAACGTCAAACTGCCGTAACTGGACGATTCGGCAGAGAGGATCTTAGTCACTTGCTTGCGAATACTGCTGGCGTGCGGCAACGCGTCAAGATGTCGGCGAGCGAATTCACTTTGAGCATTGCTCCACGTTTTCACCTCCGCAGAACTCCAATCTTCGAGCCAGCGAAAATCTTCGGTAACCGTTACGCCGTGGTATCGATCGGTCACTTTGGCCTGCCGGGTTGTCGGCGGCTGTTCCGCGACGGCCGAAGAAATTAAGAGAGTACCGGCGAGTTGGCAGAGTATCCCGAAGCGGTTCATGATCGACGTCCCTAGAGGTTTCGTTCGCAGCCATTAACCGAATCGTAGCCCCTCGTTGACCCGTACTCAAGTTCCCACTGGCCGATGGCATTAGACGTGTTGACCTAATGTCGTAAACTCACACTCCCCACCGGCCTTGTGCCGGTGGATTTTGGGTTTGGCAACTACCGAGCGGGTGGGGTGGCTCAGTGATTGTCGCCAAACATCTGGCTAATCGACTGATCGTGGTGAATACGCCGAATGGCTTCCGCGAGTAGGGGAGCAACGGTGACGAACTTGAGTTTTTCCGACCGCTGTTCGCGAGCAATGTTGATGCTATCCGTGACGACCACGCTGTCGATCGGCGCGGCATCGATTTTCTCTCGGGCGTGTCCGCAGAGGACCCCGTGCGAGGCGGCCACATGGACTTCGATCGCGCCCGCGTCCTTGACGGCCTGAGCGGCGCCGCAGATCGACCCGGCCGTACTGATCATATCATCGAAGATGATGGCCACACGACCTTCGATGGGGCCACCGATGATATTAGCTTGGGTCGTGTCGGTTGGGCTGGTTCGGCGTTTGTCGACAATGGCCAATGAGCCGCCGAGCCGACGGACATGCCCGAGAGCCCGTTTGGTACTTCCTTCGTCTGGACTGACGATGACCAGGTTGTCGGCTTCGACGCCGAGGTCGTGAAAATGTTTGTTGAGAACAGGGGCTGCGTAAAGATGGTCGACGGGGACGTCAAAAAAGCCCTGGATTTGAGCGGCGTGGAGGTCCATCGTAAGGACTCGATCCGCACCGGCCCGGGTGATCAGGTTGGCGACGAGTTTGGCGGTAATCGGGACTCGGCCGTCGTCCTTACGGTCTTGTCGAGCGTATCCAAAGTAGGGGAGTACTGCCGTGATCCGCGTTGCACTCGCTCTTTTGCAGCTGTCGATCATGATCAACAGCTCCATCAAGTTCTCGTTGACGGGCGGGCAGGTCGGCTGCACGAGGAACACATCTCGGCCCCGTACGTCATCAAGAATCTTGCAGAAATTCTCGCCGTCGGGAAAATTCCCCAGCGAGATCTTTCCCACCGAGGGGATTTTGAGGTACTGGCAGATCGCCTCTGTCAGCTTGATGTTGGCTCGACCGCTAAATACTTTTAAGCCACGCATGAATCACGCTCAAGGATCGGGGGAGACGAATCGGGGGAAATTCGGGAACGAACGGAAGAATCTTCAATGGTAATAGAATCGAAGGGAAATTCGACGCGACGACGGAAAATCGCCCGCTCATTTTTCTTTTTCATCTCGCCGAAAGACGGCGACCACATCCTCGACGGGGACGACAAACAGTTGATTGTCGGATTCAAAGTCGACCGGGATGGCATTTTTGGGGTGAAATAGCACTTTGTCGTATTGGCGGAGAGGTAAGTCCTCGTCATGTTCGATTTGAGTGCTGATCGTGACGATCCGACCAGTGATTGTTGGGATTTCGGCCTGATCGGGCAGCGCGATCCCTCCTTTCGTCTCACGTTTCGGATCATCCTTTCGGACAAGCACGCGGGCACCGAGGGGTTCTACGTATTCGAAAGGTTGACTACGCGACTTCGCCATCCTGTGCCAGCTCCAAATCGTGTGCAATGAGGTGTCCTATTGGCCGACCCGGTTGCCGTTGGGGAACACTCGAAGACGGTTCCAAGAGCTCTCGGTGTAGGCGTGACGTCGGGTGAGCCTAGGCACATCCAGAAAACGGCCGAAAATCATGAAGTTTCGGGGACAATCGGCGTCATCTGGGCTCCAAAGTAACGGTTTCCTCACGGAGGGACAAGGAGCACGCAACTTGGACTTGAAATCGGGTTCGATTCTGGCACAATAGTTCGTTTCCCTTCAATAATGTGGAAGTCAATTTCAACGGCGAGCAACGCCGATTTGTCGTATTTGATAGCCGAAGGATGTTTGCATGGCCGAGACTCTAAATGTAACCCGACGAGAAACCACCGGTTCGAATGCCATGAAAAAGGTTCGACGCGCTGGTTTGATCCCCGCAAACCTATTTGGCCATGGCCAAGATAACGTGAATTTATCGATTCGCGCTGACGAATGGGACTTGGCGTTGAGACGTGGTGCGAAGTTGTTGGCCTTAGCCGGCGACCTCGACGAAACTGCTTTGATAAACATAGTGCAGTGGGATCACCTCGGAACAACGACATTGCACGTCGATTTGATCCGCGTTTCTGCCGACGAAAAGGTCGCCACTAGCGTCAATATCGAGATTCGTGGCGAGGCCGCCGGGACCAAGCAAGGGGGATCGGTCAATCAAGTGTTGCGACAACTTGATATCGAATGCACTGCAGATTCGATTCCCGCGTCAATTCTGGTGAACGTCTCAGAACTGGAGGTGGGTGGCTCGATTACGATAGCTGATGTGACCCTCCCAGAGGGAACGATTTTGGTCACACCAGTCGACACGGTCATCGTGGTTTGTACCGAAGTGCTGGAAACAGAAGAGGACGAGGAAGCTTCTGGCGTCGCAGGACTGGCGGAACCAGAGGTGATTGGCGGAAAACCAGAGGAGGACTCGGACGACTAGGTCTGGCGTTGGTTTGGCTGGTTTCGACGACAACTGGGTGACTGGCTGTGCTGCCACCTCGAGGATAATCCGATGAAGGTCGTGGTCGGACTGGGAAACCCTGGGCGGCGTTACGAGAAAACACGGCACAACGTCGGCTTTGATGTTTTACGTCAACTCAGCCGTCGCTGGAATGCGGGCACACCTCGTTCGAAATTCGAAGCGGAATTAGCCGAGGTGCTGGTGAATCGGGAGAAAGTACTGTTGCTTTGTCCGATTACATTCATGAATGAGAGTGGACGCGCGGTTGGGGCCGCTTTGGACTATTTTGATGTGGCGCCTGAGGACGTTTTGATTGTTTGCGATGACTTCAATTTGCCGGTGGGACGATTGAGATTTCGACCGTCCGGATCAGCTGGAGGTCAAAAGGGACTGGCAGACATATTGCGGCGAGTAGGAATTCAGGAAATACCCCGACTTCGGGTGGGAATCGGTCCTCTAAAACCGCAATGGAAAGTTGCCGATTTCGTTTTGAGCCGTTTCGACTCGGCTGATCGCGAAATTGTGGATGAATTGGTGGCAGTTGCCGCGGATGGCGTCGAAGATTGGCTGCGGGAGGGTGTGGCATTTTGTATGAACCGTTACAATGGCTATCCCAACAAATCGACGGAATCCGGTGATTCGACATGTGCAGACGACGAATCACCCCGTGATGCGTAACCAGGTAACAGAATTGAGGATAAGCAGACGATCGAGCCACTTTTTGGGTTGCGTCGAGTGACTGAGTGGCAAGTATGCTTGAAGGAGAAAACGTCTTGGCTGTAAATACTTACGAATGTCTCTTCCTGCTGGATTCGAATCGATACGCGAAGGACCCGGGTGGTGTTTCAGATTCACTTCCGCAGATGATCCAAAACATGGACGGCGAGGTTCTCGCTAGCCGGCTCTGGAACGAACAAAAGTTGTCCTACCCAATCGAGGGGCACAAGAAGGGCACCTATTGGCTGACGTACTTCAAGATGGATGGTCAGCGGATGCCCGCATTGAACCGGGCCTGTCAGCTCAACGGTGCAGTTCTACGTCATCTCGTACAGAAACTGGATGACCGAATTGCCCCCCACATGGTCGCTGCCGCTCGTGGCGAGACAGCCCCAGAGGAAGAAGCAGCCCCAGAGAAAACGGCTGAGACAGCCGCTGAGACCGTGGCTAAGACAACAGCTGAGCCAGAGTCGACGAGCCCACCCGCTACTTCAAATTGATGTTTCCTCGGACACAAAGGTTGCCTCGGTGAGCATGTGCCCGTAGGATTAGGGGTGCATTTGTTCACTATCGTCGCCTATGGAAGGAGATCCCATGGCCAGTTTCAATCGTGTTATTCTCGTTGGAAACATCACCCGAGACATCGAGTTGCGTTACACGCCAGGTGGAACTGCCGTGACAGAAATAGGCATGGCGGTGAACGATCGACGAAAAAACCAGGCTGGGGAATGGGTGGAGGAAACGACGTTCATCGACGTGACGTTATGGAGTCGTACGGCGGAGATCGCAGACCAATACTTGGGTAAGGGCTCGTCGATCTTGATCGAAGGGCGTTTGAAACTTGATACGTGGGAAACTGACGGTCAGAAACGATCCAAGTTGCGAGTGGTCGGTGAGCGGATGCAGATGCTTGGTGGCCGAGGTGGGTCGAATGAAGGTGGCGGTGGCCGCTCGGCTAGTCAATTCAATAATGAAGAGGCCGCCGTTGGCAATGGCGGTGCTGGCAATGGCGGTGCTGGCAATGGCGGTGCTGGAAACGAATCGGCCGGTGCTGGCAATGATGAAATCCCGTTCTAGCAGCTAAGGCAGTGGAGTGGCGCGATGGGCTGCGGGTTCCGTCGTGAACGGCTTTAACAACACAAAGAACAAGAAGATACGACGACCATGGCAACGAAAACGAAGATCCAAAAGTTCAAACGATTGCCTAAGGGATCCAACGGTGGGATACAGTTGTTGCTGATCCAGTCGGTCGACCACCTGGGAAAACAGGGCGATGTTGTCGAGGTCAAAGCAGGCTTCGCCAACAACTACCTTATCCCTCAGGGCCTGGCAACTTTGGCAACGGATCACCACAAACGCATGGTGGATAAGCATCGTGTTCGATTGCTTGACATCGAAAAAGAAAGATTATCTAGCCTGCGTGCATCGGCAGACGCGATCGAGAAGCAGAGCATCACGATCGAAGCAAATGCCAACAGCGACGGGCACCTCTACGGCAGTGTTGGGCCGGTCGAGATCTGCGACGCAATGAAAGAGCCAGGTTTTTCTCTCTTGCCCGACCAGGTCCGTCTGGACGGACCGCTGCGGGAATTGGGCTTGTACACGGTCAAGATCTACCTTCACCAAGAGGTGATTGCCGATCTCAAAGTCTGGGTTGTTCCAACCCAGACCGACGAGTAATTCAGGCAACACTCGTCGCTGGTTCCGCTTGACACTTGGTGTAGAATGACGTCCAACCTGGGCAGCCGCGTTTGACGGTGGCTGCCCTTGCTTTTGCGCTGCTACTCGCGATGGGCAGCCGCCACCATTGAATTGTCTGTCTTGTTTACAACACTCGCCGGGAGCGATGAACCGGCGGACCGCCACGGCTAAGGAAAGAAAGATGGCCCAAGGACATCGAAAGGACGAATCTCATTCTGGCGCAGACGACTCACGCCGCGTGGCCGGCGGCCAACGGCGGACGACGCCGAATCGCGGTGATCTGCTCGACCGGCAACCGCCGTGCGATTTGGATGCTGAGGTGGGCGTCATCGGCAGCATTTTCTTGTTGCCCGAAGCGTGCGATGAAGTCGCGATGATCCTCCGTCCCGAGGATTTCTATGATGATGCCCATCGACGTCTGTTCGCCAATATGCTGGAAATGCATGATACGGGTCGGAAAATCGATCTGACCCTCTTGGTCAATCAACTCAAGTCGTCCGGCGACTTGGAAAAAGTGGGTGGCCACGTCTATTTGGGTGAGATTTTGGAGCGTGTTCCCAATGCGGCGCACGCCGTCTACTACGCCAAGATTGTCCGGGAAAAAGCGACCTATCGGTCGTTGATCACCGCATCGACCTCGATCCTCAGCGATGCGTACAACGAGTCTGACGAAGCCAGGCAGATGTTGGCGCAGGCCGAACAACGCATTTTCGGCATTTTGGACGACCGCGGGTCGACTAATGCTAGTTCGATCAGGGAAGTCTTGAATCTGGCGATGGACCGAATCGACGCCAGGATGCAGGGAAATCATGTTACCGGTGGCGTCGAGACGATGTTGGCCGATTTTGATGCCTTGACTGGGGGACTTCACAATTCAGAGTTGATTATTCTCGCGGCGCGCCCCAGTATGGGAAAAACGGCTCTGGCGATGAATATTGCCGAGAACGTTGCCGTGGAAGGCGACAAACCGGTGCTCTTTGTCAGCTTGGAAATGTCGTCGATCGAACTGGCCGATCGAATGTTGTGCTCCAGAGCTCGAGTGAACGGTCACCGACTACGAAACGGTACGATATCCAACGAGGATCGAAAACGGTTGGTGGATGCAGCTGCTCAGATCAGTGGAACGCCCATGTTCGTCGACGATTCTCCGAGTCGAACGGTGACGGAGATCGCCGCTGCCGCCCGCCGCGTGCGTCGCAGAAGCGAAGGTCTCGGCTTGATCGTCGTCGACTACTTGCAATTGCTCGAACCGGACAATCCTCGGGACCCACGGCAAGAACAAGTCGCCCGAATGGCTCGCCGACTGAAGGGACTGGCTCGTGAAATGAAGGTCCCAATCCTCTGCCTGTCCCAGCTTAATCGTCAGGCCGAAGACAGTAAGGATCATCGTCCACGCCTCAGCCATCTGCGCGAGTCGGGTGCCATCGAACAAGATGCTGATGTTGTGATGTTCGTGCATCGCGAGGAGTATTACCATCGCGGTGAAGACGCTGAACAGTACGCGGGCCAAGCCGAGTTGATTATTGCAAAACAGAGAAACGGCCCCGTCGGCGAAGTCGAACTAATTTGGCGAAAGGAATTTACTCGATTCGAGGATAAGGCGCCCGAACGATTGCAGGAGTTTGATGATTTCAACTCGGCGCTAGACGATTTCTAGCCTGTCGGTAGGAGCACGGTACCTAGAAAGAGATGCGACCGTGGAAGATCGCCGAGGGAACGAACTGATCTTTGAGTTGGAGCAAGTCTGCCCGTACTTGCACGATCGCACGTCGCTGTTGCCACTCCGATTCCAAATGGTGCCCGTCTCGGGGCCGGCATTTGATCAGTGCCTGGCCGCAGGTGACCGACGTACGGGTCACTATCTCTATCGTACGCAATGTCCAACTTGCCGCGAATGCGAGCCGATTCGTGTCACAGTGCAAGCATTCGAGCGCACGCGAAGTCAGCAGCGAGTTTGGAATCGTGGCGAACGCCTGATGACGATGCGGATGGGGGCGCCGATCGTTGATGACCGTCGTGTCCAGTTGTTCAACGCTCATCGCAATCAGCGAGGGTTGAACCAACCCAAAACAGAGTTTGGCGAGACCGATTACCAGCAGTTTCTGTTGGAGACATGCTGCGACACCATGGCATTGGACTTCTATTTGAAAGACGAATTGGTGGCGGTCGCGATCTGCGATCGAGGTGCGCAGGCGTGGTCCGCCGTTTATACCTTCTTTGATCCTCAGTTTGGCCACCTGAGCCCGGGCACTTACTCGATTTTGAAGCAAATCGACTTGTGCCGCGAATTTGGAGTTACCTGGCTCTACCTTGGTTTTTACATCGAGGATTGTCGTCACATGCAATACAAGCAAGTCTATCGCCCCAACGAAAGGTTGATCGAGGGTCAATGGACCAAGTTTGATTAGCTCGTCGCTTGCGCGCCGTCGATTAGGTCTACTCTTGTGGCGACTCACTCACGTCGACTCTCCCGGTGGAGTACACTGGTTCTGCTTGCGTAGTTTGATTTTTTAAACGAAAAAAAGAAGATCTTCAGATGGGTGGTCGACGATGCGCTACGTGATCCTATTCGCCTTGGCTTGTGGTCTGTTTCGATGTGGCCCTTTGCATGCCGAGGTGAAGCCGAACATTGTCCTCGTGATGGCGGACGATCAGGGATGGGGGGACATGGCCTACTATGATCATCCTCACCTGAAAACACCTCACTTCGACGCGGCGGCAGCGACCGGCATTCGATTTGATCAGTTCTACGCTGCAGCTCCTGTTTGTTCGCCAACTCGCGCTAGCGTGTTGACCGGTCGCCACCCAAATCGAATGGGAGTTTTTAAGTGGGGTTACCCGATGCGTCCGCAGGAGCTCACGTTGGCCGAAGCGGTGAAAACGGTCGGCTACGCGACCGGCCATTTTGGCAAATGGCATCTTGGGTCGGTGCGAACCAAGAGCCCCGCGAATCCGGGGAAAAATGGTTTTGACGAATGGTTGAGTGCTCCGAATTTTTTTGACAACGATCCGATTCTCTGTCGGAATGGAACTGCCGTGCAACTTCGAGGTGAAAGCTCGATGGTCACTGTTGACGCTGCTCTGCAGTGGATCGAAGCCTGTGTGGCTGAGGATCAACCGTTCCTGGCGGTCGTCTGGTTCGGCTCGCCTCACGGGCCACATGTGGCGGCGGAAGAAGATCGTCAGCAATACAAATCGCATCCGAAGAACCTGCAGAACTTCTACGGTGAAATCACTGGCATGGACACCGCGTTCGGCAAGCTTCGCGACGCATTGGACCGACTGAAAATTCACGAAAACACCGTGCTGTGGTACTGCAGCGACAACGGTGCACTACCCCGCGTCGGCTCGACAGGAGGACATCGAGGGAACAAGGGAAAGGTATACGAAGGTGGTTTGTTGGTGCCTTCCATCTTGGAGTGGCCCGCCAGAATCTCTCAGCATCGCATTACCAACATGCGTTGCAACACGTGCGACATCTATCCCACTATTCTGGAGATCACTTCCGCAAAGCACACTGCCTCCACGGTGCTCGATGGAATCAGCTTGTTGCCACTGGTCGACAAGAAAGTGGATCGGCGCTCGAAAGGGATGGGTTTTTGGGACTATACGGCGAAAGGGATCAGCACTCCGTCTGCAAAGTGGATGGCCGATTTGTTGAAAGCGCAGCGTGAGGGTGGCGATTTGGAACCACACGTATCGAGTATCCAGGCCGGTCAATTGCCCGACAAACCTCTCACAGCCGACGACTATAATGGGCATGCGGCGTGGATCGATGGAGATTGGAAACTACACCGCATACAGGCAAATAACGGTCGCGTTGTCTGGGAACTCTATGACCTCAAGCAGGACCCCAACGAAACGAAGGATCTTTCCGAATCAGAGCGAGATCAGGTGGATCGCATGACGCCCCATTTGGAGAAGTGGTTGCAGTCGGTCACAGCCAGTTTCAATGGCGCCGAGTATCCGTCCCAATAGTCAACTTCACATTGTCTCACACGAAGATATCTGATGTTGTCCGTCAATGGTGGTTATGGATTCCTCCTCTTTTCACTTGCTCCTGCCCCTACATCGAACATCGAACATCGAACATCGAACATCGAACATCGAACATCGAACATCGAAC
>DUDC01000167.1:21397-21745 GCA_012959465.1 Planctomycetaceae bacterium
AAAATAGGACGGGGAAAACGGATCGATTGCTGCCACCGCCCCTTTGGCTTTGTGTCTTTGTGGGAAAAGAGGACATGTCTTACACGAAGACACCAAGGCACGAAGGAAAGAGGAATTGGCGTGCGGTGACTTGCCACCGCTTTTTCTAGAATTTGATTTGAATCAAGTGCGTTCGTGATGATCTCACAACGGTTTTTCGATCTGCCGGAAAATGCCACCAAGCGACAACGGAATCCCCGACCATCACGCATTCTTGCGGACAGCACCGGTTACACGATAAGATATGCACCTTGCCATCGGCCCTCGTAGCTCAGGGGATAGAGCACGGCTTTCCTAAAGCCGGTGTCG
>DUDC01000168.1:0-69160 GCA_012959465.1 Planctomycetaceae bacterium
GAAGATTCTGGCAGTGGAAGTCTTCCCAACACCTCGGGCTCCGGTGAAAAGATACGCGTGGCCGACTCGCCCCGTGTTGACCGCGTTCAACAACGCCTGACTGACCTGGTCTTGGCCAATCAACTGGTCAAACGACCTCGGTCGATAACGACGCGCTACGACAACGTAACGACGTCCTTTCTCCGAGTCCGAATTCGGCTTAGAACTCACGGCGTCCCCATGGGAAAAGACTGGCGAAAAAGGGACCTCGCACAAGAGTACACCTCCTAGGGCTGCTCCGATTAAGGCCTGACCCGGTTAAGCGGCTCCTCCTCGCGAGGCCCCCTTTTCGCCAGTGTTTTGATGTTTCGACTCCTAAGATGTTAACTGCTCGCCGCCCGGCGTCAAACGGGGGTGGCGGTGGCTGTGGAGATTCGGTTGCGGATCGTGGATCGCGATCACCTGAGCCGCTTTGAACTGCTATGAAACGCGACTCAGAGTTCGATTTGTTTGGCGACCGATAGACTCAGTTTTTCACGGAAGATCTTTGCATTGTGCCGAATGTCAACCGGTAGAGCCTTGTGGATCAGCACTCGATCGATCTCGGCTGTCAGCGGATGTTCTTTTAGCCTGGCTTGGCACTGTTCGACAAGTTGTTCACGCGCTGCGTCCGTCGTCGGCCAATCCTCCGGCCACGGTTCTACGACCATCACCGGAATCTGACTTCCCACCTCGCCGATTCCCACCAATGCTGAACGGTAGATCGCGTTGTGTCCGTTCAGTATGGCCTCACATCGAATGGTAAACAGGGTCCCGTTTTTTGTCTGCACTCGGTGAGCCTTGCGACCACAGAACCAAAACCGGTCTTGTTCATCCAGGTAGCCCACGTCTCCCATCCGATGCCAGACTCGTTCACCGTCAGTCACTTTGTGGACGGCATTCGCATCGCGGCGTGTAAAATACTCGTGTGTCACAACGTCGCCGCAAACCATCAATTCACCGATTTCGCCGACCGGTAGCCGTTTAACTTCATCTATCTGATGTAACGCCGCATCGCAAATACGGATCACCTGCCACTGCATGCCCGGAAATCTCGAGCCGACACAGACCCCTTGGCCATCATGCGTTTTGTCGGCGGTTTCACCGAGCACTTCCTCGCCCGATATGGATGCGACCGGCAACGCTTCCGTGGCGCCATACGGTGTGAAGATATCTCCGTCGCTGGGAATCGCCTTTCGAATTCGACCGATTACGTGCGGAGGCACCGGCGCACCGGCCGAGAGGACTCGACGCAACGTGGGGATACGGATGTCGTGTTTCTCGCAATAGCGACCGACCGTATTCCAGAGTGCTGGCGAACCGAACGCCTGCGTGACTTTCCAATCTTCGATCGCATCCAAGATATTGCGAGGGTCGACATCGGCCGGACAAGTCGGGTTCATGACCGGAATTACGGTGGTCACTCCCATCGCACAATTAAACAATGCAAAGAGAGGAAATCCCGGCAGATCGACTTCACCGGGCTGAATGCCGTAGTGATCGCGGATCTCGGTCGCCTGCCGATCAAAGTTAATGTGTTGATAGAGCACACCTTTAGGAGGGCCAGTACTACCCGTGGTGAAGATGATGGCAGCGGAATCGCGTGCGCTGCTGTTGGTCATCTGGAAGTCCGAAACGTCCGTGTTCCGTAATTGCTCCAACGTTGTGCCACCCCACCACCAACGACGCCCAACGGTGATATGGAATCGTGAATTCGGAAATCGGCGGCGATAGAGCGATCGAATCGCATGTGCCATCGAGATCGCTACGAAGCCATCCGGATTCGATTCCTCCAAACAGCGGATCAAATTGCGGCGTCCCATCCCCGGATCGATCAAGACAGTGACCATTCCTGCCTTGAATAGCGCGAATACCAACGATATGAATTCGATGCTTGGCGGTACCATAAGCACCAGCCTCGAACCTTGAGGGACGCCCAAGTTCCACAGCCCCTGGGCGATGCGATCGCTATCTTCATCCAATTCTCGAAACGTGATCGTACGATACAGCCGCCGACCATTAGCGTCGCGTTTCAATGGTTGGGCGATGGCGATGCCACTTGGATCCTGTCGGGCCGTAGTTTGGAGGCGACCAGCAACGTTTACCGAGTCGGTACGCCCCGCCGCCTCAGGGTCGATCAACGGTCGCCTCCTCTTCGCTCAGCGGTGATACCATCAGCTTGCGGGCCGCATCGAGAGCCATCGTGATGCGACGATCATCGACTGAGACTGTCGCCGTGCCAGCCGCCTCATTGCGTGACAACACGACGCCGGTCGTCTGTAGTCGCAAACCGCTATCACTAAGGAAGCGTAAGAAGTCCGGAGATTGGTCCAGCACTCGCGTTAGACAGAACTTCGCACCGACCGGCCAATCAAGTAGGGCGGAGGTGTTTCCGGTTGGAATGGAACCGTCGGCACGGGGGATCGGATCGCCGTGTGGATCTCGGTTGGGATGCCCCAGAAAGGCGTCGATGCGATCGACCAGCAAGTCACTTACCGCATGCTCCATATGTTCGGCTTCCTCGTGAACTTCATCCCAGCTGAGATTGAGCGTTTGGACCAGAAACAGCTCGATCAAGCGATGACGTCGCAGCACACGAAGAGCTAGCGAGCGGCCTTCATCGGTCAATTGGACTCCCTCATAGGGCGTGTACGCGACCAAATTGGCCGTGTTGAGCGATTTGATCATGCTGGTCACCGTCCCCGGTGACACATCCAGGGCAGACGCGAGTTTGCCCGTGGCAGCGGGAGCACCATCGGCCGAAACGCAAATCTGGTAGATCGTCTTGATATAGTTTTCGATCGTCAGGCTAGCCAAATGACCGACTCCTGTTGTCGTAGGCACAAGTGCAATGTCGCAGATCCGTGGAAAACGCAATGATCCGAGGTTAGGCGTTCCCTGTCAAACGGAACGGCCAAAACGGCGCTCAATCCCCACCGGCACGAGGCCGCCTCGCTGCATCTGGGCTAAGCAGCCAAGGTGGCATTGGCTCGGCCAGTTCCAGTGCTTTTGAGCCGAACGCGCTAGCGTCGGGTCTTGTCGTTAGATTTGCGTGATCTTGATAGAACCCAAGGCTAGCGGCTACGGCTCAAATCCGCATTGCCCTTGCAACGGGGGGCAAGCTTACAAGCCCCGAGGCCTACGGCTCAACGAAGGGGCAAACCAATGGCACCTGCTAGACGCTCTCGCCGGGGAAATCTACCATGTGTGGGCGATTCACTGGAATGCCTCCACATGAAGGACCCGCGGTACTGTGAAAGAGTCTCTTAACAACAATGCGCTGATGTTGGTCGAAGCGATGTTGGACGACAGCGACCAACTGCGTATTGCAGATACCGTTGCCGAGTGTGGAAGTCACCGCATCGATTGCGGTATCGACTGTCGCGGCGGATTGGCGGCTGGCCGCTGGCTGTCGGAAGTGTGTCTGGGCGGCCTGGGTGAAGTTTGTTGTGAACCCGATGCGGTGATGGGTATTCGAGTCGTCGTGCAGACGGACCATCCGCTCGTCGCGTGCCTAGGTGGCCAATACGCCGGCTGGAAGATTCGCCACGGCGACTATTTCGCTATAGGCTCGGGGCCGATGCGAGTTCTTGCGAACAAGGAAGAGCTCATCCAACATCTCGATCTGGCGACAGTGAACGACTCTGCGGTTGGGATCCTCGAGACCTCAACACTACCGACCGAAGCGGTTTGCCAGATGTTGGCCAAGTCGTGTGGTGTCGCTCCACAAGACCTGTGGTTACTGGCCGCTTCCACATCAAGTCTCGCTGGGTCCATTCAGGTAGTCGCGCGAACGGTGGAAACGGCGTTGCACCAACTTCATGAGTTCGACTTTCCCATCGAGCGAGTTGTATCGGCGTGGGGGGTAGCACCTCTTCCGCCGGTGGCCAAGAATGACCTGCAGGGGATCGGCCGCACCAACGATGCGATCTTGTATGCTGGAGACGTCACCTTGTGGTTCGACGGCGACGACGCAGAAATTCAACGAGTCGGCGAATCCGTTCCGAGTAGCGCTTCGCCTGATTACGGCGAGCCGTTCGAGGAAATATTCAAACGGTACGATTACGATTTTTACAAGATCGATCCATCGTTATTCAGCCCGGCCCGCGTTCGCTTTATCAATGTCAAGACCGGCACCACGATGGTGTTTGGAACGATGGCAGCCGAAATTGCCGCCCGGTCGTTTGGGATTTAGGTGGCCACTTGGACAACTCCATGAAAATCGGAGTGCTTGCTCCAGAGAATACTTGGCATTTTCGCGATCTATGTCGGGCGAGTGAGAACGAGCGGTGCGACTTGGTTTCGGTTGCTTATTCCCGACTGCTGGGCGGCATCCCCCATTCTGACGTCCGGTCTGCTGACCAAGACCTGATGTCTTTTGAAGCTCTGCTCACCCGGGCGATGCCTGCCGGAAGTCTGGAGCAAGTGATTTTTCGCATGGATGCTCTTTGGGTTGCCCAACAGCAGGGACTGTTTTGCATCAATTCGCCGAAGGCTGTTGAGACCAGTGTCGACAAGTACCTATCGTTGGTCCGGATCAGTCGCGCCGGGTTGCCGGTTCCAGATACTCTTGTTTGTGAAAATCATCGGGATGTGGGCGACGCTTTCGATCGGCTGGGTTCGGATGTCGTGATCAAGCCGATCTTTGGCAGCGAAGGGCGCGGGCTCATTCGGATCAATGAGCGCGAATTGGCCGAGCGTTACTATCGATTCATCGAGGGAATGGGAAGCGTCCTCTACTTACAGCGATTTGTCGATTTTGGTGGTGAGGACATCCGTGTATTGGTGATCGGCGAGTCGTGTCTTGCCATGCGGCGGCGGGGAGTACGCGATTGGCGCAACAACATCAGCCTGGGAGGCGAAGCGGAACCGTTGGTCATGGACGACGATCTGACCGCATTGGCGGTTAGTGCAGCGCAGGCGGTGGGTGCCGAGTTCGCTGGCGTCGATATCGGCCAAACCGCTGACGGACGTCGCTACATCCTTGAAGTAAATGCCGCTCCAGGTTGGCGCCGTATTTCTCAAGTTTTGCAGGTTGACGTCGCCAAGCAACTGTTGCAACACATCAAACGCCGCGTTTCCTAGCAGAGTATTTTGCTTGTTCATGTTCGCCCTCTTTTTCGCCGCTTAGGGACGTAAACCCTTGCAGGGCACTCGTTCGTATGCCATGCTCAAAACTCGCTTTTAGGCGAAACAACGGAATAATCACCTTGATCTAGCTGCATGTTGCCTGCGGAGGTCTTGTCCATGTCATCGTCGTCGCTGCGTTCTGCCGTGTTCCCTGTGTTGGCGGTCACATTGCTGTACGCGATGTTGGTCTATCCAACGCCTGCCCAGGACGACAGCGAGGTAAAACCGCCGTCAACTGGCGTTTCTGGTTCTGACATTACCGAAGATGACGTGACGGTCGAAACACCGGAACCAGTTGCCGAAGAAAAAGAAGACAAAGTTACCTGGCCGATGATCACGTTGGCGGTGGGAATTGCGATTGTCCTAGCGTTAATTGTCGTGTTCAAAGTTAATGCTTTCATTGCACTCATTTCGGCCGCGATCGTCGTCAGCCTAATGGCACCTGGAGATGTCGCGATCAAGATTGACCGCGTGGCCAAGGCATTTGGCGGGACAGCGGGCGGCATCGGCATTGTCATCGCGATGGCGGCGGTCATCGGCAAGTGCATGCTAGATAGCGGCGCTGCCGATCGCATCGTGAGGTGCTTCGTAAAACTGCTCGGCGAAAAACGAGCTCCGCTGGCGTTGATGGGAAGTGGTTATGTGTTGGCGATTCCCGTTTTCTTCGACACGGTCTTTTATCTGTTGGTTCCATTGGCGCGTTCATTGCACCGGCAGACGCAAAAACACTATCTGAAATACATTTTGGCGATCGCCGCCGGTGGTGCCATTACCCACTCGTTGGTGCCACCCACCCCGGGTCCTTTACTCATGGCGTCGACACTCGGTGTCGACCTCGGTCTGATGATCTTAGTGGGGGCGATCGTCGCCCTGCCAGCAGCCTTGGGCGGTATTGTTTTCGCGACCATTGCCGATGCCATCATGAAGACGCCCATGCGTCCCCTGCCCGGCGATGAAGAGGAAGTGACTCTGACGGAAGACCAACTACCTGGACTGGGTTTATCGTTGTTGCCCGTGTTGTTACCCGTGTTCCTTATATCCATTAACACCATCTTGACGACCGTGGCCGATCAGGATCCGGTCGCCAAGTTCTCCCAGAGCTCATTCGGTGACATCCCGTTGTTGGCTGCGCGATTGCAAGTTGCTGGTGAATCCGAGAACCTCACCGTTGAACGCCACATCTATGATCGGCTGCCGGAGCCGACCCGAAAACTGCTCGGTGCCGGCTCGCTGGATGACGATGCCAAGGCAGAATTCGAGTCCGGGTTCAACGCCTTGCTCAAAGATAAGAACCTGTTCGACGAAGATGCGTTGCTCGGCGTGAAACTCTCGGCGGAAACGAAGAGTCTGTTGAGGGCTGACCGGCAGCGGATGTCCACTGCCAATTTGCAGCACATGAATCGTCTGTTGTTGGAACAATCGCTCAACCAAGCCGACGGCCAGTCGAACGCTATCGCGGAACACGAATGGTTGACTCCCAAGAGGAAGGCTGCCAAGTTCGGGTCCTTGATCGGGAACGCCAACTTGGCCCTCCTGTTGTCGACGATTATTGCGATCTGGATGCTCGCTAAACAACGGTCTCTCGGTCGAAATGAGATCGCAAAAGTGGTCGAAACGGCGCTGATGAGCGGCGGGGTCATTATTCTCATTACCGCTGGTGGTGGTGCGTTTGGCGCGATGTTGAAAGCTGCCGAAATTGGTCAGGCGGTCGAGGTGTTGTTCGAATCAATCGATCAAGGCGGGCAAGGGAGTATGGTCTACCTGTTTATCGGCTTCCTCATTGCCATGGTGCTCAAAATCGCACAGGGGTCCGGGACCGTTGCTATGATCGTTGGGTCCAGCATGATGGCTGCGATGGTCAATCCCGACGACCTTAGCTACAACATGGTCTACTTGGCGACGGCGGTCGGCGCCGGATCGCTGGTCGGGTCCTGGATGAACGACAGCGGGTTCTGGATCTTTGCCAAGATGGGTCGATTAACCGAGACCGAAGCTCTCAAATCCTGGACACTGATGTTAATCGTGCTGGGACTTGTCAGCCTTGGAATGACGGTCTTGCTAGCCACGTTCGTGCCACTCAAGGTCGTCGCTGGGTAAAGGTGCGTCGGATGGAAAGACGTTTCCGGAAACGAAATAAGCCCAGCGGCGTGGGCGGGTTCCTTGTCGCTACGCTCGTTGTCACGTGCCTATTTCTAATGCTGAACGTTCCTTTCGTTCGCTTCCTACATATCTGGTCGGTTCAGTACTGGAATCAACTTGCCCATCCCAAAGTGGCTCAGCTGACGATGCTCATCGGTCCGCTCGTATTGTTGATGCTCGAGTGGTGCGTGGTCGATACGCTGGTGAATCGGCTCTCGGGCGAGTCCCGCAGCCGTTGATGCGACACCGAGCATTGAACAAGAAACCACGTATAGATGCCGTGTCTTTGTGCTTTCTATGAAGGACACACCGTTGGCAAGTGGTTTTCCTAGTTCAATTTTAAAAAGGCAAAATTAGTGTTGCTTTCTGGAGTCGGTGTTCGCTGTTCGGGGAGCAAGTTGCCCTACCGACGCCGGCTCGCAGTAACGAAGACGGCCGTTGAACCGATGGCGTCACCCCGTTCGTTGCGTACGTAAACGCGTACGACACACGGCCCATTGGCCGCAGTAGGAATTGGCAACTCGACGACATTCTCGCCTTCTGTCACTTGCGCTTCACCTGCGGCCCAGACAGGGTCGTTCGCGGCGAGATACGTTCGCTGCATTTCGTCGAGAGCCTCGGGGGCGAATTCAAAGGTATCTCGTGGCTTTGGTCGCGATTTGAGACGATCTCGTCGACAGACGATTTCGACGAGGGCCCGACCGGCAATCGGACTCTGCAGCTGCACCCTGCACAAGCCGCCCGCCACCTGGTGTGTTTTGACGGAAAGTGCAATTGGCTGCGGTCGGCGAATTCGCAATAGCGGATCCCCGATCAGATTGAACAAGTAGACGTGTTCGCGAAGCTCGTCGGCCAGCTGGTCCTTGTTGGGACTGAATGTTGCGGCCAAAGTATCCAGGAGCTGGCGGTTGACCGAGTGTGCGGCGTTTCGCTTTGGTAGCATTTGTTGTTTGGCACCTAGTATCACTTCGCCAAGCGTTGAAACGTTGTCGTGAAAATAGCGGCGTATCATTCCGTCGCCCAAAACGGCCATCGCGTAGGGCATTGTCAACCGCGAGGCCGCAACGACGGCAATCGGACCACCGGGTGTACGAAGCATCTGTTCTGCCATGCAATCGTGTTCGTTGTCGAACGCGCCCGTATGGCAAGCCAGGAAAATTGAGATGGGGCGTCCGGAGCGGCTCTGTAGTTTCGGCGTGTCATTGATATCCAGAATGTGAAATGAACCGCCCGGCACGTGCACTTGGTCCAGGTACCGACGGTGTCCGTGCCCGATATACACCCAGAACAAACATCCTTCGTTGAATCGATCAATGGCCATTGAGTGGAATCGTTGTGGGTCTGGGCAGTAGGGGCTCTGCCAGCTGCCATACGTCATCGTCGTGGCATAGTGAGCTGGGATTTCACTCGTCAGAAAACGTCGCGTTGCCGATTCAAGAACAAAATCAGCCAATTTCCCAAACCCACCGACGCCGGCAATCAGGTTCACACGTTGACGCCAGGGACCCAATTCCTGTTGTTCGTAATCAATGATCCTCTGGACAATTTGGGCGAGTTCGATTGGCTGATCCGCCGTAATGCGTCCGACGGCCAGCTCCGGTACACCGTCCTCGTCCAAATCCGCATAAGCGTTATCTGTTGCGATGTGGTGTTTGCCACCAAACTTTGGCAGGACCGTCGCGGTAGCATAAGCCGTTGGTGTCTGAAGTTCATCGCGGAGTGCGTGGCCTTCCATGCCAATCGTATCTCCGATCAATACCACCCATCGCAGCTTTCCACCTTTGCTGACCTGACGCAACCTTCCTCGAATGTCATTGATGCTACCTTGGTTGGACACCAATGTGATCCGGTGCCCTTGGGCCTGTCGGTGTTCGATCCACGGTTGTAATGCCGTATAGAAAGCAGGTGCGCAGACCACGGCGACGTCGGATAGTGCGGCTGATTCCGCATCAAAGGTCAACTGCAGTGGTTGTGGAGGAACCATCAACGCAGTGAGACACGTCAGAAGAACTACGCCCATTAGCCATTCTCTCGAATTTGGGTATTTCCCTCATTTTCTCGAGGCACGAGTATTGTACCCCTTCAGTGAGAAGCGTGGGGAGTTTAGCGATGAATGGACCTGATGCCAACAGAAGAAATTTGACCCAGACGGCTGACTGAGACGGGCACGCCGATACACTACGTTCGACGGCTATCTAGACTCGATCAGCAAGAACATCAGAAATGGCCAATTTAGGAATGATCAACAAGACACTTGGCCGAACTGGCTTACAAGTCACACAAATCGGTTATGGCAGCATGGGTTTGCGTGGCCCGAAGACGTGGGGGGTCCGCGTGGTCGACGATGAAGATGCGGACCGTTTTCTGAACCGAGTCCTCGATGTTGGGATCAATTTTATCGACACGTCTCCCGACTATGGTGTCAGTGAACAACGCATCGGCAGGTACATCGGTGCTCGCCGCGACGAGTTCTACCTGGCGACGAAATGCGGTTGCTGTCCGAGGCAACACGAGGATCATTTGGAGGTTCGCCACGATTGGAAGAAGGACGTTCTGGAGCGTAACATCGAATCCAGCCTCGATCGTCTTCGGACTGACTATATCGACTTATTACAGTTTCATGGTGGCGATGCGGAGACATTGCAACGGGAGGGCTTGATCGACACGCTATGCGGTTTTCGGGACTCTGGCTTGATCCGATTCATCGGTGCGTCGAGCTCGCTTCCAAATCTGCCCGGTTTGATCGAGCTAGATGTTTTTGACACGTTTCAAGTGCCCTACTCGTGCCTAGCCCCTCAGCATCATGATGTGATCACGAGTGCTGCAGCAACCGAGGCTGGAATCATCATTCGCGGCGGTATCGCCCATGGCGGTCCCGATGCAGAGATTGAACGTCCCGCCTTGGACGACATTTGGAAGTCCGCCTGCCTGGACGAAGTGCTCCCGACGGGGATGAGTCGGGCGGAGTTGATACTCCGTTACACGCTTTCTCATCCTCACTGCCACACGACGATCGTCGGTACTTGCGACCCACAACATCTGGCTGAAAATGTCGCCGCAGCCGCGCGCGGACCACTTGCGGGTGATTTGTTGCAGGAAATTCGTGAGCGAGTCTCACGGGCGTTGTAGGTGCGAGGCCTTCGCTGTTCAAATCGATGTCTACGCTCATTCCTCCCCATCCTCGTCTGTCTCTTGCTCACTCATTCCGAGCTGCTTCATCTTGCGGTAGAGGTTTGATCGGTGAAGGTTGAGTCGTTCGGCGGCCAACGTCATATTACCGCCTGTCTGGCGTATTTGCCGCTGAATGTACTCCCGCTGAAAGGCCTGTGTTGCATCGTTGAGGGGCATATCGCCAATCTGCCACGACCTCTCCTCTCCAGCTGGGGCCGAAATGAAGTTGAGATCGCCACTGTCGACCTCGTTTCCGCTTGTCAAGTAAGCGAGTCCTTCGGCCAAATTCCTCAACTCGCGAACATTCCCAGGCCAGCGGTGGGCCCGCAGTCGTTTCTTGGCCGATGGTGTCAACTTGGGAGGCTGTCGGCCGGCCCTTTGGCAAAAGTCGTTTAAGAAAAACTCAATAAGGCGCAATACGTCGTCGTCACGCTCGCGCAGAGGCGGGAGTTCAATGGAGACGACATTGAGTCGATAGAACAGGTCCTCACGAAACTTCTTGTCACGTACCAACTCGGACAGATCTTGGTTTGTCGCGGCCAACAGGCGAACGTCGGTGTGAATCGTCTCGCTGCCGCCCACACGAACGACCACTTTCTCTTCCAAAACTCGTAGGAGTTTTGCTTGCCCTCCCAAACTCATGTCGCCGATTTCGTCGAGGAACAGAGTTCCGTCCGCAGCCAATTCGAATTTTCCTTGCCGCATATCATGAGCGTCGGTAAAGGCTCCTTTCTCGTGGCCGAACAGTTCGCTCTCTAAAAGGGTCTCCGTCAAAGCGGCGCAGTTGACAGCGATAAACGGTTGATCTCGTCGGCGACTCAAATAGTGGATTTGTTGTGCGACGACCTCTTTACCCGTGCCATTCTCACCGAGAATCAGCACGGCGAGATCGGTGGGAGCAACACGGTTGACCGTCGCGCGAAGCTTGGCAATTGACGGGCAATCGCCAATCATCCGTACATGCGCGGCCGCTTCGTCGACTACCCGTTGATGGGTATTAAGCAGCCGACCGTACTGCTGCGTCGTCGCCAAAGCACTCGCAGCGTGGGTGGCCAACTCGGTCAATGCCTGCTCATCCTCATTCGTAAAGAAGTCATCTTTCTTATTGAGGACTTCAAAGGCGCCAAATCGCTCGTCATGTGCCGCCAACGGTACACACAACAGAGACCGTGTCATGAAGGATAGCTTTTCGTCGACGGTTCGGTCGATTTGGCCTCGGTCTTCTCTCGCGTTGACTCGTTGAGACTCGCCCGTTTGCACCACCTGCCCGACAACACCGGTGTCCTCGGCGATCCTCAGCTCGTTGCCGTCAACGCCTAAGGCCGGGCGGCCAATGAGTGTCTTATTTGGTTTATCCCAGAGGAAAATGCTGGCGCGTTCACAGTTCAGCAACCGGGTAGCCGCCTCGGCGATTTGTTCGAGCAATCGGTCCATATCCAGTTCTTGCCGCCAGCTCGCAGCGATGTTGACGATCTCCTCCAGCCTTTCGACACGTCGCCGGAGAGCCTGTCGTTGTTCCATCAATGTCACGGCGGCGCCGAACGCCTGTGCCACATCCGGCAGTCTCTCTAAGTCTTGATCGGACCGCACGGCTAGGGCGTGATCGGTCGAGATGGCGGTGGTTGTCCATCCACCTGCCGCTTGCGGCAGCCCTTCGTCCAGCGAATCACTTAGTAGACTGACGTCGATCCCGTCGGTAACGCCAACTGACGCTCGACAACGCCATTGACCGCGTTCGATGCGCCAGACGGAAACGTCGCGGATGCCTAATTCTTCGGCCAGACGTGGCATCGATTCGGCGAGCATGGTCTCGCCAGCAGTACCTTCGCCCGCCAACATTTGGCTCATCCAGCTAACAAGTTGATCAGAGAACGAAGAGGTCATGGCGGTCATTATTGAGAGCATCGTCAAGTCAGCAGTCGAACATCCTACAGGTTTTTCGGCAATCCATCCAATCGCGGCCGAGATTTGTGGTTTCTCCCGCCTCCCGTTGTCGGTCTGGCGAATCTATACGAAAATGCTTCGATTCGCGATACGAAGAGATAGCAAACTCAACCCGCTAGGAGCGACGCAGCATGGGGATTTTTGAAGGCAAGAAGGGCTTGATTCTCGGTGTTGCCAACGATCGGTCCATTGCCTGGGCCATCGCCAAAGAGATCATGAATCAGGGCGGCGTCTGTGGATTCACTCACCTGCCTGACCGAGAGGATGACGAGAAAAAGAAGAATCGCCGCCGAGTGACCAAGTGCACCGATGGCTGGGACAACGCAAAATTTCTCGTGCCACTAAACGTCCAGGACGATGATCAAATTCGCTCCGTGATGGCGACCGCCAAAGCCGAACTGGGCAGCCTCGATTTTCTTGTCCATTCTATCGCGTTTGCCGACCGCGATGACCTCAATCGAGACACTGTGGAGACAAGCCGAGACGGTTTTAAGATGGCCATGGAGATCAGCGTGTATAGCCTGCTCGCCGTCTGCAACGCCGCGCGACCTATCCTCTCGGACAGTGCGTCCGTCTTGGCCATGACGTACTTTGGTGGAGAAAAATGTGTTCCAGGCTACAACGTAATGGGCATTTGTAAGGCGGCATTGGATGCTTCGATCCGCTACCTAGCCTACGACTTAGGGCCAGCCAATATCCGTGTCAATGCGGTGAGCGCCGGGCCGTTAAAGACCCTGGCAGGCTCAGCGGCCGGAGTTGGCGAAATGCTCAAGTTGTACTCACAAATGTCACCATTGGGACGCAACATCACCCACGATGAGGTCGGGAAGTCCGGTGCTTTTCTGCTCTCGGACTGCTCGAACGGGATCACCGGTGAAATCCTGCACGTCGACGGAGGCTACAACGCCATGGGATCTCCGGGGAGACTGCTCGATTCATTGGATGACAGCGCATAGTTCGGTCGACGAGAATGACTCGGGTGCAAGAAATCGCCGTGGCAGTCGTGCAAGCGGACGACTATTTCTTGGTTGGGATTCGTCCGGACGGCGTAGCGCTGGCTGGCTATCACGAGTTTCCCGGCGGGAAAGTTCGTTCCGACGAGACACCCAAGGACGCCGTCGCGCGAGAAACACTGGAGGAAACGCGGCTAGCCGTGGTCGTGATAAGAGAGTTGATCCAGCAGGCCCAAAAGTACGATCACGGTACTGTCCAACTGCACTTTTGGCTGGCGACTCCCGTCGGCTGGACACCCGGCGAGAGGCTACCGCCCGTTGTTGATCCCTTTCGTTGGGTATCTCGAGGCGAACTCGGTCAGCTCAATTTTCCCGACGGCAATCGGCAACTGCTGCAGATTCTGGTTGAGGATCAGCGGCCGGCTTCGTAACCCGACGCGTAAGCGAGGGAGCGGCTGATTTCGGTACCCCTCGCTAGCGGTTCGGTTCAGGACCTGCGGCCGGCTTCGGTACCCCACAGCCCTTGTAAACAACAACACTGTTGTGTTCGTATAGCAATGGAAGACGCAACGGCGAGAGGCGAAGGGACGGTTTAAAAAAGCCACTTTTGCCTAAGATGGACTTGATTCGCCTTTGCGTGTCGACATACAACGATGTGTGGCGGCCTCGATTGGAAGCCAGGCAGGATGCCGAAAAACTCAATGGAGTGACAGAGCATGGATGCTCAAAAATCGCGAGAATTGATCGCCGTACTGCTTTGCTTGGGATCGGTTCAACAGGCGGTACACGGTGCCACCTTTTCCACCGACAACTTCTTGGTCCATGCTTCCTCTGTCCAACTCGCCAAGGGAATCGGCTTGGCAGCTGAGTCCTTTCGACGAGACCTGGCCATTGAGTGGTTGGGTTATGAATTAACGACCTGGCCCGACCGTTGCACTATTGTCGCTCACGTCAATTCGCGACTGGGGGCTCAAGGAGCTACCACTTTCTTGACCGGCAATCGTCGCGCCTGGGACTTCAGTATGGAGGTCTGGGGCTCGAACGAACGAGTACTCGACAGCGTGCTGCCACACGAAGTCACTCACACCGTCTTTGCCACACATTTTGGACGCCGCTTGCCCCGCTGGGCGGATGAGGGCGCATGCACGACCGTCGAAGACGTATCGGAGCGACGAAAGCACGACAAGTTGCTGGTCCGATTCTTGAAAAGTAGTCGGTCAATCGCCTTCCACCAACTGTTTGCAATTCAAGAATATCCGGACGATATCCTGCCACTCTATTCTCAAGGGTACTCGCTTTCTCGTTTCTTGATCGAGCAACAGGGAAAGAGGGCGTTCGTAAAATTCATGGAGCGAGGGATGGCGCGAGGAGATTGGCTGCGCGCGATCGAGGTCCAATATGGATACTCTTCCTTTACCGAATTGCAGTACACCTGGCTGGAATGGGTGAAGGAGGGGAGTCCGGTTCTGGCGGGCAAGCGTTACGAAGCTTCATCCGATCAGCGAATTGCTGGGCGGTCGTCTGGCCATAACTCCCGAACTCGGCAGGTTGCCACGCGCAATGGATCAATCGCCCTGGATCAGCGATCCAAGGATGGCGGGAATCTGGCGGTCAATGATCGTCCTTCCCGTGCTCCCACCAGCGTCGTCGCCGACACCGACGGGTGGTATTCTCGACGATATTCTGAGCTTCGATCCGTACCGAGGGTTCATGCGAAGTCCCATACCCGCGGCAAACCGAGTACATCACCGATAGCGGATGCGTCGGTGCCAACGATACGCCGGTAAGTGCTTGTATTGCCAATGCCGTGTTTTTCAATTCACTGCACCGACAAGATCGATCAGCCAATCATAGTTCTTCGTAGACAGCCAAGGCGCTATCCAGCTGGCGGAGAAATTCTTCGGTTTCGAGATATCCGTCAATCCGAGCGAAAGTTTTTCCATCCTCACTCTTCATTATGATGTTTGGCACGCCCTGCACATCTAACTCTTTGGCCACATAGATTTCGGCGTCGATGTCAACCAACACCAACTCGAAGCGATCGAGGAGTTGCTTCACCGCTTCATCGGTGAAACTCTCCGCAGCCAGTTTCTTGCAGTAGCCACACCAGCTAGCCGTGGCGAAGACGAAGGCCGGCTTTCCGGCGGCTCTTGATTTTGCCAGTCCGTCATCGTACCCAATCGTCCAATTGAGTCCTTGCATATGGTGCGCCCATTTGTCTTTTTCGTCCTCTTGGTTCGAGGCAGTGGCGCATCCCAACACAATAAACAAACCAGTCAGCAAGACGCACCGAGTCCAAGTCATGATCACGATCCAGTTTTATCGGTTGAAAAAGTCGAGAGCCTGTTGGCGGATGTCGCGGCCAACCCGGTCGCTCCATGATTGTAACAAGCTGGCAAAAACCGGACCGGGTCTTCCGCTTCCAAATAGGATGTCATCGCAGCGAATCACTGGCAGGACACACGGAGACGTACTCGTGAGGTAGACCTCGTCGGCACGAGCCAACTCGTCCATTCGCAACACTCTCTCAACGTAGCCGATTCCGAGTGACTGTGCGATCTCTCGCAAGAAAGAGATCGAGATTCCTGGGAGCACCGAGTCGTTTGGGGGGGAGACCAGCCCCTCGCCATCAAAGTAAGCGACGATATTGGCGGTCGATGTCTCGAGCACATTGTCTTGTTGGTCGAGGATTAAGGCCCGGGCACCGGGGATTTTTCCGGCAGCCTCCCGATCGGCCAAGTAATAATGCATGCGGCTTCGGCACTTCAATTCCGCTGGCCAACTGCTGCTGGGTACTTGCCGCACCGATGGAACGGATAGACACTGTCCCTCGTCATAGTGAGCGGCCCACAGGCGAAAGGGAATCGGAAACGTGTGCATGGCGACCCGCGGTTCGGGAACCGACTCGACAAACGTGCCGTAGTCGCCAGGAGTGACGAAGATACATAAGCCCAGATCATCCCCGGCAGCCAAGAGGGAGTGATTCCGTTGAACCAATTCGGTGGCGGGTCCCTCGAGACTTGTGACTCCGCCGGGGACGGACACGCCAACGATCTGCAATGAGCGGCTCAACCTGTCGAGATGCGACTTGAGTTGAAAGATCCCACCGGCAAACGTCCGCAGTTGTTCCGCGACCGTTACTCCTTGGACGAATCCGGCATCGGTGACTGGCAGGCGGAGTTCGCTGGCTGCGATCCAGTCTCCGTTGAGATAAGCAATCGGCTGCATAAAGTATCAGTATTGGCGGGCGTTTCAGCGGCAAGCGTCTTTCGCCGGAGCGTCAGAGCGCCATAGTACATTGTCGCGAACCATCGACACGATTTGGCGACTCGCAAAATAACGTTGGATATCGTGCGACCGTCCAATGTACGGTGAAATGTCCACTTGGTGTACCAGTGGGTCGAGCTGATGTTGGCAATACCCGGAGAATCCGAGTGCGTTCTGGGGGTTGCGCTTATCGAGCCAGTAGTACCGCCGAAGAGTGGGGTCGGATTGATTGACGAACAATAAAAATTCGCCCATTTGATCCTTTGCCTTGCCAAATTGCCCGCTGGTCGAGAGTCCGTCTCGATGAACCGCTGCGGCAAGCAGGCTGACATGGACCGACCTTGCTGGCATCGGATCCTCCAACTCCCGGCCGTTCAGAGAACCACCGCCAGCTACGTGCAGCCCGCCACCGACGATCCGAGCACCATAACTATACCCAATTAGACTGAGACGGTTTTCCTCAGAAAAGTGTCCCAAAAACCAACCGAACAGGAGCCCCTCGGAGGTTGCCCGCTGCGCTTTAGAGCGGGCGTCGCGAATCGGACCGTTAATGCGTTCACTGGGCCACGACCAGATGACGAATCGGATTGGTTCGTCGTCTCGAGCCCCGCACGACAACTTGCGATAGATCATCCATCCGTGCCGCTTCGCCCAGGATGAATTGATCCGATTGCCATGGACCAGCACTGCCGTTACGGCCTCACTTGCGACCAAGAGTTCATCTAACGATGCCTCGCTCCATTTTCCTTCGGCGAATTGGCGAACGGCGAAGTCGTCAGATTCCGGGCAACGGCAAGTACAAACTCCCCGCGTTGAAACGATCCACAGTTCGTCTTGCGCTCGCAGGCAGGTCGTCTCATCGGCCAATACCATACCGGTCGAGACCAACATTGCGATTCCGAATGTGAAGCTCAAAAGATATTGCCTTGGCCAGTTCATCCCGATTTTAGCCCTTTTCGTAGAAACCAAACACTGCGTCTGTTTCATCGCTGCACAGTCATGCCGAATGCCGTTGAAGTGGCTGACGCGAAACATGACGGTCATTAGGGCGCACACGTTTTCCATGCTTACCCGGACAACTGTAGCACTCAAAAAATAACGTGCGTTGAGAATTTGCAACGATGATGAAAAAACTCAACAACTTTACTTGCCAAAGGGTATTGGCAGGCTACTGTTTCTTTGACTCACCGGCCCTGCCCCATTCCTCGCCAAATTGATCGGAGTTCCAGTTATGAAACGTCTATTGGTCATCGCGTTTGTTACGGTTGTTACAACGTCGTTCGTCGGTTGCTCATGGCCTCGGTGCCTTTCTCGGGGTGCGTGTTGCGAAACGTCCTTTGAAAGCCAGATCATTGGAACCGAAGTGATTGACGGTCGTACCTTTGATGAAAGCGAAGCAATCGACGCCGGACCGGTCGGCAGACCATAGCAGCATCGTTGGGACGCGTCTGCGCTAATTGAAAGGCCATTCCAGCGGATTTTCGGCTGAGAAAAAATGGGTAGTTGGCCGGCTAATATCGTCGATTCACCAGCCGAGATGCGCCGCTGGTACTACCCAATAGCGGTTAGTGCTGGTAGTTGGTTTCAGCAGCGGCACGAGTCAACCTACTGCACCATTTCGACCGCTTCGTTCAGCACGCCAAAGTAGAAGGCTGCCAGTCGGAAGATCATTGCGATAATGATCAGAGCGATCATGCCCCAAATAACGAAACCGGACGCTACCGTCATGACGTGACTGGCCGTTTTGGCTTTCTGGGCGTATTGCTCGGAAAGGTGAAGTAGCGATGCGCTTTCGCTCCCTGCCAACTCAGCCGCCTCCAGAGACGTGACAAACTCGTGGGGAATCACGCCGGTGTTACGGAGCGCTTCATGAAACTCGCGGCCGTCGCGGATTACTTGAACTGCTCCGGGAGCGGCGGCCTGGTAAACGATGTTCTGAGTGCTATCGAATGCCATTTGTAAACTGCGAATGGCATCCACTCCCGCCTCAAGTGCCATCGCGAGCGTCCATGCCATTCGCGCGAGCGCCGAGTCTCGAAGGTAACCGCCGATTGCCGGAATGCGCAACGCAATGCGGAGTGGCATTGTTCCGAACCAGCCCCTAAAGAGCCCCACGACGGCAAGCGTGCCAACAATGCCCACGGTGATGACGCCGGTGAAGTAAATGAGCACGCCGCGGGTGCCGACCAGCCCGAAGCCGAGAATGTCGATGTCGCCCAAAATGCCCATAATAAAGATGAGCAACCCGATGATCATGATCGCCATTACGAGCTGAATCACTGGCCAGGTGATTCCGAGCAGGAAGGTACGACGCAGCGAGACCAACTGGTCGTAGTAATCGGCTAAGTCCAGCATCACTTCGTCCGTGCGGCCAACCTCCTCGCCGATTTCAATCATCTGAACAGTCAATTCAGGGAACAAGCCGTCGCACGCTTTCATGGATCGATGCAACGAGTCGCCATCGGAAAGTTGCTTGCGAATTTGTTCGGCGTATCGTCTGACTCGCGGGCTGGTAGCGCCGCGAGATTCGTGCTCCCACGTTTGTGTTGGGCCAATCCCGGCTCGCGCCGCCACGCCGCATCGCCGCATCAAGGCTGCTAATGGCCGTATCCCCAATGCGGGACCGAAGATAATACAAATCAGGCGTTCGAACATAAATCCCTCCTAGCTGTTCATTATAACGACTACTGGGGCGACGTTCGCTAGTTAACGACTCCTGCGGCCGCCGGTTCCGCATTTTCCCGGATCTGAGCCGTTGGCGCTAACTTCGGGTGATTTGGTAATCGCGTTAATCGCCGGGGCCTGAGGCTAGTGGCCTGTTTATTTAGGCGGGTTTGTGGAATTAACCCCACCGGCATAGGCCCGGCGGCGATTGTGAGTTTCTAGCACCAATTCAACGGCCCGTTGGCGAGTTCGGCTCGCGACTGACATTGACAAATCTAGTCACACACACTCGGTGGCCCGGTCGCGGAAATCGATCAAAACGATTATCCTCACGTATCTGTTGAGAATCCATTCGTCGCAAATTCCCAATGTCAGCTTTCGCCATCTCCCCTCGCTGGAAAAAAGTGGTTATCGTGGGTCCCGGTCTGATTGGGGCGTCGATTGGTCTTGCGCTGAAGCGATCCGGATTGGTGGAGCAAATTGTCGGGGTGAGCCGACGGAACTCGACGCTGGAGGTGGCTCAGGCTTCTGGCGCCATCGACTCGGGGAGTTGCCAACTAGATGCTACCGTTCGCGATGCCACGGCGGTGATCGTCTGCACGCCCGTCCGGCGGATTGCCGAGCAGGTAATTACGATCGCCGAACATCTCCAGACGGAAGACCGAGCCTGGATCACCGACGCGGGCAGTGCGAAGGAGATGATTGTTCGTCGAGTCAGCGACGCCGAAGCCGGTTCGGAACATGCGATTCCCTTTGTCGGTTCCCACCCGTTGGCCGGCAGCGAGCAATCGGGTCCGCGAGCCGCACGGGCGGACCTTTACGATGGCCGCATCGTGATTGTGACTCCCACGGCCAAAACGCCGCCTTGGCTAGCGGACGAAGTACATCTTTTTTGGACCAGTTTGGGGGCGAAAGTTCACCGATTGACGCCGACAGCTCACGATCGAGTATTGGCCGCGACCAGCCATCTCCCTCATGCTTTGGCCACTGCTCTGGCCGCCGCCACATTGCCCGATCAATTGTCTCTTGCCGCAACGGGATGGCGGGACACGACAAGGATTGCCGCCGGCAACCCCGATCTTTGGTGCGACATCCTATTGGACAATCGCACCCACATTTTGAATAGCTTAGACATCTTTGAGAAAAAACTATCCGCGATTCGCGACGCTCTAGAACGTCAGGATTCGCAGCAGCTCAAACGCCTTCTGGAGGAAGGGAAGCAACGACGTGACTCTTTGGGAAGTTGATATCTATCCTGCCACCGGGCAGCCTGACCTGGCCGCCGAACGAATAGCCGGTGACGCTGCCGACATGGGGTTGGCAAACGAACTCCAATTGCGAACCGCCCGCGGGTACCTCGTCGACGGTAGCTTGGATCGTGCGCAGATCGAACAGCTCAGTCAACGATTGCTCTCAGATGCGGTCGTCGAGACGACCATCATCGACGAAGTTGGGCATCGTCGCCTAGCGGAATCGCCGATCGCTGGCGGTCGACTTGTCTATGTCCTTCCGAAGGCCGGCGTCATGGACCCTGTCGCGCTGACTGCTCGGCAGGCGATGGGCGACATGGGGAGTTCGGTTCGAGAAGTTCGTACATTACGAAAATACTGGCTCCAAGGGGTCGACCAGTCCACGGTGGACGAACTTTGCGATCGTCTGTTAGCCAATGATTCGATTGAGCAGATCGTCCAAGGTCCCTTGGAAATGACCGAGCTGCAAGTCGGCTCGCCGTACGATTTCGAGAAGATCGTGATTCCATTGAGTTCACTGGACGACGAGGGCTTAATGGAGCTGAGTCGAAGTGGTCAGCTCTACATGACGCTGCCGGAGATGCAGCAAGTACAAGGCCACTTTGTGGAGATGGGTCGCGACCCAACGGACATCGAGTTGGAAACGGTGGCCCAGACATGGAGCGAGCACTGCAGCCACAAGACGCTGGCTGGCCGAATTGCCTATCGGGACGAGCGGGGTGAACGTCACTTCGACAATATGTTGAAGGAGACGATCTTCGCGGCAACGGAGACGATTCGTCAACAGTTGGGCGACGACGATTGGTGCGTTAGCGTATTCGTGGACAATGCTGGTGTCGTGCGGTTCGATGATGATTTCAATGTGGTGTTCAAAGTTGAAACGCACAATCATCCTTCCGCATTGGAACCATACGGTGGTGCCAACACCGGAATCGGCGGCGTTATTCGCGATCCGCTCGGGACGGGCATGGGGGCCAAGCCCGTTTGCAATACGGACGTATTCTGTTTTGCCCCACCGGACTCGAAGCTCTCGGAGCTACCTCCTGGCGTGTTGCATCCGAAGCGAGTCATGAAAGGCGTCGTCAGTGGTGTACGCGATTACGGTAACCGCATGGGTATACCGACGGTCAATGGAGCCATTTACTTTGATGATCGGTACCTGGGCAATCCACTGGTTTACTGTGGTAACGTCGGTATTCTTCCCCAGAATAAATCGCTGAAGGAACCGAAAGCAGATGACTGGGTTGTTGCCATCGGAGGTCGCACGGGTCGAGACGGGATCCACGGCGCCACTTTCAGTTCGGCGGAATTGACAAGCGAATCCGAATCGCTCTCCGGCGGAGCCGTGCAAATCGGCAACGCCATCACCGAAAAAATGGTTCTCGATGTGCTGCTTCAGGCCCGTGACCAAGAACTTTTTAGTGCAGTGACCGATTGTGGTGCCGGTGGATTTTCGAGCGCTGTCGGCGAAATGGGTGAGAAGATTGGTGCCGAGGTGTGGCTTGAGAAAGCGCCACTCAAGTACGACGGGCTCTCCTATACCGAAATCTGGATCTCAGAGGCGCAGGAACGCATGGTGTTCTCGGTCCCCGACGAGACCTGGCAGGCGTTCCATGACCTCTGTGCATCGGAGGGTGTTGAGGCGACCATCATCGGTCGATTTGAACCGCACGGTCGCTTAGTCCTCAAGTATCACGACCAGGTCGTCGGAGATCTGTCCATGGAGTTTCTCCACGATGGACGTCCGCCAGTTGTTCGAGAGGCGACCTACACTCCACCGACGAATTCCTCGTTTCAATGTCCGGAGACTGTGGATTGGTCGGGGACGTTGAGGAAAATTCTCGCTTCCCTCAATGTGGCCAGCAAGGAATGGGTCATTCGACAATACGACCATGAAGTTCAGGGCGGCAGCGTGGTCAAGCCTTTGGTTGGCGTTGCCAACGACGGCCCAAGCGATGCGGCCGTTGTCCGCCCACGACTTGATTCTGCTCGAGCCTTGACAATTAGTTGCGGCATGAACCCTCATTACGGCGATTACGATCCGTACCATATGGCGGCCAGCGCCATCGACGAAGCCGTTCGGAATAGCGTTGCCGTGGGTGCCGACCCCAGTCGGATCGCGATCCTCGACAACTTCTGCTGGGGCTATACGGACCGACCCGATACATTGGGCTCGCTGGTTCGAGCGGCGATTGCCTGTCAGGAGATGGCCGTCGGGCTGCAGACGCCGTTTATCAGCGGCAAGGACAGTCTCAACAATGAGTTCAGTTATGAAGTGGATGGAAAGAAAACGACGATTGCCATACCGGCAACTCTTCTGATCAGTGCGATGGGTCAGTTGGATGACGCTGCTCATGCCGTCACCATGGACCTCAAAGAGGCGGGGCATCTACTTTACTTGATCGGAACGACATATGAGGAAATGGGAGGCTCACATTTTACTCTGGTCACTGACGCTTCCGGTGGCCATCCGCCGACCGTGGATATTGCTAATGCTCGCCGCACTTTCCATGCGGTTCATGACGCCATCTCGCGTGGGACGGTGCGAGCCTGTCACGATCTGAGTGAAGGAGGCTTGGCGGTCACGTTGGCTGAAATGGCCTTCGCTGGAGACCTCGGCGTTGACGTGGACCTCGATCAGGTTCCTCTCTCAGCCTCGGATGGCGATGCGGCACGAGACGCCACGCTCCGTCTATTCTCGGAGAGCAACACGCGGTTTGTCTGTGAAGTTGCGGAGGATCAGGTGGCTGAGTTCGAAACCTGCTTCCAAGACGTGACGCTCACGCGAATTGGCACCGTCGTCGATTCGCCACAGGTGCGAATTCGATCTGAAATTGCCTCACTCGACCTCGAAGAATCCAACGAATTACTAAAGAAAGTCTGGCAAGCCCCGCTCGACTGGGACTCGCCGAAGAAAGGCATCGCATGAAGCCTCGCGTCTTGATCATTCGTGCCCCCGGCACCAACTGCGACCTTGAAACCCAGTATGCCTTTGAACTTGCCGGCGGTGCGGCCGACGTGTTGCACATCAATCGTTGGCTGGACCACCCAGCACTGGCGGATCGTTACCAGATCCTCTGTATTCCAGGTGGATTCAGCTACGGAGATGATGTGGCGGCCGGTCGCATTCTGGCAAATCAGATCCAACAGTTCTTGGCCGACGAAGTTGCCGATTTTATCGCCAATGACAAACTTATCCTGGGGGTGTGCAACGGCTTCCAAGCACTACTCAAATCGGGAATCTTGCTCCCGCAAGAGAAAACACGACCTGTCGCCACGCTAACCTGGAATGATGCCGGGCACTTTATCGACCGTTGGGTGCACCTGAAAGTGTCGGGCGACCGTTGTGTGTTTCTCCGCAACATCGAGTCAATGTATCTTCCCATCGCTCACGCCGAAGGGAAATTTGTCGCTGACCAGGAGGAGACGCTCGACACGTGGTCGAATGCCGGCCAGTTGGCCCTCAGTTATTGCACCGACGACGGCTCCCTGTGCAACGGCGGGTCCGACAATCCAAACGGTTCACAACGAGACGTCGCTGGTGTTTGTGACGCGACCGGTCGCATCTTTGGCCTGATGCCTCATCCCGAACGCTTTGTTCATCGAACCCAACACCCTCGGTGGACTCGATTGGGCAGCGATCTTTCTGCCGACGGTCTGGCTGTATTTCGAAACGCCGTCGAATACTTTACCGCCTGATCAAAAAATGGCCCTGATTTCGATTTCTGACGTGCACATCGGTTTCCGTGGCCCCGATCTGTTGGATGGTGTCCACTGTCAGATCGAACATGGCGATCGAATTGGTCTGCTGGGACGCAATGGCGCCGGCAAGACAACGTTGATGCGGATGTTGTGCGGAGATATAGAACCTGACCACGGAAGTGTCATTTGCGACGCGGGAACTCGCGTCGCGTTGCTAGCGCAAGATGTGCCGCGCGACATACACGGCTCGGTTCGTGATGTCGTCGCGCGAGGGCTGCCCGCGGACTGGCCCGAATCCGAACAGAGTTGGCAACACGAGCAATCGCTCAACAAGATCCTCGACCAAATGGCATTGCCTGGAGACGTTGAGTTTTCCACGCAGTCCTCGGGGCGCAAACGTCGCGTACTATTGGCGCAGACACTGGTCGCCAAGCCCGATCTCCTGCTGCTCGACGAGCCGACGAATCACCTCGATATTGACTCGATTCGATGGCTCGAGGAATTCCTCATTTCAAGGTGGAAAGGGACGGTGCTGTTCGTAACACACGATCGTATGTTCCTGCGTAAGTTGGCGAATCGGATCCTGGAAATCGACCGTGGCAAGCTCTACGACTGGTCATGCGACTTCGACACATTCTTAGCACGCAAAGAAGCCGAAATTGAAGCTCAGCAAAAGCAAGATGCCTTGTTCGACAAGAAGCTCGCGATCGAAGAAGTCTGGATTCGACAGGGAATCAAGGCGCGCCGAACGCGAAACGAGGGCCGTGTCAGGGCGTTGAAGACGATGCGCGACGAGCGACTATCACGGAGGTCTGACGTTGGACGTGTAGCACTGAAGGTCGACGAGGGGATTCGAAGCGGCAACTTGGTGATCCGCGCTAAGGACCTCACGTTCGGTTACGATGAAACACCAATCGTCACCTCCTTTGAAACGACTATCATGCGAGGTGACAAAGTTGGTTTTATTGGCCCCAATGGCGTCGGTAAGACAACATTGTTGCGACTGCTGCTAGGACAATTGACTCCTCAGTGCGGTTCGGTGCGACTAGGAAGTAATCTCCAAATTGCCTATTTCGACCAACTCCGTGAGCAATTGGATGATGAAAAATCGGTAGAGGAGAATGTTGGAGATGGTTACGACACGATTCAAATCGGCGGCCGTTCTCAACATATCATCGGTTATCTGCAGAACTTCCTGTTCACGCCCGAGAGAGTTCGAACTCCCGTCAAATTCCTTTCCGGTGGCGAAAGAAACCGGATATTGTTGGCCAAACTATTCTCCAAACCGGCCAACGTTATTGTGCTTGATGAACCGACCAATGATCTCGACGCAGAAACACTTGAATTGCTAGAGGAACGGTTAGTAGAATTCGCCGGCACGGTCCTATTGGTTAGCCACGATCGTGAGTTTCTTAACAACGTTGTCACGAGCAGCATTGTGTTCGAGGACTCCGATGTGCGTGAGTATGTCGGCGGATACGATGATTGGCTGCGACAGCGAAGCGTTTCACGTCAGGCGTCGAGCCGGCTGGAAAAACAGAACAAGAAGGCAAGCCAGACCAAAACGGCACGCGACTCATCGAAACAATTGCAGCGGTTGAGTTTCAAGGAGAAACGAGAAATCGAGGCGTTGCCTAGTCAAATCGAGGACCTCGAGGGCCAGATTACCGCCGTTCATGATCAAATGGCCTCGCCCAACTTCTTCAAACATGCGGGCGAGGAGATCGCTCAGGCTCAAGCGGATTTGCAAATGCTTCAGTCCACGCTGGAGACGGCCTACGCTCGGTGGGAAGAATTGGAAGGACGTTTAGATCAAGAATGGCCACCGGCCAGCTAGTGCTTGCCGGCGCACGTGTTAGTTTGCACCGCGCATCCCCCACGCCATCCCAGCAAACAGCCCAAGAGTGTGGGCCCAGTTGGCAACATTGGTATCCATGAATGAAACGATCTCAAATTCACCCAGCCAACTAAGCGTAAACGAAGCCAACATTAGAAAGACAAATAAGTCGGACACCGCGTAGCGGCCTTGTCCAGTCCGGGAGCAGATCCAGACATAACCAAAGACTCCGTAGACGACACCCGACAAGCCGCCAAATGAAGTGAACTGGCCCGACAGCAAGGGTGGCACTAATCCTTGGCCGAGGTTGCCCGCGACACCAACGACAACGACAAACCAGGCCAAGAAGTAGGATCCGCGTTCCCATTCGATTTGCCGTGCGAAAAGATAGAAAAACAGGCAGTTGAAGAAAATATGTTGAAAGCCGAAGTGTAAAAAAATCGGTGTCAACGCGCGCCAGAACTCGCCGTGACGAATACTCGCCGTCGCGTCGTCCTTTCTTTCGTCGTCAGGGGTGGCGAATGAAAGGGATTCCATCATCTCCAACCCCAGACCTGTCGGTCGGTCCCCAGCGCGGGTAACCAACGTGACCAGAATGGCCATGGCGATCACTGTCTGAACGAACGCCGGACGCGGGCCGTTAACACTGGCTAATGTCCGCCCCTGAGCTCGCCATTTGTTTTGCGACTGAGTGGTATTGCGTTGTGATTCCGCCAGTGTTTCGGCGGCTTCTTTCGCGCGGAGTTCAACTTCGTCGACAGCTTGAGCGTACCGAGGGTCATCGGAATTCGCTTGAAACTCTTCCAGTTTGGAACGACCGACCGCTGTCTTGTCTTCGTCCTTTACCCAAATGAGCCATCTGCCGTCCGTTGCTTCCACGACCGAATCGACGCCATTTACAACCAAGAACGCTGTAAATCTAGCCGCTTCGTCTTCGGAGGAAAGTTCCCCAATGTATCGCATGACATATCCGAAATCTAAGAGAGTCTACTCGTCGCCAATTCCCAACTTCCCCAACTGACCGGATTCAAGAAGTGACTGTGCGTCTTCCACTTCCCGGTAGTATGCCTGCCGATTCAGCTGAGTTGCCGCGGCCTGATCCAATACGACGATCACGTCGCGATGAAGTTGAAGGGCGGAGGCGGTGACCTGCGCGGTAACCGGACCCTCCACGGCCTTCGCGATCGCGGACGCCTTGTGTTCTCCATAGGCGATCAATAGGCAACAGCGAGATTCTAGGATCGTGCCAACGCCCATGGTCACGGCCAAGCGTGGCACGGCGTCCTCGCTGCCAAAAAAACGTGCGTTGTCGCGAATCGTTTCAGATGTGAGCGTCTTTAGCCGGGTCCGGCTACCCAGCGAGGATCCAGGTTCATTAAAAGCGATGTGGCCGTCTGTCCCGATCCCCAACAATTGGAGGTCGATGCCGCCATGTTCGCGAATTTTCGATTCGTACGACTCGCAGTAGGAATCGAAATCAAGTGAACGTCCATCCGGCACGTGCGTGCTTCCCTGAGGGAGGTTTACATGGTCGAACAAGTGCGTCCGCATGAAGAAACGATAGCTTTGTGAATGATCGGGGCCCAACCCCACATACTCGTCCAAATTGAATGTAATCACCTTGGAAAAGTCGAGTTCTCCACAGTTATGAAGCCGAGTCAACTCGTCGTACACTCCAACGGGCGATCCACCAGTAGCCAAGCCGAGCACTGACGCAGGTTTCCGCTGTAGTTGCTCACCGATGATACAAGCCGCTTTCACACATGCTGCCGCAGGACTGTCTTCAATAATAACCCGCACGTTAACCCCATGAATAGAACGTGGTTTTTGCAGCCAATTGCTTCGTTTTAGCCCAATTCGCCGTTCAAACCAACCAGTCGCCACGGCTTTATGCAGATGTTTGACCGGCGAGCACGTTCGCAGGCCCCGACAATTCGGGGTAGGAGAAATCTCGTCGTTGGGACTATAATTCCTCGCGAGTCGTTCCCGCCTGACGATCCGGAAATGGAGTTCCAAACAATGCGGACAATTGCTGTTATCAATCAAAAAGGTGGTGTCGGGAAAACGACCACCACCGTCAACCTATCGGCCGCATTGGCTGAGTCGGGTTACCGTGTCTGCCTCGTCGACCTCGACCCACAGGCGCACGCGTCCTTGCATTTAGGTTTTGACTTAGCGGAGGAAGATCCGTCGATCTATGACGTCCTCACCGGCGAAGCGACTTTGGCGGATGTTCGCCATCGCGTCAACGGACAGCTATGGTTGGTTCCCTCGCATTTAGACTTGGCCGCGGCCGAGATTGAACTGGCTGGGGAAGTTGGCCGTGAAGTCATCCTTCGCGATAAGATGGCCGAGGATGATGGCAACTTCGACTTTGTGATTGTCGACTGCCCACCCTCGCTGGGTGTTCTCACCGTCAATGCCTTGACCGCTGTACGAGAGGTCTTTCTACCGTTGCAACCGCATTTTCTGGCATTGCACGGATTGAGCAAGTTGTTGCGGACCGTTGAGATTGTCGAACAACGCCTCAATCCCGGTTTGCGGCTAAGCGGGGTCATACTCTGCCTCTACGATTCCGGGACACGCCTCGCCGCCGAAGTCAGTGCTGATGTGGACGCCTTTTTTGAGCAGCGCGCCCAAGTCAGTGATGCTTGGGCTCAAGCCCACATATTCTCAACTCGGATTCGCCGAAACATCCGACTTGCAGAAGCGCCTAGCTTCGGGCAGTCGATTTTCGAGTATGCTCCTCAATCGAACGGAGCACAGGACTACCGCGCCTTGACGGATGAACTGATCGCTCAACAGGCGGAACCGCTTCCAATCCGCACATGGGATGTGGCACAATAGATCTGATTGTTGTAGTCCACGATCTTCAGATCTCGATGCGCTCGCATCGACCGATAGGAAGTAACCGCAATGTTGCAAGCACGACTCGTGCCAAGTACTTGTTCGACCGTCCGGTTGTTGGCCTGTCTGGTTGGGCTGCTGGGAAATGCCGGCCTCGTCGTATCGACGTCGATGGGACAGGACACACCGCTCCGACTGATCCTGCTGGATAATGAAGATTGGCAGGAGGTGTCGCGGGGGCACCAGTTTACGGAAGGGCCAGCGGCGGACAAGGATGGCAATGTCTATTTTAGCGATGTACCAGCAAGCAAGATTCTTCGCATCGACGCTCGTACTGGGAAGGTCGATCTGTTTGCCGAGAACACTGCCAAGACGAACGGGCTAATGTTCGGCCCTGATGGCCGCCTCTTTGGATGCCGAAATGGTGATCGAAAAATTGTTGCCTACAGGCAAGATGGTTCATTCGAGACCATCGCTTCGGGTGTCAACTCAAATGACCTTGTTGTGACGTCACGGGGCGAAGTTTATTTCACCGACCCACCGAACAAACAAGTCTGGTACATCGACGCGGACGGCGGCAAGAGAGTCGTGGCCGACGGATTCCAGCCGAACGGCATCATCATGTGGCAAGATGAGGGCACGCTGGTGATCACCGACAGCAACCATCCACATCTCTGGACGTATCGAGTCGAGGTGGACGGCAGTCTCCGATTTGCCGAAAAATACTACCACCCAGTGGTGGTTCCTCCTGGAGCAAAACGGCCGGGATCGGATGGTATGACCGTCGATTCTAAAGGGCGACTATTCCTGGCCTCTTTGGCCGGGTTACAAATGTTCGACTCGACGGGGCGCCCGAGTGGAGTGATCCGCAAACCGCAATCCCGTTTTCTGTCGAATGTGACATTCGGCGGCCCGAAATTCGATACGCTCTACGTGACTTGCCAGGACAAAGTGTACAAGCGAAAGACAAAGTCAACAGGGAAGTGATTCGACGCCTCCCTGTGTGCGGTAGAGCCGAGGGCGATCGGAGTTCTAGTGGCATTCCCTCGCTTACGCGTCGGGTTCGGAGCTTGCACTTCATCAGCGGGCTACTAGTCCATGACCAGAATTACTTCCTGGCGTCGATGCAGACGATCTCGCGATCGTCTCGGAGGTAGAGTCGACCGCCGGACAGGGTCGGTGATTGCCGTGTCTTACCAATCACCTGCATGCGGCCGAGTTCGACGTATTGCTCCGGGTCCATCGTTAGAACCACCAGTTCGCCCGCCATCGTGGCGATAAAGAGCTTGCCGTCGGCGGCGATGTGATTCCCTTTGCCGAAACGCTGCTTGGCCCATTGTCGGGATCCATCCGTTAGATCCACACACGTATAGTGCATGACGGGTCCGGCTGGACCGACGTTGTCAAAGCCGTAGAGATACTTTCCATCGACGATGCCCGTCTGCCATGCGCTGCGAAGTACGCTTCTACGGCCTAGTGAGCTCCACACTTCACTCACTTCATACGAATTGCCTTTGCGGTCCAGGTTCAACATGACACAACCGTGGTTCTCACCAGCCGACAGGAAGACCATGTTTTTTTGAAAGGCGATTGGTGTCATGATGTTGCAGGCGAAGTCGGTCTCGAAAGCATAGCGCCACTGAGTCTGACCTCGCGACGGTTCAACGCCGATGGCCGAGGAGCCGGTGAAGGCGACCAGTTGTCGAGTTCCCGACAACTCTAATAGGGCAGGTGATGAATACCCCGCCTGGTCACGGCTCGTTACGTTCCAAATCAGTTTTCCATCCTTTGCGGCGAACGCGGCCAGACTACCAGGTGCTCCGCCCGTCATCACGACGACCTTGTCGTCAACCACCAGAGGTGAACAAGCCATGCCGTATTCGGACGCACGAAGACCAACTGCGATCAACGTGTCTTTTTTCCAAATCAATTCTCCGGTCGACAGTTTGAGGGCCGCTAAGATCCCCTCACCGGTAAAGACATAGACGTGCTTGCCCGAAACAGCCGGCGTGCCGCGTGGACCATTGCCCTGGCCATTCATAAAGGCGGGTGCCAATTCGGTGGACCAGAGCCTCTCGCCCGATTTGGCCTCTAGTGCGATGGCCCATTGGGCACCATCTTTTTGTACGGTAGTGATCACGTGCGAATCAACGACTACTATGCCGGACATTCCCACACCGCCGGGAACCCGCCAAAGTTCAGGCAACCCGCCCGCCGGCCAAGAATCGATCAAGTTCTTCTCGGCGGATATTCCAGTCCGATTTGGTCCCAGAAATTGAGGCCAATCGTCGGCACAGACTTGCGACGTTAACACGAGCAGGAAAAGAGATAGGCAATTCATCAACTTCATCAGGCGGCTCCCAACTCATGTCGCAATAAAACGAGCCATCAACCGTGACTCATGTGCAACAGTATACCGAATACTAGACGCACCGGCGCCGCCAGCCACATTCGCTGTCCGCTTGAGTCACTGCAACGTCAGTGGTCGAGGTCAATGCGTGTTCCAAATCGTCTCGCCCCGTCCAGACCAACGATCTGCATCTCGACGTTGCCCGCTTGCCAGTCGAATTGAAGGATCCCGAAATTCGGTTGGTGGACGGTGGTTGGGTGGTGGCGAAACTTGTTGCGGGTTGGGGTGCCGCGGGGGTGCACTTGATTTAGGCTGCTCGAGGTTAATTCGTAGACTGGGAATCCCGCCTCATCCGACATCGACAGCTCCGACCAATGTCGGTCTCCGCTCAACAAAACGACGTTCTTTGCCTTCGTCTCCGCCAGCAAGTCGAAGAACCGCGATCGTTCATGCGGAAGGTTGGACCAGGTCTCTTGGCCGTCGTCCTCGGCGATACACTGGATGCTCGTCACCACAATTCGAAAATCTGCCGGTTGTCGCAACTGATTCGCCAGCCATTTCCATTGCGTTTTTCCCAATATCGAGATCGTTGCATCGTCGGTCGGCACGTATGGACCGCCGACACGCCGCTGTTCACCTTTTTGCAAAGGCCCGCGAAAGTAGCGAGTATCCAATAAAATCACCTGGAGTCGCTGTCCGGCCGGTCCAAACGTATGGGCGGAATACACACCAGGTCTAGAGCGACGAGCCGAATCGACGGGATCGCGCCAAAAGTCGACGAAAACGCGTTGAGACTCGACTCTTTTTTCGAAATCACGACCGCCGTCGTTGAGCCCGTAATCATGATCATCCCAGGTAGCAAGCACGCGGCAACCGTTAACGAGTTCACGGAATCCCGGCAACCTGGCCAATTGGTCGTACTTCGTCTGCATGACCGACATGTCAGCCGTGTCGGCGTAGATATTGTCTCCCAAGAACAAGAACAGATCGGGCTTTTCACGAAGAATGGTAGAGAGGATTGGCGTCGCGTTCTGCTGCTTGATACAGGACCCAAATAGGACTCGTTGTGTCGGCCTCGCGTTTTCGCGGCGCTGAGAGTCGACGTTCTCTTGTGAAATGGCCAGTCCATTGCAACCGTCGTCGCCACTCTGTCCTCGACCGACGAGGAACTGCCCCCGCCCAATCGACTCGATTCCCAATCCACAATCGAATTGAAAACGCCCCTCAAACTTCCACGACGCACTGACTTTGAGGAGTGTTTCTCCGTAGCAGCCGAACCACCAATGGCCGTCCGAAAATGTTGCGGTCTGGATGCCAAGCTTCGTATGACCGCTGCGAATCACGTGGCGCCGACGGAAATTCAGTTCTTGGTCGTATTCGTAAACGTAGTTTTCCATTACATCTTTGGGCAGGCCGCCCACGACGATGAAGCGGTTGTCGTGGTACGCGATCCCACCTGCGCCGTGCGTGACTTGAGGAACCGACACTCGATCGTGCAGTTCCAGGTCCGTTGTGTAGATGTAAATCCAATTGTCGGCCAATCCGTCCGGGTGATTGAATTTGCCATGGTTCACGGCAACGTACAGTTTTCCCTGACGGTGACAGAGATCACCGTGGTGGTTTGGGATCTCAATTTTCTGGACCACAGCACCACGCCGATCCGTTTTCACCAGTATTGTCGTAAAGGACCAGTACACGTGTCCCGTGTCGTCACGACAGATTCCCTGCAAGTGATGCGGGTAGCGGCCCTTACAGGTGATCTGGTCCTGACCGTACGCAACGTTCTTCAATTCTGCACACGACATCATTGGCAGAACAAGAAACAAGAACATCGAAATCTGGCGGCGGCAACTCTTGCTCATGATTTGGCTTTTCGTTCTCACGCATGCACTTGTATCGAATCGTGGCATGCTAATGCCGGCAACACGTAGATCGATCAGTTGGCCTCACTCGTTCCAGCTTTCCCGTCGCTACCGTCACTCTTTGGCTGTCGATTCTTTCCTCCTCCACGGCGTCGGCGTTTTCTCTTCCGACCTTTTCCTGGCGGCTCCTTCACTTCGTTCGTGGCGGCACTACCTCCTTCGCCCTCGTTTCGACTCAGTTCCGTGGCTTCGGTCGCGGTAGTGGCTTCAGTCGAAGCGGTGGCTTCAGTCGTGGTGGTGGCTTCGGGTGCCTGCTCGGACACCGCCGTGGTCGGCGATGTGCCTTCATCGCTCGGTTTATTCGTTTCAGCCGGTGCAGCCGTTTGGTCCTTGGGGGACTCAGCGGCAGGCAGTTGCTTTGCATCGTCACCGCTTGCACCACGGGCCTCATGCTCTCGTGGCGGTGCCGCATCGTCGTTTCGTTGCGGGTCGGAAGACGGTTGACTGGAAGACGGTTGACTGGAAGACGGTTGACTGGAAGACGGTTGACTGGAAGACGGTTGACTGGAAGACGGTTGCCTGGAAGGCTCACGCCGAGGCACTTCGGGTTGCGAGTCCCTTCTCGGCTTTCCCTTCTTTGCACGTTTAGAAGGAGCACCGTCGGACGTCGGCGAGACAGGTCGCCGCTTGGCCACATAGTTCGGTCCTTCGATGTCCGAACGACGGACGTCGTCGGCGACCATTTTCATCACCAGAGGGGCTTCGTGTTTCCCAGGGCAGGTGCAGAATCGATAGGTTAGACTTCCTGCAACGTATTCACGACGGTGACACTTGGGGCACTCGAAGACGCGACGCAGTTCGTACTTGAGCCGCTGATAGGGACCTTTCACGCCATTCACCTTTGCCGGTGGGTCATCTTTGTTGGCTATTTCAATGGCGTCGGAGGATTTCCGTCGCTCTAGCAGACCACGATTGTACTCACCGACTGCCGTCTATACGACCGAACTCCAGCTCCAAAGACGCAGAATGTCGGATGAATGTCGGTGTGCTTCGCCGCTCCGTTGTGTTTCGTGTGAGAGACAATACTAAACGCTCACACAAAGCGACCAAGGCATGAAGTGTCGGTCTCTCATTCCACTCAGCGTTGCATCTGGTTGATTCAAGCGACCTCAATGATAACCAATCAGCTATTCTGTCAGCTTCCATCCATCGGGTAAGGTCGCTTCTTTTACAACGACCGCGACGCCGTCGCGAATCATGACATCGGCGTCATCGGAGTCGGCAGCTTCCTGCGGCACCTGAATATCCACCCTCTGCCCGATGCGACAATTCTTGTCGACGATGACACCGTCCAGTTTGCTTCCGCTGCCAATTCCGAGTGGAACTTGAATTCGGTCCGTAGATACTGACTCGTAATAGTCGGCACCCATGATGATCGAGTTGCGGATATGGGCGTTTTCGCCAATCACACATCGTAATCCGATCACGCTGTTGTCGATGGTCGCATTGGCGCCGATCCGGCAACCGTCGGCAATTAAGCTGCCGCTGATCTTAACACCAGACGCCATTTGGGTCGGCGGCAAGTACCGAGCGTGCGTATAGATCGGTGAACCGGGATTCGTCAAGTCAAATGGAGGTGCAGTACCGGCTAGATTCAAGTTCGCGTCATAGAACGCCCGAATCGTGCCGATGTCTTCCCAATAGTCGTCAAACAAGTGCATTTGCACATGGCGACTGCGTATCGAGGCGGGAAAGACCTCCTTACCGAAGTCTTCGTAGTCTGTCTTTTCCAGAACGTCCAGAAGTGTATCGCGGTTGAACAAGTAGATCCCCATACTGGCCAAACAGTCGCGTCCGCGACTCTCGATGCCTTGTGCATCGATCCACTCCGTACTCGTGCGTACGATGTCTAATTCATCTGCCGTCTGCGGTTTTTCCAAGAATCCTCGCACGCGACCGTCATCGTCACACCTCATCACTCCCAAGGAACTCGCCTCGCTAGAGTCAACAGGCAGGGCGGCAATCGTCACTTCGGCGTTAGCAGACTTGTGTGTCCGCAACATCTCGACATAGTCCATCCGGTACAGCTGGTCTCCGGACAGAATTAACACGTGTTCGATGTCGCGTTGGGCGATGTAACGCAGGTTCTTGCGGACGGCGTCAGCCGTTCCTTGATACCAGTCGGTACCTTGATCGATCGTCTGTTGAGCTGCCAACAGCTCAACAAAGCCGCCATTGAAATGGTCAAATCGATACGTGCGTCGAATATGACGGTGCAAGCTAACCGACATGAACTGAGTCAACACATAAATACGGTTGACTCCGCTGTTAATGCAGTTGGAAAGCGGGATGTCGATCAGTCGATACTTGGCGGCCAATGGAACGGCCGGTTTCGAGCGGTACTTCGTAAGCGGATAAAGACGTGTGCCTTGCCCGCCGCCGAGAACCAAAGCAATTGTGTTTTTCATAGCAGGGAGATCCTAAGGTCTGACGACAAAGTTTACCAACCTACCCGGCACCACCACTACCTTCACAACGTTCATTTGAGACAGAATTTCCACGAGCTTCTCGTCGTTCCTTGCTATATCCTCCAAAACGGCACGGTCGGCATCTGCCGGTACAGTGATTTTTGCCCGGAGTTTGCCATTTACCTGAACGGCAATCTCGATCGAATCATCACGGGTCAGTGATTCGTCAAACTCAGGCCAGGGTTCATAGGCCAGAGTTTCCGCATGTCCCAATATTTGCCAAAGCTCCTCTGCCAAATGGGGTGCGTAAGGAGATAGCAGCAGCACGAACTTCTCCATCGCTTCCCGCGGGCGGCATTTCGACTTTGTAAAGAAGTTGACGAACTCCATCATGCGGGCGACGGCCGTGTTGAACCGCATACCTGCCGTGTCGGTGGTCACCGACTGAATCGTCCGGTGAAGAATCTTGAGTTGTTCGGCGGTGAGGGAATCGTCGTTAACCGCCTCGTGAATCACGATCGTTTCGGCACTGTGATCGACAATCATTCGCCAGGCGCGATCGAGGAATCCACGGACACCATTGACGCCGGTCATGCTCCAAGGCTTTGTCGCTTCAAGCGGCCCCATAAACATCTCGTAGATGCGAAGCGAGTCAGCTCCGTATTCACGTACAATGTCGTCTGGGTTCACGACATTTCCGCGGCTCTTGGACATCTTGTGCGCTCGACTTTCGACTTTGATCGAATCGTCTTCTTTCAGCGCGAACGTCTCTCCCCGTTTGATTACGTCATTGACCGAAATCGGGACGACTTCTATTCCATCTTGCAACGCGTCGTTCGTCCACGTGCCGTCCGCGGTGCGTCGCGCAGTGAACTCGACGTCACCGAGGATCATGCCTTGGTTGACGAGACGTTGGAAGGGTTCTTGCGTCGTCACGTGACCGCGGTCGTACAACACCTTGTGCCAAAACCGAGCGTATAACAAATGAAGAACAGCGTGTTCGGCTCCGCCCACATACAAGTCGATCGGCATCCAGGCTTTCTCTTTTTCTGGTGAAACGAAGCACTGATCGTTTTTCGGGTCGATAAACCGTAAGAAATACCAGCACGAGCCCGCCCATTGTGGCATGGTGTTGATCTCTCGACGGTAGCGAACACCGTCAATTACCGGATACAACCACTCGTCGGGGGCCTTTCCGAGCGGTGGCTCCGGTCGGTCGTGCGGTTTGTAGTCTTTGATTTCCGGCAAATTGACCGGAAGATCTTCGACTGCCACAGGACGAATTACACCGGTCGGCTCGCCACTTTCGTCCAATTCGTGGAGGATTGGAAACGGTTCGCCCCAAAAGCGTTGTCGACTGAAGAGCCAGTCTCGTAGCTTGTAGTTGACCGCCTCACGGCCCTGACCATCGGTCTGTAGGGTCGCTGCGATCTTCACCTTGAATTCTGAAGTTGACAAACCGGTGTATTCGCCTGACTGAATCGCCGTACCTTCCCCCGAAAAACACTCTTCGCCAGCGATGACAGCTTGACGTTCCCCGTCAAAGCTGTCACCCGGATCGACAACCGCGACGATCGGAATGTCATACTTCTTGGCAAACTCGAAGTCACGCGTATCGTGCGCGGGAACTGCCATGATAGCCCCCGTTCCGTAGCTGATCAGAACGTAGTCGGCGATGTAGATCGGAACAGGACTGCCGTTGGCGGGGTTGATGGCAAAAGCTCCAGTAAAGACCCCCGTTTTGTCTTTAGCATTTTCCGTGCGGTCTCGATCACTTTTCGCGGCCGCCCGGTCACAGTACTCTCGCACCGCCTTGCGGTGCTCCGGCGTGGTCAACCGTTCTACAAACGGGTGCTCCGGAGCAATCACCATGTATGTCGCGCCATATAGCGTGTCTGGCCGAGTTGTATAAATGCGGAGGACGTCGTCTGACGGGTTCCTCGGATAACCCGATTCGCAACGTTTCGACTGCCAAGCAGAAAACGCGTCTTGCGGACCAACAAAAAAATCAACTTCTGCACCGGTTGATCGACCGATCCAATCTCGTTGGAGTTTCTTAATTCCGTCGGCCCAGTCGAGGCTCGCCAGATCATTTTCCAAGCGGTCGGCGTAAGCCGTGATACGAAGCATCCATTGTCGTAGAGGAATCCTATGCACGGGATGATCGCCACGATCGCTCAATCCGTCACGAACTTCCTCGTTGGCCAACACCGTTCCCAAAGCGGGGCACCAATTGACGAGTGCATTGGCGAGATAGGCCAAACGATATTCGTCCTTGTACTCTCGGACGACTTGTTCGCCTGCATCTTGAACGTCTGCCGGAATCGGCAGTTCGTCCATCGGCCGTCCTCGTTGCTGCTCGGCGTCAAACCACGAATCGTAAAGGACCAGAAAGATCCATTGGGTCCAGCGGAAGTAGTCGACGTCCGTCGTGGAGATCTCGCGGTGCCAGTCGTAACTGAAACCGAGCATCTTCAATTGACGCCGAAAAGTAGTGACATTTTTTTCGGTGGAGATGCGTGGCGGCGTGTTGGTTTTGATGGCATGTTCTTCCGCCGGCAAACCGAAGGCGTCAAACCCCATAGGGTGCAACACCGATTTGCCCCGCATGCGTTCAAAACGGCAGACGATGTCAGTCGCTGTGTATCCCTCCGGATGCCCGACGTGCAGTCCGTCGCCACTGGGATAGGGGAACATATCTAAGACATAGAGTTTCTCACCCACCGGCAAGTCAGGCGTCTTGAAGGTTTCGTTCTGATCCCAGTACGCCTGCCATTTGGGTTCAATTTCGGCCGGATTGTAGCGTGGCATACAATGTCCTGTTTGGTTCAAACGTCGTCAGATCCCAAAAATGGCCCATCATCGCGAGGGGCCCCATTTTCCTCGTGAGGAGCTTCACGCCCGCACACGCAGCTATCCGTGCAATGGTGATGGGAAAACGGGCGATTCTACTAGCTACGGGAAAAACAGACAATCGACGCCCAGCCGATGTTCGCATCGCACCCGCTCTGTCCGGAACACCTGCCAACGATCGGCCTGTTTGGTACACTGGTAAGGTCGAGGGCCAGATGACAGAATACAACTACCTCAACGATTTGCAGTCTTGTGAGTGTCACATGACCGAGGGCCCCCAATGGCGGGAGCTATCGGTGCGTTTCAAGGCAGCTCTATTCCCAGTCCTCGATCCGTACGAAAACAGCCCTTTGGGCCGACTCTATTCAGAAGAGCCTCAAAGAGACGAGAGTACCCAATACTGACATGTTGCTACGTTTTAGCCACTTGCAGTTGAATAGCACCGACCGCGATGCGATGCGCAAGGCCGGTAAGTTCAATGCTCAACTGATGGACTTCTTGCGACCGCACGTTCGTGAGGGAGTTGATACGGGCAGTATCAACAAGTTGGTCCATGAATACACTCTGGACCACTGTCATTGTCCAGCTACGCTTAATTATCACGGATTCCCCAAAAGTTGCTGCACCAGTGTCAATGAGGTGATTTGCCATGGGATCCCTGGCGATTACATCCTCAAGTCTGGCGACATCGTCAATGTCGATATTACCAGTATCGTCGATGGTTGGTTTGGAGACCAGTCGGAGACTTTTCTAATCGGCGAAGTATCGGACGACGCTCGCGGAGTCACTCAGTGTGCGCTCGATTGCCTCTACCTGGGAATCGACTCACTTCAACCTAACGGCCGCGTTTCTGATATTGGCGATGCGATTGTCCGCGAGGCCCAACGGCTTGGCTACAGTGTGGTCCGCGAATACGTCGGACACGGGCTCGGCACTCAGTTTCACCAAGATCCGTCCATTCCTCATTATCCGAATCGTCAGGCTCGAAGTGAACGTATTCCTCCCGGCATCTGTTTCACGATCGAACCGATGATTAACGTGGGGACTCGTCAAACCGTGCTTGATAAATCCGACCAATGGACCGTGCGTACGCGTGACGGCAAACACTCCGCACAATTCGAGCACACAGTGCTGATGACCGAACAGGGTCCCGAGATTCTCACAACAACGAAAGATGGGCCATTCCGCGGGCACAAATTCTAGTAACGCGATGGTCCCGAGTCCGTCACTTGTCCAGCGTTGTCTTGATCTGTGCGGCAATCATCCGCGAGTTTTCATCGGCCTGTTTGTCGAGGGCCGTGATAACCTTGCGACGACGCTCCTCTGAGTGATTTTGCTGCAGCTTCCATTTGGCTTGCAAACGGTCGATGGGGATACGGAAGCCGACGATTCCCTTTAGTAACTCGTCGACGAATTCAGGATCGTTCGCGTCCAGTGACCAGGGGAGATCGCGATACGACTCAAACGTTTCGATGGAACGCACGAGAACTTCGAGCAAATGTTCTCGGTTGTCGATCAATTCAAGTGTCCCGTATGCGTGGACCGCTTGATAATTCCACGTCGGCACCACATTATCGGATTCGTACCAGGCCGGGGAAATATACACGTGAGGCCCCTGGAAGATCGTTAACACGGCTTGTCCTGCAGCCGCTTTCCATTGCGGGTTCGCACGGGCTACGTGGCCCAGCAGAACCGTCTGGTCGGATTGTCGTTCGATCAAGAACGGGATGTGCGAAGCCGTTAGTTCCGTGCCCTGACTTGATACTAGGGTCGCGAAAGGGTTCTGGCGGACGAAATCGAAAACCGCATCTTCGTCGCTAACGGCGAAAGATGGTGGGACATACATGTTTAGACCTCGGCGCAGTGGAGGTGGATTCCAGTTCGTATTTTACGATGAACACGGAAGTCGTCGAAGGGGCCTCGTCGACCCGAACCATCGAACATGAAACGCGATGTTCCGCAAAAGGGTTCGATGCGTACTCGGAAAACTGGAATTGATACACTGCTCCGTGGCTCTAGATATACTTACCTGACCGATCTACATTCACCAGCTGGGCCGCCGACGCAATCATCGAAGAGGAAAAAAAGGTACCATCGATGCACACCAAGCTGCTGCTACGAGCCGTGATTTTGACGTTGTTGATCTCGACGTCGTTTTGTCAATCATTCGCCCAGGGAACGCGGGCAGATTACGAGCGTTCCAAGTCCGTTGACCGCCAAATGCGAGATACGGTCTTTCGCGATCGGGTCCAGCCGAAATGGTTTGGTGATAATTGTGCGTTTTGGTATCGCGTGCCGGTGGCGCCGCAAGACCATGCTTTTGTCTTGGTCGATGCGGCTGCGAAATCACGGCGTGCGGCGTTTGACCACGAGATTGTGGCAAAGTATCTCTCCGAATCGCTCAGCCGAACGATCTCACCCAAACGCTTACCGATCGACGGACTGCGGTTTACCGAAACGCACGTCGTGATTCAAGCCGCCGGGAGACAATGGCAACTAAGCCACGATGGCAAAGAGTGGGCCGCGTGGAAACAAGATGCCCCGGAACAGATCACCGGTTTATCTCTGGACCCGCTGCGTGTTGTGCGACGGAGTGGTTCATCGAGCCAAGAGACGTCGATTCGTTTTGAGAACCATTGGACGAAACCGGTCGAGATATTTTGGATCGATGGCGATGGTGGTAGGCAGAAGTACGCGAATTTGGCCGTAGAGCAATCTCATGACCAGCACACGTTTGCCGGACACATCTGGCTAATTACCGTGGACCAAAAACCACTACTCATGTTCTCTGCTGTCGAACAACCGGCCACTGTCGTCATCAATGCAAAAACCGTGGCAATTGGCCCACCGCGATCGACGGAACGGAGGGGGCGAGGTCGACCAAGGGGAAGAGGCGGAGTTTCTCCAGATGGCAAGTGGAAGGCCTCGATTGTCGACCACAATCTGCAGGTTACGTCTGTTGAATCAGGTGAATCACTCATGCTTAGCAAAGGAGGATCCGAGTCTGACGGTTTTCAGAGTCGGTACTATTGGTCGCCGGACAGTCAGAGCCTTGTGGTCATGCAGGTGCAACAAGGAGAGCAGCATTTGGTCCACTTGATCGAATCGTCGCCCAAAGATCAGTTGCAACCGAAATTGCACGCTTTCAATTATCGCAAGCCGGGTGACCGACTTCCCATGCCTCGCCCACGCTTGTTCAGCATGGAGAGCATGCGTCAGATTGAGATCGACGAATCGTTGTTTGCCAACGCCTGGAGCATCGACGAGTTGCGTTGGAAGGACGATTCATCGAGGTTTACTTTTCTCTTCAACCCCCGCGGGCACCAAACGCTGAGAATCCTAGCGGTCAACCGCGCAAACGGCGAAGTGACGGTGATTGTTGATGAGCAACCCGGGACGTTTGTCGACTATGCAAATAAGAAGTTCACATACTACATCGAGGAGACGGATGAACTGATCTGGATGAGTGAGCGAGATGGTTGGAATCATCTTTACTTGATTGATTTTAACGATGGACGAGTGAAGCATCAGATCACGAGTGGTGAGTGGATCGTCCGTGGTATCGAGAAAGTAGACCTGGCATCGCGGCAGATTTGGTTTCGGGCTGGGGGCTACTATTCAGACCAGGACCCTTACTACATGCACCTTGGTCGAGTCGACTTTGACGGTGAGAATCTGCAAATGTTGACCGAGGGGGATGGAACACACCGTTGGCAGTTTTCACCAGACCGTCGTTGGTTTGTCGACACATGGTCTCGCGTCGACCTACCGCCGGTGAGCGAACTTCGCAGCGCTACGACCGGTGAACATGTCTGCCTGTTAGAAGAGGCCGACTGGTCGCGATTGCTTGACATCGGCTGGACGCCACCCGAACGCTTCGTTGCTAAGGCGCGAGACGGAAAAACGGATATATACGGGATCATTATTCGACCTCTGAACTTCGATTCAAAGAAGTCTTACCCGGTGATCGAAGAGATCTACGCCGGCCCGCACGGCTCGTTCGTTCCCAAAGCGTTTGGCCGACACGTTCGGCAGCAGCGTTTTGCCGAACTCGGCTTTATTGTCGTCCGAATCGATGGAATGGGCACATCGAACCGATCGAAGGCCTTTCACGATGTGGCCTGGAAGAACATCGGTGACGCTGGCTTCCCGGATCGCATGCTGTGGATGAAGGCGGCTGCCAAACGTCATGCTGAGATGGACCTGTCTCAAGTTGGTATTTATGGCGGTTCGGCCGGAGGACAAAACGCCCTCCGCGCCGTATTGGCTCATGGGGATTTCTATCACGTTGCTGTTGCCGACTGCGGCTGCCACGACAATCGCATGGACAAGGTTTGGTGGAACGAATTATGGATGAGTTGGCCGATTGATAATCATTATCGCGAACAGTCGAATGTCACCAATGCCCATCGACTCGAGGGCAAGTTGTTATTGATCGTCGGCGAACTCGATCGCAATGTTGATCCCGCATCGACGATGCAAGTGGTCGATGCTCTGGTAAAAGCAGATAAGGACTTTGACCTTCTGATCATGCCCGGAGTCGGCCACGGCGCTGCGGAAACGGCCTATGGTAGCCGTCGTCGGCTCGATTTCTTTGTTCGCCATTTGCATCACGCCGAACCGCGGCGTTAGCCAATACGGATTTGAGCCGCAGTCGCTCGCCTCGGGTTTTAGCACTGGCAGAGCCAGTGCCACACATTGGTTGGGGCAACAAGAAACCATTTGGGCTTTACCTTCGTCAGATTAGTACGGGTGCAGTTTTACTCGCTCTACGCGATCTTGTTGCTGCAGCGTTCAACCTGAATCATCTTGATGTGACCGTACGGAGCAACTGTACTGGTCGGCGGAGCATTTCAGTTAGTCGGCAAAGCTGGCTGCAGGGATCGGTTCGTAGACTGGGACAACACCATCCGTTGCAACGTCCTCGTTACTTCAAGTGGAGCCACCGCGGGAGGATCCTTCCGCGGTGGCTCAATCATGCGCCGAAGATCGTCCGGCTCGCTACCGGATTAGTGACCGTGGGTGATCCGGCAACGTAGAGGAGCTAGTCGTCCAGGTCGAAATCGGCCTAGGGCCTCGATTGGCGTCGTGTTATAATTTGAGCTTCTGCCAGCGACCTTGAGGCTGGCCCCGAGCAAGGATGCGGAAGGGAATGGGTCGATGATGCGATCATGGATTGGTCTAGTGGCGGGGTTAATCGTTCTTTGTTTATTGACGATTTCAATCTCTGCACAGACTGTGCAACCCCCCCGAAATCAAACTCGACAAGACACGTCCAGCGGGCAGATTGTGCCCATTCGTCAAGCAGCCATCCCACGTACGGCCGCTTCCAAAGGCAACGGCCCCCGTGGAGTTTCGTCAGCGGCGTTTGCGGCTCCTCGCTGGTTCCCGCTGCCTCCCCAGCATCAAGCGTATCTCGACGAAATTCTCACTTATTGGGAACACCATTGCAAAACGATCAATCGATATGAGTGCGAGTTCCTGCACTTTGTCTATGGTCCCACGCGTGAGAAGAACGGTGGTCGACTGAAAAACGGTGGGTATCCGGCGTTGGAGAAAAACGGCGGGATTATCAAATACATGGCGCCGGACAAGGCACTCTACCGAACAACAAGTGTGTTTGGATACGATTCGACGCTGGCCAAAAAGTACGCCCCAAAAGATGTCGAGAGATTTGGCAACCACTGGATTTGCGACGGCAAGGCCGTTTTCGACTTCGACTACCCACAAAAGAAGCTCTTCGTCGACATATTGCCGCCAGAAGCTCAAGGAAAGGCAATTGATCGCGGCCCGATGCCCTTCCTCTTTCGAGCCAAGAAAGACGACTTGCATCGGCGCTTTTGGATGAGGGTGATTACGCCTGAGCATGCGAAGGACGAGTATTGGATCGAGGCCGTCCCCAAGTTCCAGGGTGATTCCGCGTATTTCCAAATGGCTCATATCATCATCGCGGAAAAGGACTACTTGCCCCAGGCCATCGTCCTATTTGACCCGGCGTATTCGCCGGGCAATCCGAAGAAACAATCGTACATCTTTAACCATCGAAAAACGAATTGGTCGTGGACGGACGCGGCGAAGGGCCTACTTCTCTGGCAGAGAGAATTCTACGAACCAAAAACACCACGCGGCTGGGTACGCGTCGAGCGAAATCAACAGATGCCGCTTCCCGCGAATACGCGTCCGCAGACCGCCGGACGGTCCATCTCCCGTCAACGCACCGGTTCTTCGCAGAATATTGGGGGAATTCGGTAGCCCTTCACACGTTTGGCTTTTGACCTACCACCCTGAAACGGGCGAATCGGCCAGTTCTTGCGTTCGTTTGCCAAGAAGAATTCGTTGCTGGCCGCGGGACGAGACCTATAATTTCTGGTATCAAGCGAATAGGAAAGGGGCGAATGACTCCCCCCAGCCTCACGATGTAACAATGGCAGCCACGATTTCAGATTGGGATTTGGCGGATGAACAGCCGTATCGGCGAGCAATTCGACTATTACCGTCCCGCCTCTGCGGTCGTTTGCTTGCTGTTAACGCTCGTTTTTTGCCTGCCCGCTAGCGGCCAAGAGGCTGAGGCGACAACGACAGAAGCCATCTTGCTTCCGATTCCACTGCCCCTGGATCACGATGCTGATCTGCAGATCATTGGCCAGATCGAACAAGCATTGGATCGTTTTGGTGAGGAAGTTCCCCGACCGATCTTGATCCTCGAGTTTGGCAGCGACTCGGAAACGGCCGGCCTCAGTCGGTACGAGCGTTGTCTGACATTGGCGCGTTTCCTAGTCAGTGACAAACTTCGGCGCGTGCGAACAGTGGCATACGTTAAGGGCAACGTCACGGGACACGCGGTGTTACTTGCGCTAGCTTGTGAAGAAATCATGATGTCCTCACAGGCGGAGTTGGGTGACGCTGGCGGGCATGAAGAATTCGTGGACGCGGCGATGGTCGCCTTCTACCAAGACATCGCAAAACGTCGGCGGACCTTATCGCCGGAAATGGCGTTGTCCATGCTCGACCCGTCCGCTGGCTTCTTTCGTGTCAGCACGATCGGCGGTGAAGAGCGGTACGTCAATGCGAAAGAATTGCAACAGCTTAAGGACGCTAAAGAAACGGTCAACTCACGGACGATTTTCGGATCCGGCCAATTAGCACGTTTTAGCGGCATCGAGTTGCGGCGGCAGTACGGTTATGTCAGTCGTCTGGTGGAAGATCGCGAGCAATTGGAGGCTGCATTGGCCGTTCCAATTACCGAGTTTTCTTCGAACCAAGATTTCGACTCGACGCAGATTGCGGCTCGAATCGAGTTGCGTGGCCGAGTGACGGCTGAAAAAGTCAACCGAATTGTGCGGTCGTTGGGAGATCAGCGAAACGATGACATTAAACGCATCGTGATGGTCATTGATAGTCCTGGCGGATCGGCGAAAGACAGCCTCCGCCTGGCTCATGCACTAGCAGCGTACGCAAATGAAGATGACCGTCAGGTCATTGGATTTGTCGATGGTGCCGCACTGGCCGACGCCTCCTGGATTGCTCTTGCCTGTGCTCGCTTGACTATGCGTACGGAATCGGTGTTGGGTGGACCAGGCGATTGGCATCCGAGCGCGAGGGACTTGAAAGATCTAACTAAGCCGTTGCAGAAACTGGCCAACGAACTTGACATGACCTCGTCATTTCTAACCGCTATGATCGACGAGAACTTCCAACTTTTCGAATACGTGCATCAGACGACCGGCGCGAAAAAGTGGTACGGCGACCTCGAACACCAAGCGTTGGATTCAGCCGAACTCTGGAAACGTGGTGACCGGGTGGAAACAGGAGTTGGGCTCACGACCGAGCGGGCTCGTCAACTTGGCGTTTGTAAGGACGAATTTGCCGGTTTCGATCAACTCAAGCAACGGTACCAACTGCACGATGATCTTGAGATTCTCGAAGAGAACCCGTTTATCGCCCGGCTCGAGTCGTTGGCGACGTCGCCTTGGTTCGTGAGCACGCTGTTGTCCGTTGCATTTTTTGCCATGATCGGTGAGGCATCGGCACCGGGAATTGGCGTTCCAGGTTTTCTCTCTGGACTCGCCTTCTTACTCTTTTTTTGGGCTCAATTTCTCAATGGATCTGCCGGTTGGCTGGAAGTGATCCTATTTGTCGGTGGCTTCGTCGCCATCTTGCTCGAGTTGATTGTGATTCCTGGATTCGGGGTGTTTGGCTTCGGTGGGGGCATCATGATCCTGACATCGATTGTCTTAGCCAGTCAGACCTTCGTATTTCCCCAAAACGCGTATCAAGTTGCTCAAGTGCCTCAGTCAATGTATGGGTTGATTGCTGCATTGGCGAGCACTTTTTTCGGAGCGTTGGTGATGCGGAAATACTTGGCCGACGTCCCCTACCTGCGACGACTGATGCTGCAACCTCTCGAAGCACGCGACGTGCACGAGCTAGAACAACGCGAGGCTATTGTCGATTTTGATCACTTGGCGAATAAGACGGGAATTGCCACCACTCCCTTGCGTCCCGCCGGCAAAGCCAGGTTCGGAGATCAAGTTGTAGACGTCACGTGCGAGAGGGAGTCCATTGACCGAGGTGAATCGCTAAGCGTCGCTTCAATTCAAGGCAATAAAGTGATTGTGCGTCGACTCCACCGTGACTGAAAACTTGCATGCTGTCGTTCGATTCACGCGAACAACGGCCAACTTTTGGAGGATATCGTGAATCCGCTGCTGTGGTCATTTGTGCTGTTGAGTTTGGCTGTGGTCTTCATCGCGTTGGAAGTGTTCTTGCCATCGGGAGGGATGTTGGCTTTCTTGGCGTGTTGTTCCATGATCGCGGCCATCGTTGTCGGATTCATGCACGGTTTCCGACCCGGGATGACGGTTACGTTGGCGACACTTGTCGTGTTACCGCTCAGCGTTGGACTGGCCTTGAAAATCTGGCCAAAAACGCCGATTGGTAAACGCATGGTCTGTGTGCCTCCCGAGGGCGATGAACAGGTCTTGCCCGTCGCCCAGCTGAAACAGCGTGAAACGCTAGTGGGATGTATCGGCACCGCCACAACCAAAATGCTACCGAGCGGTGAAGTGGAAATCGCCGGCGAGATATTCGACGCTGTGACCGCTGGTATGGCTGTCGAGCCCGGCCAAGTCGTGGAAGTGATCGACGTTCGAGCCAACCGCATTGTTGTCAAACCGACCAGTCGTCAGCTCTCCCCCAACGACGATCCGCTGGAGCAGCCCCTGGAGGATTTTGGATTCGATTCGATCCAGGGTGTTTGAATCAGCAGCCGAATGTGGCTCAGCGACCACGGTTCAATAGGGAATCGGCTTCTCAAGTTCTTCACACGCCGACTCAGTTGACGATGGTCAGCAATCCGAGGATGGCCAACAGCAGCAAGATATTCCGTCCACTCGGCTTCGGTGTCAGATTCTGTGATAATTTGTCTCGTCTGTCGTTGGCTCGACGATCGGCGGAGACATTTAGAATCGCCCAAACGAAAAATGGATCAGTTTAAATGAGTGAAATGTACGACTGCGTCGTGATCGGAGCAGGACACAACGGCCTAGTGACCGCTGCCTACCTGGCTAAAAAGGGAAAACGCGTCTGCGTGCTGGAACGGCGTGACATCCTAGGCGGTTGCACGGTCACCGAGGAGCTTTGGCCTGGATACAAGATCTCCACGGCGTCGTACGTCATTAGCCTGTTCCTTCCGGAGATCATCCGCGAGTTGCGTTTGGCCCAATACGGCTTGAAGATCTTGCCTCGTGACCCATCGTCATTCACACCCCTCTTGGAGGGTCGTTACCTACTGTTGGGAAATGACGAACGAAAAAACCAAGACGAGATCGGGAAGTTCAGCAGCCGCGACGCGGAGGCCTATCCTCGATACGAAGCCTTGTTGGAACAAGTAGCACAAGTTCTCGATCCTCTCCTCAACCGCGCCGCACCGAATCCACTTCCGCTGCCCAAGAGTTGGCGAAAGCAGGGAATGTCATCACGCCTTCGCGACGCCGGCCAACTCTGGGACATGTACCAGACGCTCGGCGAACTCGGCGAACAGCTTCCCGATGCGTTAGAGCTACTCACAGGCGCCGCTAGGCCGATTCTGGAGCGATGGTTTGAATCAGAAGTTTTGCGAGCGACCTTGGCGACCGACGCTGTGATCGGAGCATTTGCATCGATCTCTTCTCCGGGCACCGCCTACGTCTTGCTACATCACGTCATGGGTGAGGCGGGTGGGGCTCGCGGAGTCTGGGGGTACCTCGAGGGTGGCATGGGCGCATTGGCGACAGCACTCGCCGGAGCCTGTGAAGACTTGGGCGTGACTATCCTTCGCGAAGCAGAGGTATCCAAAATCCTTGTCGAAAATGGGCGGACTAGCGGCGTGCTCTTGGCAGACCATCGCGTCATCGAGGCGCCGGTTGTCGCGTCGAGTGTCGACGCACACTGGACGTTTGAACGTTTCATTGACGTCGAACATCTTCCCGAGTCGTTCCGCCGTCAAGTAAATAAGATCGACTATTCATCGGCGTCGGCAAAGGTCAACTTCGCATTGTCTGAGCCACCTAAGTTCACTTGCTGCCCAAGCGATGGAGTCGGATTGCATCACCGAGGTACAATGCATATTTCTCCAACCCTCGACTATATCGAACGCGCCTTCGACGACGCCAAATACGGTGTGCCCAGCGCCGAACCTGTACTCGAGATGACCATGCCGAGCAGTGTCGACCAGACGCTTGCGCCGGATGGTAAGCACGTCATGTCGATGTTCGTTCAATTTGCTCCCTACCAGCTTGCGAACGCATCGTGGGACGATATCAAGGACGACTTTGGGAAGAGATGTATCGACTTGCTAGCACGCTATGCACCTAACGTGCCCGACGCCATCGAACACTATCAGGTTCTGACGCCGTTGGATTTGGAACGCACGTTCCGTTTGACGGGCGGCAACATCATGCAAGGTGCGATGCACTTCCATCAACTATTCTTCATGAGGCCCGTGGCAGGTTGGGCCGACCACCGCAGTCCGGTTCGCGGCGTGTATCTATGTGGAGCCGCCAGCCATCCCGGCGGCGGTGTCATGGGTGCCTGCGGTCGAAACGCGGCCCATGCCATCCTGAAGGATTTTCGCTAGATCCAGGGGTCAATCGGCGGCAAACGCCAATTGGTAACAGTAGTCGAACAGCAACTGCCATTCCAGCAAAGCGACATCACGGCATATCGCTTGCAGCGTTTGATTACTAGCGGCCTTTTGGCAGGCGTCGACGAAAGCAAACGGGTCCCAATCGCCATCCGAGGTGACCGAGCGAGCGAAATCAGCGTGCTGTTCTCGGACAGCGGTCATCAGCGGGACGTAGGTTGGATGAGACCCAACGCGGCGATACCAATACTTGGCGTTTCCGTAGTCGGGCTCACGGCGATGCATGATTCCGTGCCAGAAGGAGCCGGTCGAAGATTGAACATCTTGGCTGATGGTATGCGATTCATCGAGGAAATTGTGAAGCAGCCAAAGTCCAGAAAGACAGCATGTCGCCATTTGCCCGTCGCGAATTTCCCGACCGTTGCCGATGGATGAAACGTCTATCGACCGCAACACGTCGATGACAGACTGGTTGGAACTGCCCGGACCCAGAGCTGGCAGCTCAGCATCATTGATCAACTTGCCACATATGGGTCCATAGAGTTCGACAGATGACATTGTCACGACCAATTGTTTTATGGAAGGTAATACACGCCAACACGGACTTTCAAACACATCTGAATTCTCGCAGATCTGACGTCCAACGAGACGGCCAGAACCGTGAATTCCCGATGATGGTACCTGAAAACAAGGATCGTAGCGTAATCGTTGTTGATGTATATGGGTCATCGACACCTCGCCTTATTGCCCTAAGGCCTTAGTGTGAGACTTAGTATCTGCTCGCCCAAAGCAATGAAGAGATGGTGGGTCTGTTGTCCAACTGTGCGGCAAAATTTGTCCGGCAGGCTGCTTGTTCTCCTTTTGAGCTTGCGTGTCGCTTGGTAAACTGTGAACGGGTTTGTAATAGGTTGGCAGCGACGACCGCCTTTTTGCATTCCAGGTTTTGTGAAACGTGACAGGATTTGAGGACTGAGATGGCCGACAGTAGAGACACGGAGATTCAGAAAGACGAGCCGGCGGCGGCTGAGTCAAAACCTGAAGTCGAAACGGGAACAGGTAGCCCTGGAAATGTGTCATCAGCGACACCGCCTGATGTTTCCTCGCCTGAAGTTCCCGAAAGTGTGCCGACGGAAACCGAAACGGCCGCGGAAAATGCACCGTTAGCGACGTCCACGCCCGAGACCACCGCTGGCTCAAGCATCGCAGCGAAGGTCAAGGTTGGCCGGCAGGACGGAGGGCCGGCACCAAAGCGACGCCACCAACCGCGTCCCAACGTTGCCGAAACGCCGACGATCGCACGACGCCCAAACCCTGTTACTCTCCCATCAAAACGGGAAAATTTGGAAGGCGACCTCCAGGCCGAATTCGACGACATCTTCTCGGAATCCTCGATCGACGATCTGATGGACGGTGTGGGAAGCGATGCCAGCTCGACCGCTCCGTTGGAAATCGAGGCACATGTTCAGGGAACAGTCACGCGAGTGGTTGGAGACGATGTTTTCATTGCGCTCGGTGGGCACCACGATGGGGTGGCGTCAAATCGACACTTCAAGACGCCGCCAGGAATTGGTGAGAAGATAGAAGTGGTTGTGGCCCGTTTCAATGCAGAAGACGGTTATTACGAAGTTTCGATACCCGGCGCATCGGTCGTTGTTGGCGATTGGTCCGACATTGAGGAAGGGGCAGTTGTCGAGGCTCGAGTCACAGGATCGAATACGGGCGGTCTCGAATGCGTCGTAGGCAGTGCCAAGGCCTTCATTCCGGCGAGCCAGATTTCGATTTACAGGGTCGAGAATTTCGACGAATTCATTAATCAAAAACTCGTCTGCACGGTGACCGAGGCCAATCCGAATCGCAAGAACTTGGTCCTCAGTCGTCGATCGATTCTAGAACGTGAACAGGAAGAAAAGCGAGCCGAACTGATTGCGTCGATAAAAGTCGGCGACGTCCGTGACGGTATTGTCCGCAGGATTCAAGATTTTGGTGCCTTTGTCGACATTGGTGGCATTGATGGTCTCGTTCATATCAGCCAGTTGAGTTGGGACCGTGTGAACCACCCCAGTGATGTTGTGGAAGAGGGGCAGACGATTCAGGTGAAGGTCGAGAAGATTGACCCGGAGACCGGAAGGATTGGCTTGTCCTATCGAAACCTCCAAGAACATCCTTGGGACAACGTGGAAGAGACGTTCACGGCTGGCAGCGTGCACGCGGGGGTCGTTTCAAAGATTGCCAACTTCGGTGCATTTGTGAAGTTGGCTACCGGTGTTGAAGGACTGGTTCATATATCCGAGTTGGCGCATCATCGTGTCGTTCGAGTGGACACGATCGTAAAGGAAGGACAAGACGTTGAAGTGAAGGTCCTGGATGTCGACCGCGAAAAACAGCGAATGTCCTTATCACTTAAGGCCCTTCAGCAACGGCCAACTGACTCGAAAAAGCGACCCGAGCAAGACGAGGATGTGGTCGCTGAACCACTTCTGCCCAAACACGAAGGACCGCTTAAAGGCGGCGTCGACCATCCGTCGGGTGGCGAACAATTCGGCCTCAAATGGTAAACCGTTCATGAAACATCAACTGCATCGAATTCAAGAGTCCTGTTGCCGCCTCGTTGTGAATCGCGTTATCGCGTGCACGGCTTCCACGATTGTGTTGGTACTAGCCACGCTGTCCGCTGTCGCAGATGATTGGCCTCAGTGGCGTGGTCCGAATCGAGACGGCGTTTGGAATGAAAAGGGTGTGCTGGACGAGTTTCCGGCCGAAGGTCTTGAACCGTTGTGGGTTGCCAAGATTGGATCGGGCTATAGTGGACCGACCGTGGCGGACGGCCGTGTCTTCGTCACCGATCGAGTTCGTCAGCCGAGACAAGTTGAACGCATTCTCTGTTTCGACTTGAAAACAGGAGCAGAGGTTTGGAACACCGCGTACGAATGCACGTACACGGTCAGCTATGAAGCTGGTCCCCGTGCATCCGTAACCGTCGACGGAAACAACGTTTACGCTCTCGGTGCGATGGGACACCTGCACTGTCTGGATGCTGGGACCGGACAGGTCTTGTGGAAAAAGGATCTAGCTGCCGACTTCAATATCGATAAATTGCCCATTTGGGGCATCGCTGGGGCACCGTTGATCTACGACGATCTAGTGATCATTCACTGCGGCGGTCGAAAGGCGTGCATCGTCGCATTGAACAAGAAGAATGGTGACACGAAGTGGACGGCTCTCAGCGATCGCGCCTCGTATACGTCGCCGATCGTGATTCGCCAAGCCGGCCAGGACGTTGTCGTCTGCTGGACCGGCGACAGCGTCTCGGGTCTCCATCCAGAATCTGGAAAAGTGCATTGGCGATATCCGTTTCCCCCAACACGGATGCCGATTGGTATTGCAACTCCCATCATCAAAAACAACCGCATTTATGTCACCTCGTTCTACGATGGAAGTCTGATGCTAAAGTTGTCTGACAGTGCACTGACGGCCGAGTTGGATTGGCAGCGGCAAGGGGCCGATGAGAAACACACGGACGGTCTCCATTCCATCATCAGTACGCCCATTTGGCTCGGCGACCACATTTTCGGTGTTGATAGCTACGGTGAATTGCGTTGTCTGCAGGATTCTGATGGTAAACGGTTGTGGGAAGATCAAACCGCCACGCCACGTGCTCGATGGAGTACGATTCACTTTGTGCAGAATGGTGAGAACACTTGGATGTTCAATGAGCGAGGCGAGCTGCTGATCGGCACGCTGTCCCGCCACGGATTCGTGGAAAAGAGCCGTACGAAACTGATCGATCCGACGACACGGCAATTGCGTCAACGCGGCGGCGTGTGCTGGGCACATCCGGCGTTTGCCGACCGAAAGATTTTTGTTCGTAACGACGGTGAACTTCGCGCGTTTGACCTGAGGAAATAACTCACTTCACTCGCCACAGGATTTCGTCATCGATCGAGAGTTTCTGCTGTACGGCTGCGATTTCTGCTCGAAATCGTTTTGCGTCTTGTGGATAACCGGCGGTGGGTTTGATCGAGGGCAACTGGTGCTGCCAGAAAGAGTTGAATGCCAGCATGGCGGTCTCTCGAGTGTATTTGGCGAACAGTGATGCCAGGGCAGATGGCAGCAGGCGGTCGCCTTTTGCGACGAACTGAATTTGCCGGCGTCGCTCGCTCGGTCCCCAACGGTATTCGCTCTTCTGACGTCCCTCATATCGGACTTCGACGAGTCTCTCGGGGAAAACTGTTTGCAGGGCGGGTAGGTAGTGATTTCGTCCGCCGTGTTTATCACAGTGGATCATCACCATTCCATCTGGCAATGATTCACTGAGCGACTGCACCAAATGAAGCGTCGTATCGGTCAAGACTTCGCCTTTGCTTCCGACTTGCGCGACTCGCCGGTTGAACTCGGGAGTCAGCACGACTCGGACATGGATCGCCGTCAGCGCTGCACCCGCTTCGAGAAGACCGGACCGCAATTGTTCGCCCAATGCATCAATTCTCTGTTGTTCGGCGGCTAGCGGTAGGGAGCGATTGAAGTCCTTGTACCAAGGCAGCTCCGCACGTTCCGCCGCGCCGGCAGTTGTCATGTCGTTCCAGTAACTCTGCCAGCTGACCATCGGATCAGGCGAGACTAACGACGTCGCGGCCAATACGTTTTCCTCCAATCGCTGCAGACCCTTACCCGGTTTGTACAAACACTTGGAGTCGGCAAACACGCACCTCGATGGGTCGGATATCCGGTCGGTTACGCAGTGACTCAGCCGGTCGTACAAGGATTCTGAAGTCCAGGATGATTCCGGTACCTTCAGCACTATTCCGGCGATGACCAGAGGTCCCAGATTGGGGCCGTATCCCGCTTCGTCGGTTCCGATAATCCAAGGCACGTGGATAACTCCAGCGGCCGATCGCATTGCCGCCTGGCTAAGCCATCGGGCCTCTCATTTAACGATTGCCGCCATCCCGGAGGAGAAGGTAACGACTCCAAATCCGTCGACCAGAGGTGCTACCGAGGCCATCCCAGTCCACGATTGCACGCCGGTCCGCGGAGCTACTCGAGCAATATTGACGGATGCGCTCGCTCGCTGTTCGGGTGGGGCTAGCTCCTCCCAAGGAATCGCTGCTTCAAAGCCCCACTCGTCCGCCGTTCTCCAATCGTAGACGTACCAACGAGGATTCCAATGGGGGTTGCCATGCATCTCGTCCAATACCCAGCCGCGACAATCGACCGTCAACTCGACGTAGGAACTGAAGTCCCTGTCGATGTCGATGCATATCCGCACTCGGTCCCATTGCGATAGGTTGGAGGTTCGCCGCCGAGGATCCGGTTCCACCGGATATTGATCTTCGGCTGTTTTGCGACAGCGAGCGGCGAGGTAAAGATAGCGATCGTCGTGGGCGATCTTGACCGAAGATGTCCAATCTCGATCATCAGCGAAGGCCGAGCGCAACTCCAGGTTTTCCGCTAACTCCCAGGTGGGTTCGAGCAGTTTGCCATCCAGGTCCGGCGATGATTCGGCCCAACGACTTTGCGCCCGCTTCAACGGTGGTTGGCCACGGCGCTGATCCATCCAAAGTTGATCGCGGGCGACTTTTGCCCACGGGCCGTCGATATCACGGGAAACTAGCAGCCGATGAAAACCGGCAGCCTGTTCGTGCGCGCCTTCCAATCGTTGGGCAGCAGAGAGTGGAAAGCCAACGTACGGATCGGCGATCAAGTCGAGTCGAGTTTTGAGCAGTTGTTCACCCCAACGCAAGGCCTGTTGTCGTCGTTTCGAAAGGTCGGGCGACAGGGAAACCGTGTTTGTAGCAAATTGAACCGCTCGGTCATCTCGGCCCAGGTTGCCGTCGGATCGAGCAAGGGTCTGGGCGTCGTTCAATGGTCGAGCGAAGTCGTTACTTGTCAGGAGCGGATCAACCGCTGAAAAACTGGCATTGCGGACCATCTTTGCATGTTGCACAACCGTCCGCCCTCTGGCAGACCATCCCTGTTCCCCGCTGGCCAAACCACGGATCAACGTGATATTTGCCCACTCGGCATGTGGCGTCCCGCGGTGTTCTTGCACAATCCGTGTCAGAACACCGTTGGCCAATTCGGCATCTCCGGTTTGACGCAGCGCCGCTTCCATTTGTAACAAAACGGCGACACACGCTTCTGGTGGTAGACCTCGCGTCAACTGATTGAGTTGACCTAGGTTCAAATCGCCTTCGCCAGAGATTAGGTGAGCCAGCACACGCTCGACGTTGCGAACTCGTGAAGCGACGTGCGAGAGTTGTTGCAGGCTAGCGATCCGAGACGGCAGTTTTTTCTTCATCGTCGAGTTCGCAGTCGACGTCAATCCGCTGAACAGCTCCTGTTTTCGTTTTCCCGTCGGAGCGTGATCAACGAGAGGCCTTATGCCGATTCGGTCGGGACTGCTGCGATATCGGTCTTCGAGGAAAAGTCGAGCCTTTGCCGCAGTGCTCGAGACCGATTCACCTAATCTGGAGGAGAGCCGCGCCGTATGAAATCCCTGGTCCGTATCCGAATTTGTGGCGTCGGCTAAAACAAGGCGAGTGATCTTCCAGGGGCTGAGATGGGCTTGTTTAATTTGGCCTAACTGTTCGTCTGCCGACGCTGCGCGATGCACAGCATCTTCCAGAGCGGCAATGAGCATTGCCTGAGGGCCTTGGCTACCTCCAGCTGGCGCGACAATCACCGTTGGTCTCCACGTTCGAATCTGCCGAACCAGATAGTCGAGCAATCGTTCTCGCGGATCACCTCGATGTAATTCTGTCCAGGCGCCGTAGATGTTCGCTTGCGGCGGATTGATTCCAGTTTGACGCAGCGGGAATTGCCATGCTCGATGGCTATCCGCACCGCCAGCGGCCAGCATTGCGGCTCGAATTAGGTTGGGTACGGCTGGCACAGGCAACTGACGGACTTCCACGTCTCGACGAAAAACGGTATCGATCACCGCCACCCATCCCTCGCCGGCCGAATATCGAGCGGGAATCTCCCAGACAACGTCACTCGGTTCTGCGGAAAAAACGAGCAGTGCAGCCCGCTCAACCTCTCGACGGGCGATCGTCCACGTGTTCCCGCCATTATTGGTCGTTAAAATCGTCCCCAAGGCACCGGTCGCGACGCCGAACTGGGCGGTCGGAAACGTGATCGCGTAGAGGGGCAGGGTCTGGCCGGTTTGAAGTACCTGCCAGGATTGACCGGCGTTGCGAGAATAGAGGATGACACTGCCCGGAGCGCCGGCGATCCAGATGTGGTTGCCGTGGGTCGCTACGGAATACCAATCAGCGCCATCCAAAAAGCCGACGGCTGGAAGTTGAGACAAGGCATACCAGTTCTTTCCGCCATTCGATGTTCTCAGAACCAGGCCACCATCTCCGACGAGCCAACCATTGGACTCGTCAACCATGTGAATGTCTCGAATCGTGCGCTCACCAATTGGTGGTGTTTGCGATCGTTCCACTCGTCCAGATCGCGTGAGGGCGACCCATCCGTTGCGGCCGCCGGAGATGATCAAATTCGGCCGAACGATCTCGGCCGTCACAATGTGCGGACCACTCCCAGCGCCACCGGCAGACCAAGAAAGCCCACCGTCTTTGGTTTTCGTTTGACCGTTGGGAAAGAACCAAGACCGTTCACCGGCGGCGGCTCCCTCTTGTTGAGAAAAGAAACGGATACTACGTAGCCCTGGCAGTAGCTGCGCCGAGGCGGGCTTCCACGTCGCACCACCGTCCACCGTTCGAAAAAGAACACCCGTTGATCGATGAGTGAGCGGTTTTCGATCCGCGCCGGCAATCCAGCCGAACCGTTGATTCAGAAAGAACACGTCTGTTAAATCGGCTTTTGTCGGCAGCGGTTGAACGAACCAGTGTGTTCCACCGTCTTCGGTTCGCCAGACTATGCCTCGATCTCCAACGGCGCAACCGCGATGGGAATCAGCGAATGCGACGTCGCGGAGTGCGGCGTCACCGTCGGCTGGGCTATTGGGATCCGGACGGGGCGACTGAGCCATCAACGGTGTATTGCATGGAAAGATGCAAGCCACGCCTTGAATGGTTAACGCGACGATCAGCGTTGTTCGATACGGACACATTTTCGCTTCCTTGCGCAGGTCCTGCTTCTGGGATAATATCGAGTGCGGGATTGTACCGATGCGACCCGATCAGGTCCAGTCCGTCCGCTCGCCCAATTTGTTCCCATTTTAATGGGGTCACTGCGCCCAGAACTGCCACCAAGCCCGCTTCTGACTGCGCGGCGCAGCAGGGGCACCGATTCGTTGACCGCTCGGCCCAATGGCGTTGATGAGCTTGACACCTGCCATGTCGACATTGACCAGCTTGGCTTCCAACAAATTTGCGAAGGAAAGGTCGGAGCCCTTCAGACTGGAATTGCTCAAATCCGCACCACGCAGGTCCATTTCCCGTCCGTTGACGCCTTCCATGCGACATTGAAGATCGGCCATGGAAAAATCCGACTTGGTCAAATTGGTCCCTGAGAAATTACTCTTGGTGAACTTGCCATATCGAGCCACGACGCGGATCATTTTCGAATTTCGGAAGGACGCCCGACGGGCAAAGACATCGGTGAGATTTGCTTCGGAAAAGTCGGCATCCTCGGCCAGCGCGTCATCCAGTACGGCGGCTTGAAAGTTGGCCTTGTTCAAGTTGGCGCCGCTAAGATCGGCACCCTTCAGATCGGTGTTGTGAAAGTCCGTACCTCGCAGGTCTTGACCGGCGAGGTCCGCACCTTCGAGACGCAGGCCAGACAGGCGAATCCCTTGTAGCGATTCAGCGTCTCCGGTCCAAAGCACCTCCCCCGTTTGTCGGTGACGAATGTCTACCATGGGAAACCACGCATTTTGAACGAATTTAGATTTCGCGCGTACATATATAGAGTGATCCACGGCTCGTCCTGGGGCAATACCATCCCGTCCCAAGAGGGGGGCTTAATTGGCACCCGTTCCATCGGTTATGGTGGTCAGATCGTACGGATTATTGCCAATTCCGCCACTAAAACCTACTCATTCCCCCAATCCTGTGACACGGTTGCCTCGGCCATGGATACATTCCGCATTGACTTGGAGATTTTTCGGGGTCCGATGGATTTGCTGCTTCACCTGGTAAAGAAGCACGAGTTAGACGTCACGGACCTCTCGATTGCGACGATAACCAACCAGTTTTTGGCTCACATTGAGGTCTTAAAAGAGCTGGATATCGACTCGGTGGGCGATTTTGTGGATTTTGCCAGCCACTTAATTGAAATTAAGTCGAGAATTGTGCTTCCGTCAGATGTGGAAGAGCAGGATGAGATTGACTCGGAACGGGACGAACTGGTACGTCGCCTCCTTGAGTACAAGGAATACCGGGACGCCGCATCGATTCTCGAGGAGCAGAGTCGGCAATGGCAGCGGCGGCAGAGCCGCCGAGCCGATGATCTGCCTCAGCGGCGCGTCGATTTGGAAACGCAACCACTCCAGGAAGTGGAACTCTGGGACTTGGTCAGTGCGTTCGGTCGCATCCTCAAAGACAACGATCGGGTGAAACCGGCGAGCATCGTCTACGACGATACGCCGATTCACGTATACATGGAACGAATTTGCGAGCAGATTGGCGCCGATCAACGCGTTGCGTTCAGCCAGATGTTCATCCCCGGGATGCACAAGTCGGCCATGATCGGTGTATTCTTGGCGATGCTTGAACTTGTTCGCCACCACAGTGTCTCTACCGAACAACAAGAAAACCGTGGCGAGATCTGGATCACTCCCGGAAGTCGCTTTGGCGATGTGCTAGATGAAGCTGTGATCGACGAATACGGCAAGACAGTCGACGGCACGGCGGACGATAGTTCACCTTCCGCGTCGAGTGATGCCGTCCGGCCAGCGGTTGAAAATGAGGGCCTGAGTGACCGCGCTCCGATAGCGGAATCTGAAAAAACGGAGGACGAGGAGTCTTCAAACGATGGTTGATAACGCTCCGGTGCGGGCGATGGTGCACGGAAATCTTACGGTCGAGGGGTACTCTCGCGCCGCTGTTCAGACCTATTGGCGGATTCCGGAATTGAAACTCGGTTTTGACCTCGGTGCTCACCCCTGGGATTTTATGGGCACGTCGACCTGGTTCGTCTCGCATTCTCATTTGGACCACATTGCCGCACTACCGACCTACGTCGCTCGTCGTCGAATGATGAAGATGACGCCTCCGACCATATATCTTCCGGCCCACGCAATCGGTGGTGTTCGCCAGGTCTTAGGAGGCTTCAGCCGCCTGGACCGGGGTCGACTGCCCTGTGAGCTAGTGGGCCTGGAGCCTGGCGACGAAGTCGAGTTGACGCGTGAACTATTGGTGACGACCTCGGCGACGAAGCACACGATACCTTCATTGGGTTACATTGTCTGGGAACGGCGTAAAAAGTTGAAGTCGGAATTCACAAACTTGAGCAGCGACGAGATCCGCGACCTGCGGTTGTCCGGTGTGACGATTTCGGAGGAACGCCGAATTCCATTGGTCGCTTACCTTGGCGATTCCGCCCCTCAAGGACTGGACGATTGTCCGGACATGTACCGGGCAAAAATCCTGATCGCAGAAATGACGTTCGTAGCACCGGGACATCGACGCGAGAAGATCCATAAACACGGACACATCCATCTGGACGACATTGTCGAACGGCGTGACCGGTTCAAGAACGAAAAAGTTATTCTCGCTCACTTTAGTACACGATATCACGGTCGGCAGATCGAGAGATTTGTGAGTAAGGCGATGCCAGATATGCTCGACGGTCGCCTGGAATTATGGATCTGATATTGTTTTCCGTTCGCCGGCTACATTGAGACCAGCCATGAATTTTGCAACCGGTTATTGCACCAATGTGCACGCGGGTGCGAACCTGCCACAGACATTGGCCAACCTACAGCAGCACGCGACGAGCGTTCGCGAGCGATTTTCCCCCAACGGTCCGATGGGAATCGGTCTCTGGCTTTCCGCGTCGACAGCGACTGCATTATTGAACGATCCAGAGAAAGTCGCCGAGTTTACGGAGTTTCTAAGTTCGAATCAACTGATCCCTTACACCTTGAACGGCTTCCCCTTTGGCGACTTTCACCAGGCGATCGTCAAGCACAATGTGTATCTCCCTACGTGGATGGAACCGCCTCGGGCCGAGTATACGAAGACACTCATTAGACTCTTGGACGCCCTTCTTCCGATCGGCGCCGACGGTAGTATCTCAACGCTGCCGATATGCTGGGGAACACCGGATCCGACACCGTCACAATGGGAGCAGGCTGCAACACACATGTGCGATGTGGCCGACACGTTGCACCAACTGGAGGAGACGTCGGGACGATTTATTTCTCTGTGCATCGAGCCGGAGCCAGGATGTGCCATTGAGACGAGCGGGGGATTGGTTCGCTTCTTCGAGGACTACCTATTGCGAGGTGGTGATGAAAAGAAGATACGGCGACACCTTCAAGTTTGTCACGACGTCTGTCATGCCAATGTCATGTTCGAATCCCAAACCGATGCTCTGGACACCTATCGATCCCACGGTGTGGGAGTCGGCAAAGTGCAGATCTCATCGGCCGTCGTAGCGCCATTCGACGAAGCTGCTGAAGAAGATCGCGCTGCGATGCTTGAGCAACTCGTCGCTTTCGGCGAAGATCGCTATCTACACCAAACGTCTGTGCGAACGAGCGACGCGGCCCATTTTTTTCAGGACTTGCCGGAGGCGATTGAGCAATCGCGACGTAATGGCGTTTCCGGCGAATGGCGTGTTCACTTTCATGTGCCTGTCTACCTGAAGTCGTTTGGATTTCTCAAGACATCACAAGCTGATATCCTCGATTGCATCGCGAATTTTCCAGAAAACACGCACTACGAGATCGAGACATACGCCTGGAATGTGCTGCCCTCTCACTTGCAATGCGAATCATTGGCGGAGGGAATTGCCAAGGAACTTCAGTGGTTTGCGGATCAACGCTGAGCGTTTCGAAACAGAGATTTTCGGTGGCTTGCTATTGCAAGAAAATGCTGGATCTACATATGCCGTTCGTTTGGGACAGACATTGCCGACGATCTGAACGACGATTTGAACGACGGCTCCGGCCAGCAGTCGATTTCAAACCGTTCGCCACGTCTTGTCGAGTCATCAAATCGCGGTAGGATTCACCGAATACTCGCGCCATCAACTTGGACTCTGTCGGAACTGGGAGTCGATTGAGTTCGGTGGCCAACGGAATGTTCGTAACCTATCCTTGGAACTGAAGTTGGATCCATAGTTCTCAAGGGGCCTGAGTGCCCACAAAACCCGCATTTCACGAACAATCAGCTTGTGTAGCCGCTTTTGAGAAAGAATGACCATGACTGGGGCACTTACCACGACGTCTGAACCAGTGTTGGGGCCGTTGCACCGCGAGTTGGAACGCCATCTCGGTTTCACATTGGGTCATTGTGAAGACGTTGCCGACGCTCGCTACATTTATCAGGCGTTGGCGATCGCGACCCGGGATCGGTTGATTGACCATTGGCGCCGGACAAAGGCCCGCTTGGCGGCAACGGATCAACGTCGCGTTTTTTACTTGTCCCTTGAGTTCTTGATTGGGCGATCACTGGGCAACGCGATTCAGAATCTCGACCTCGACGAATCTGCCCGAGAGGCGTTGCACCAGTACGGTATCCAACTCGAGGAGTTGGCCGAACAGGAACACGACGCCGGCTTGGGAAATGGTGGTCTCGGGCGACTGGCAGCCTGCTTCCTGGATAGTTGCGCGAATTTGGAGTTGCCCGTAACGGGCTACGGGATCCGCTACGAATTCGGAATGTTTCACCAGTTCATTGAGAATGGTCGTCAGGTTGAGAACCCCGATCACTGGCTTCGTGATGGCAATGCTTGGGAACTTGAACGCCCAGAATCTACGCGACGCGTACAATTCTATGGCCACACAGAAATCTCCTACGATCAGCAGGGCGTCCCGCAGTCACGCTGGGTCGACACATGGGATATCCTCGCGGTGCCATACGACATGCCGGTTCCTGGTTTCCGCAACGAAACGGTGAACACGCTTCGGCTGTGGAAAGCTTCAGCTACCGATGCGTTCAACTTGGACGAGTTCAATTCCGGCAGTTACACCGAGGCAGTCGCAGCTCAGAATACGGCCGAGCGGATCACGATGGTCTTATATCCGAATGACTCCAGCGAGAACGGCAAGAAGTTGCGGCTTAAGCAACAGTATTTCCTCGTTTCGGCTAGCCTACAGGACGTACTTTTGGAATGGGTCAAACAGCACGGGACCGATTTTTCTGATTTTGGTGCCAAGCACTGTTTTCAACTAAACGATACGCACCCGGCCTGTGCCGTACCCGAAATGATGCGTCTGTTAATGGACGAATACGGTCAGCGCTGGAACGATGCTTGGGAGATCACCTCGCGGTGTATGGCCTACACGAATCACACGTTGCTTCCCGAGGCACTGGAACGTTGGTCCGTCACTTTGTTCAGTACGTTGCTTCCTCGGTTGTTGGAAATAATCTACGAGATTAATTCTCGATTCCTCAAGGAAGTGAACGAGAAATGGCCCGACAACCCAGACCTATTGAGACGCGTGTCGTTAATTGAAGAAGGCGATGCCCCGCATGTGCGGATGGCGTACCTGTCGATTGTCGGTAGCTTTTCGGTCAACGGTGTCGCTCACCTGCACACCGAGTTATTGAAGGATGGACTGTTTTCCGATTTCTACACCATTTGGCCCGAGAAGTTCAATAACAAGACGAACGGTGTGACCCAGCGACGATGGCTGGCTCATTGCAATCCTGGGTTGCGCGACCTGTTGAACGAGACGATTGGCAACTACTGGGAAACGGACCTGGAAGCCATATCCAACATCGCCCCGTACGCCGAGGACGCAGATTTTCGTGGGAAGTGGCGTGACATAAAACAAAACAACAAACGGGCACTCGTCGATTACGTACGGAAATACACGGGCGTCGAGTTTGACGCTTCGTCGTTGTTCGATGTGCAGGTCAAGCGCATTCACGAATACAAACGGCAATTGCTCAACGTGCTGCACGTTGTGCATTTGTACGATCGGATCCACCGCGGCGACTCGGCTGGTATGGTTCCCCGATGTGTGCTGATTGGAGGCAAAGCAGCTCCGGGTTACCACGTTGCAAAACTGATTGTCAAATTGGTCAACAACGTGGCGGACGTAGTGAATGCCTCGCCCGAGGCGGCCCAACTGCTGAAACTCGTCTTTTTCCCGAATTACCGCGTGTCGGCCATGGAGATGATCTGTCCGGGAACTGAGCTGTCCGAGCAGATTTCCACCGCGGGAAAAGAGGCATCGGGTACCGGGAATATGAAGTTCATGATGAATGGTGCTTTGACCATCGGTACTTTGGACGGCGCTAACATCGAGATACGCGAAAAAGCGGGCGCGGAAAACTTTTTCTTGTTTGGAATGAACGCCGCAGAAGCTCAGGAAGCCAAACAATCCTACAACCCCAATCAGATCATCTCGACCGACAAAGATATTCAACGAGTCCTTGAATTGCTGGAGAGTGGACATTTTAACCAGACAGAACCGGGGATCTTCGATCTCATCACCGCAAGTTTGCGCAGTCCACATGATCAATGGTTGACGATCGCCGATCTTCGCGAGTACATCGATGCGCAACAAGAAGTTAATGATGCGTACAAGGATCAGGACCATTGGAACAAGATGAGCATCCTGAATACTGCCAACAGCGGTTGGTTCTCAAGTGATCGGACGATTCGCCAATATGCCGAAGAGATCTGGCGCATCAAACCCCTCGCCCGACGTAGCGACAAGTGAGGTTGACGGCGCCGTATGCGATTCCCTCGATCTGCCGGCATCCTACTCCATATCAGCAGCCTATCCGGCCATTTTGGAATCGGTGACCTCGGCCCTAGCGCGTATCGTTTCCTCGAATTCCTCGAGCAGGCAGGGCAAACGGTGTGGCAGTTGCTTCCACTGGGCCCGCCGTCCGAAGGAAACTCTCCCTACAGCTGTTATTCGGCATTTGCCGGTAACCCACTTTTCATCAGCCCGATCAGCTTGGTGGAAAATGGAATGCTTGACGAGTCACACATCCAACCGCTTGGCAGCGACGACACGGGTGACGTCGACTTTGATATGGCATATAAACGGCGGCTCCCTTTGTTACGGGCCTCGTTTGAGCATTTTCGCTTGCACAGCGATAATGGACTCCATGCTCAATTCAAGCAGTTTGTTGCCGATTCTAAGTGGTTAGATGACTTCGCGCTCTACACATCACTGTCAGAGCACTTTGGAAACAGTGACTGGACCACCTGGGGCCCTGCACTGGTTCAACGTGATGCGCACGTGTTGCATCAATGGCGAGACGAACTGAAGGAACAAATCGAGTTTACAAAGTATCTTCAATTCGCTTTTCGACTTCAGTACGATCAGCTGAAGAAGGCCGCTAATCAACGAAGGATTCGCTTATTTGGTGACATGCCGATTTTTGTTGCCCATGCGAGTGCTGATGTGTGGGCGAAGCGCGAGACCTTTCTCCTTGACGGCGCAGGCAAGCCGACCGTGGTGGCCGGTGTGCCGCCGGATTATTTTAGCGAGACGGGTCAACTTTGGGGCAACCCCCTCTACGACTGGGACCAACTGCGCGAGACGGGTTATGAATGGTGGATTGAACGGTTCCGCGCCGCATTTCACGATTATGACTTGTTGAGACTAGACCATTTTCGAGGGTTTGAGACGTATTGGGAGATACCTGCAGGGTCGGAAACTGCGGTGAATGGCCATTGGGCAGATGGGCCCCGCGATGAGTTGTTCACGTCGGCTGCGGCAGTCCTCGGAGATTTACCGATCGTCGCCGAAGATCTGGGACGGATCACCGATGGCGTTCATGCTCTACGTGATCGACTTGGGTTCCCGGGCATGAGAGTGATGCAGTTTGGCTTCGAGCGAGAAGATGACCCATTCCATCGCCCCGATCACTTTCCGATGAATTCGGTGGCGTACACCGGCACTCACGACAACGATACGATGATGAGCTGGTATGCGGACCGACGAGCCAATCGCAGCGAAGACCCCGTCTTGGATCGCTATCTATCCGAGGATCGACAAGACGTCTGTTGGGATTTGATCAGGATGGTCCTCCGTTCTGCAGCCAACCTGGCAATTGTCCCACTACAGGATATCCTCGGTCTTGGCAGCGAAGCCAGAATGAACGTGCCCGGCCAGGCAACGGGCAATTGGGTCTGGCGGTGTCCAGCGGATGTCCTGACCGACGAATTGGCTCAAGGCCTGTGTGACATGGCAACAACTGCCCAACGACTGCGCAGTTGATTTTCAAAATTCATCGTTCTAACAGCCAATTGACGGCCGCCTCATACCCATTACTCGCTCCGTGTACCGCCAGGTTTTCTGTTGCCTCTGTCGCGGCATAGGTCTTGGTGGTGAGTTCAATGTCGGTCGACTCCTCCCCACCAACCCACAACGGATGGGGCGCCGAAAGAGCCAATAGTGCCGGTACGTCTCCGTACTTGACCGCACCAGGCAGGAACAGTGGGTCGCGGTACGATTTTAGATTGGTAAATCGGAAGCCGGCGTTGTCAACCGCGGCGCGGTCAACGTCCGCGCCGCAGATGGCGCGGGCAGCAGCAACGATCGGCCCGGCACCATTGAAGCCGCAGAGGTTGACTCGTTTTGGAGCGTGCTCGTCATCTTTCACGTACGTGATTAGTGTCAGCACATCATGCACACGGCGAGCGAAAAGCGTTTCATTGTAGGTGAATGTGTAACCGGCAAATTCGCGGGGGTTGCTCACGACTCGCTGTTTAGTAATTGGCTGCCGTTCTCCCAGAAATTCGCCTTGCTGGAAAAGGTCGGCTGATACGACACTAGCGCCGCCGTCCAGCAGACGTTGGACTGCGGGGTGTGGACGGCCCGTGTCGTCGAGGATGCCAGCTTTGCCCTTGCCATCGATCCAAATAACGACATCACCATTCCAAATCGTGCTGGTTGGATAGAACGAGTGGATGGGGAATTCCTCGCCCTGAGGCTGCAAACGCAACTTGTCTTCAAAGAACAAATAGCCGGCGCCGGTCTGCTTGTCGACCTTCGTGCGACCGATGTCATCGTGAGCTGGACGTCCTCGTCCAATAATCGACCGAAATGCTGTACCCACGACGGACTGGAACTTTGAAAGATCGGCCGCCGTCGTCGGAGTCAACTCGGCAAGCTGACTGTCCGATTGTTCGGAAAGATAACTCGTCAACGATAGCTCGTATTCCTCACCGCCATCGGGACGAGGGTGTTCGGCATCCCAGATCGATGTTTCGGCTGACGTTAACATCGCATAATCGGTTTCGACTGGTGTTTGTTTGTGCCCCAAGTCAAGATGTCGATTGAACCAGTCGTACATCGTCTCCCTCGAGACGTAGTTGTAGTTGTGTGGAAAATGCAATAGTGGACGACAGTAGACGTTGTTTGGAGCGCCTAGCATTTCGTACAGTTGTCGCAGTTGCGGGTAACCCTTTGTCATCATATCTTTCGTCCAATCGTTGGCTGCCGTCATCGCTTGAGGACGAGGCGCAAAGAGCGCTGCCAATTCGACGTTGCCCGTGCCAATGCGCAGTAGACAACAATTTTCGCATGTGCAGCCGCCCTGCATGGCCGTTGATACCATGCCATTTGGAAACGCCGCTGTTGGACGTGGATCGATGGCGCCCAGCAATATGGTCTGCGTGCCGCCTCCGCTGCCGCCTGTCACACCTAAGCGAGTGGCATCAACCTCGGGGAGGTCTGCAACAAAGTCCAACGCGCGAATCGAATTCCATGTTTGCAGCCCCATGATGCTGATGAGACGCATTTCGGCTTGCGTACTGAAAAAGCCGAATCGATCGGGCGAATCAAGCTTCGGCCGCTGTTCGGAAAAACGATGTGCCGTTTGTCGACTGATTTGTGTGCTGTCGGCGTAGCCCAACATGTCGAAAATAAACACCGAACAACCCATTCTGGCCAAGTGAGCACAGCGGGCCAGCTTTGGGAAGCGTCCCGACTCGACATACTTTTCGGCTCCCGACTCGATCAGATTGACCATCTTGTTGGCCCCGTAGTCTTGTAATCGGCCACCATGACCGTGCGGGCAAAGTACGCCAGCGACTTTTTGCCCGGACTTCAGACCGGTTGGCCGAAATAACAACCCGGTTACAAAATGACCTGGAACGCTCTCGAAGTAGACTTTCTCAACCGTAAAACCATCGCGTTCAATCTTGCCAAAGATGATCGCATTCAATGCCGTTCGCTTGGGCATCGGCCACAACCCTGTTGCCACAAGTACTTGTGTACGCAAATGGTCGCGGCGGGCCTCCCATTCTGGCTGACTGGCGGGGACATGAAATGGAAAGTATCCGTTGAGGTCTTTGAGTCCGTTCAGTCGGCTATCGTCTGGCAACTGCCCGTTTTCATAGACACGAAGCTCTTCCGCAGCAATGCGGCTTTCACAGGAAACTGCCAGTGCAAAGCCGAGCGGAAGCAGGCAGACAAAGAACCGTATCGCGACGCGTCGCAGGACCATATTCAGTCGACTCAATAAAAACATCAGCTGGGCTCCCAATGCGAGGGCGAGACGTCGAGACGCGAATTGAGCCCCGATATTCCGTTTAAGTTTAACGCCAAGAGCACCAAAATGGAAATCGCCGCGCACTTGTCACACGCTAGCAAGACATTTGATCGTGAAGATTGATCACCCGTGTCAGACTCTCGCGAATCAGGCGGTCCGGCTCGTTAACTTGGAGTCGTCGTAGCTCCTCCTTCACCTGACTGTCGGAATTCAACAATGTGGACAGCGTCATGATCGCCTTGTGACGAACCTCTCGATTTGGGTCTCGAGCCATCCATAGCAACCAACGTTTGGTGTCCACATTGCGAAGATGAGGTAGCTGCTCCACCACACTCTGACGAACTGCGAAGTTCGGATCTACGACCTTCTCAGCGAGGTCGATTTCCGCTTGCGAATAACCGCGGTTCCGCAACTCACTTTCCGCGATAAGGACTTGCTTGAGATCGTCGTTCGTGAGCTGCTCGACGACTTCGCGGTCGGGTCGACGAAGCAACGGCCTGGTGTCTGTGGTCATCTCGCCAGGACTTGTCCCGATTACTCCACGATTGAGACCCGTTACATCAACCGTCTTCGTCTCAGCCAAAACGCCGTCACTGGCGGGCGGACGATAATCCCCGACCGGTGCTGGGATCGGGAACTCATCCTCGATTGGGGCTGGCCCTTGCGCTTCCTCCGAATTCAACTCGTCCATGTTCCGAGTCAATTCAGAGGTTGCTGGCAGATTGGCTGATCGATAGATAAGAAACTCGCAGTCGCCAACCAAGTCACCCTTGTTCATCCCTTGGGGGATTGGCCAACGCAACATGGTTCGCGCGAGCTGACCGGCAAATTGCGTTGTGTCGTCTCGCCAATGTTCAGACCGAGTTCGCAGTCGCGCTGACAACCGTTGGACTTTCGCTGCTGATTTGTCTGGCGATAGCTCGCGCCACTCTTGTAGTTTGACAGACAACTGATGGCGTGCTCCATCGGAGAGCCAGT